>NZ_RAWB01000012.1 GCF_003612055.1 Corallococcus llansteffanensis
GGCGGGGGCTTCCGTGAGCACCCTCTCCCATACCGTGGTGTCCAGTGACGGGCCCGCCAAGGCGGGATGGGCACGCCGACGGTTCCGGATGAGGGACGGCGGCCACTGCCCGGACAGACCGCGCTCGTGTTGACGGGCGAGGAGGAGACGAAGGCGTGAATGCCCCTGCCCTGCCCCGCCTGTCATTCGACTGGAAGGACGGCGCTGACTTCGGCGTCGGCGTGTACCACGAGTGGCTGATGACCAACGGCCGCGGGGGCTACGCCTCCGGCACGGTGGTGGGCTGCAACACGCGCCGCTACCACGGCCTGTTCATCCCCACGCTGGAGAAGCTGGGCCGCACGGTGTTGATGGCGCGGCTGGAGGAGGTGGCCCTCGTGGAGGGGCAGCGCTACCGGCTGTCGTCCGAGGAGCACGCGGACGGCACGGCCGTGGAGGACGGCGCCCGCCACCTGCGGCACTTCCACCTGGAGGGGCTCATCCCCGTCTGGGATTTCGCGCTGGGCAAGGCCCGGCTGCGGCGGCGCTTCGTGATGGTGCACGGCGAGGACACGGTGTTCCTCCAGTGGGAGCACCTGTCCGGCCCGGAGGTCACCCTGCACCTGCGCCCCTTCCCGGTGCTGCGCCCCCACGACGGGCCACTGCTCGCGAGCGTTCCGGAGGCCATCGTCACGCTGCGCGGCCCGCGGGTGGAGCTGCGCAACGGGGAGGACGGTCCGCGGATGCGGCTGCGGCTGTATTCGGACGGGCCCACGCCCTTCGTGAGCCTGGGGGAGACGTCCCGGCCGCAGCACCTGCGCGTGGAGAAGGCACGCGGATATGACTTCACGGAGGTGCAGCACTCGCCGGGCTATTTCACCGCCACGCTGAAGCCGGGCGGCACGCTGGGCTTTGGACTCACCACGGAGAGCGCGGCGCACCTGGAGCGGGAGCCGGCCGTGGTGTTCGAGCGCGAGCTGACGCGGCAGCAGCGGCTCCTGGAGCGCGCCCCGGAGTCCGCGCGCACGGGCGTGCCGGCGCGGCTGGTGCTGGCGGCGGATCAATTCATCATCGATCCGCCCCGCCCGGCGGACGCGGCCTGGGCCCGGTCGATGGGACTGGACGCGCGAAGCGTCATCGCGGGCTACCCGTGGTTCACCGACTGGGGCCGGGACACGATGATCAGCCTGGACGGGCTGACGCTGGCCACGGGGCGCCACCGCGAGGCTGCGGCCATCCTGCGCACGTTCGAGCACTACGTTCGCGACGGGCTCATCCCCAACTACTTCCCGGACGGGGAGAACGAGGGCGTCTACCACACGGCGGATGCGACGCTCTGGTTCTTCCACGCGGTGGACCGCTACCTGGAGGCGACCGGGGACGAGTCGCTCCTGCGCGACCTGTTCCCCACGCTGAGCGACATCGTGGCGCACCACCAGAAGGGCACGCGCTTCAACATCGGGGTGGACCCGGCGGACGGGCTCTTGCGCCAGGGCCAGGAGGGCTACCAGCTCACCTGGATGGACGCGAAGGTGGACGGCTGGGTGGTGACGCCACGCCGGGGCAAGGCGGTGGAGATCAACGCGCTGTGGTTCAACGCCCTGCGCCTGATGGCGGGCTGGGCGCATCGGCTGGGCCAGGACGCGGGCCCCTACCAGGCCGCCGCCGAGCGCGCTCAGGCCAGCTTCAACCAGCGCTTCTGGAATGAAGCGCGCGGGTGTCTCTTCGACGTGGTGGACGGAGAGGACGGCCGCGAGGACCCGCATGTGCGGCCCAACCAGGTGTTCGCCATCTCCCTGCGGCACCCGGTGCTGAAGCGCGAGCGGTGGGCGCAGGTGCTGGACGTGGTGCGGCGAGAGCTGGTGACGCCCGTGGGGCTGCGGAGCCTTGCGCCCGGGAGCAAGGACTACAAACCGAAGTACGACGGCGACCTCAGGACGCGCGACGCGGCCTATCACCAGGGCACGGTGTGGGGCTGGCTCATCGGGCACTACGTGGACGCGACGCTGAAGGTGACGCCGGACCTGAAGGCGGCGCGCGCGCTGCTGGCGGGCATGGAGGACCACCTGTCGCATGCGGGCATCGGGCAGATCTCGGAGATCTTCGACGCGACGGAGCCCTACCGGCCGCGCGGCTGCTTCGCCCAGGCGTGGAGCGTGGCGGAAGCGCTGCGGGTGTTCAGCAAGACGAATCTCGGGTGACGCTCGGACCATTTCAACGGAGAGTTGCACGCCATGCGCACTGGACTCGCGACCGCGGCCTTCGCCGCCCTCCTGCTGAGCACCGCCCCCGAAGCGAATGGACAGACGGCCCGACCGAAGGCGGGCCAGGAAGGCAACCTGGCCCCGGGCCGCGCTGGCGACAGTCAGCAGTCCGTGCCGCGACAGGGTGACATCCCTCCGGGCGCCCCCGTGGAGACGGCGCCGCCCAACGTCCCGGAGTTCAAGCCCGCGTTTCCGGGACAGACGCGCGCGCCCGCGGTGAAGACGCGCACGCCCCTCGTGGTGACGGAGCTTGCCGCGGGACTCAACAAGCCCTGGGCCATTGCCTTCCTGCCGGATGGCCGCTTCCTCGTCACGGAGAAGCCCACGGGCTCGCTCCTCATCGTCACCGCCGCGGGGAAGAAGTCGCCCCCGGTGGCGGGCGTCCCCAAGGTCGATGGTCGGGGACAGGGCGGGCTGCTCGACGTCGAAGTCGGGCCTGACTACGCGAAGAGCGGGCTCATCTACTGGACCTATTACGAGCCGCGTGAAGGCGGCAACGGGCTCGCGGTGGCGCGGGCGCGGCTGGTGGACGGCCCCAAGCCGCGCCTCGAAGGCCTCCAGATCATCTTCCGCATGCAGCCCACGCTCGAGTCGACGCTTCACGCGGGCGGGCGGCTCGTCTTCACGCCGGACGGCAAGCTCTTCGTCACGCTGGGCGAGCGTTCCATCCTCCCGGGCCGCGTCCAGGCGCAGGACCTCAAGAGCGACTTCGGGAAGATCGTCCGCATCAACCCGGATGGCTCCATCCCCCAGGACAATCCCTTCGTGGGCCGCAAGGACGCGCGGCCGGAGATCTGGTCCTCCGGCCACCGCAACGTCCTCTCCGCGGCGCTGGATTCGCGGCAGCGGCTCTGGACCGTGGAGATGGGACCGCGCGGCGGCGATGAGCTCAACCGTCCCGAGGCCGGCAAGGACTACGGCTGGCCCACGATTGGCTATGGCGAGGAGTATTCCGGCGAACCCATTCACAAGACGACGCAGGCCGCCGGCATGGAGCAGCCTGTCTATTATTGGGACCCGGTGATTTCACCCTCGGGGCTCACCATCTACTCGGGAGCGCTGTTCCCGGAGTGGAAGGGGAACTTCTTCATCGGTGGCCTGTCCAGTCAGGCGCTCGTGCGGCTCGTGGTGAAGGACGACCGCGTGGTGGGCGAGGAGCGCCTGCTCACGGAGCGCGGCGAGCGGATCCGCGAGGTGGTCCAGGGCCCCGACGGTGCGCTCTACGTGCTCACGGACGACTCGAACGGCCGCCTGTGGAAGCTCACGCCGGGTTGACGTCCCAATTCCCGACGTGACTATAACGCTCTCTGGGTGGTGGAGGACGTCACCCAGGGGGGACCCGTGTTCAAACTGCTCAAACTCATCCACCAAGGCAATTGGCCCCTGGTGCTGGGACTCCTGGCGCTCGGCATCTTCATCTCCTGGCTCGTCTCCTCGTCGGAGGAGCGGGCGAAGCACGAGGACTCCACTCCAACGCCCAGGGGGCCCACGGAGTCCGCCAACGACACCCTCCTGGGCGCCTTCCAGCAGGACCCGGCCGAACTGCCGCCTCCGACGCAGGGGCTCGCCGCACTGGGGAAGTGGAAGGCCGCCCTGGTGCTCCTCGCGGCGGGACCGATGCTGGCGCTCGGGGTCGCCATGGTCATCCACCGCGACGACGGGGGCCAGCTCCACGTCGTGGCCGTCAGCTCCAACCCCGAGCAGGATGTCTGGCTGTGGGTGGATCAGGCGCGGGCGGTGCCGACCCTGCACGTCAGCCAGCACCTCGCTTTTCCGGTGTCGAGCGGGCGCCACGTCGTGGCGCTCAGGGACGCGGCGATGAACGAATCACAGCGCTTCATCATCGACATCCGCGCGGGCGACAACCTCCTGTTGTCCGTTCATCCGGACCTGTGCGCCGTGCAGATCGACATGTCGACCCTGACCTACGGCCGGCCCACGCGCTCCACTCCGACATTGATGGGAGGCGTCGACGTGCGGACGCTCCCCGTGGAGGCCCGCTTCATCGACCCGACGGTCCCCGTGGACATCCCCCGGGACACCTGGCTGTCCTTCCAGGAGATGCCGGACGCACTGGAGCCGGGCCGGACGGCCGGCCTGCTGACGCCCCTGCCCTGCTCCCTGGCCCAGGACGACCGCAGCACCTGGGCCGCGGTGAGGAAGCTCCATCCCGGGATCAACGACGCGGCACTCCGGGTGGGCTACACAGAGGAGGATCCCACCCGGCGTGAGGTCACGGCGATGGACAACGGGCAGCTGCTCGAGCTCTTCCAGCGCCAGCGCCCCTGACCACTCGTCGCTGGCCTCGCCCACCCCGCCCTGCGTAGGGTGCGCCGTCATGGCGACTCCGCGGTACTGGTTGATCAAGAGCGAGCCCTCCGTCTACGCGTACGCGCAGCTCGCGGCGGACGGAAGGACGCAGTGGACGGGCGTGCGCAACTTCGAGGCGCGCAACAACCTGCGGGCCATGACGCCCGGGGACCTGTGCCTCTACTACCACTCCAACGAGGACAAGGCCGTCGTGGGCGTCGCGTGCGTGCTCACGAAGCCGGGGCCGGATCCCACCGCGCCCGGTGAGGACTGGGCCTGCGTGGACGTGGGGCCCGTCGTGGCCTTCACCGCCCCGGTGACGCTGGCCACCATCAAGGCCACGCCCGCGCTCAAGGACTTCCCGCTGCTCACCCGCAGCCGCCTGAGCGTGACGCCCACCCCCACGGAGCACTTCCAGCTGCTCCTGAAGATGGGCCGCACGAAGCTGCCGAAACCCAAAGCCCGGCCGTGAGCGCCGCGAGAGAGGTCCGCGCCGACTTCGACAGCGCGTCCATCGTGGTGTACCAGGCCTATCCGGACGCCATCGCGGACGTGGCGGTGGCGCAGCAGAAGTTCGGCCCGCCGTTCTCCCTGGGCCGGATGACGTGGATCAAACCCAGCTTCCTGTGGCTGATGGAGCGCTCCAACTGGGGCCGCAAGAGCGGCCAGGAGCGCACGCTCGCGGTGCGCATCAAACGCACAGGCTGGGAAGAGGCCCTGGCCAGCGCCGTCCTCACCAGCTACGAGCCCAGGGTCCACGGCTCGAAGGACGCGTGGCGCCAGGCGTTCGACGCCGCGCCCGTCATCGTCCAGTGGGATCCAGAGCGCACGCTGAGAGGCGCCGGCCTGCCCCACGACAGCATCCAGGTGGGACTGAGCCGCGCCATCATCCAGCGCTTCGTGGAGGAATGGACCGTCTCCATCACGGACCTGACGCCGCTCGTGCGGAAGCTGCGCAAACACCTGGACGACGGCCGCGCGGATCAGGCCACGCGCCTGCTGCCGAAGGAGGCGGTCTACCCGGTGCCGCCGGAGCTCACCCACCGGCTGGGGATGTAGCGGGGGCTCTCAAGGACAACCGTTGGATGAGGCCACCGCATCCCAGGAGGACAAGCCCTCCTGGGACGCGATGTTGGAGCAATTGCTTACTTCTTGCTCGCGTCGATGAAGCCGGCAGAGTCCTCGTAGAAGTGGTACTCGAGGATCTTGCCTTCCTTGACGATGATCTTCAGCGCCCAGTCGCTGGCGTACGGCTTGCCCGTCGAGCGGATGTTGTGCACGAAGGAGCCGCTGGCGTACGCCACGTCGCCCTCGCCGATCAGGTGCTCCACCGAGAAGGCCTTCGTGTCGAAAGCCTTGCCCATGTTCGTGACGAACTCCTTGGCGCCGGCCTTGCCGGTGTAGGAGCCGTGCAGCTGCTCACCCTTGCGGTCAGACGCCTTGCGCACCGCGGTGATGGCCGCGTCCGGGTGGAAGGTGTTGATGACGCCGTCGGCATCGCCCTTGCCGAACGCGTCGAAGAAGCTCTTCAGGACCTCGGCGGAGCTCTTGGTGGTGGTCGTGGCAGCAGCGGTCATGGTCTTGCTCTTGGTGGTGGCGGCCGCGGGCTTGGTGCCCTCCGCGGCGGCCTGGGTGGACAGGGTGAGGGCGAAAACGAGGGCGGTCAGCGAAAGACGTGCCTTCATGGGTATGGCTCCTGAGGAGTGAGTGGGACGCGCACCCGGGAACAACCGCTGTCCCGGTCGAGTCGCGCGTGGGCGAGAGGTCCCGCTGGGGGGTGGGCTCGACTGTCGTCTAGATAAGGGACAACGAACGCCACGAACAATGAGCGAAACGCTCGATTTTCAGTCCAAACGTCTCACGCCAGTGGATGCCTGGGAGGATGGCGTTATGATTGACCCGTCGAGGCCTGAAGCCCGAGGAGGGGTGCGCATGGACGTCCTGGCGAACGTGTTGGGTGTGACCCAGTTGGGAAACACGATGCTCTGCCAGTCGGAGCTGCTGGCGCCGTGGGGGCTGGACATCAACGCCCACACCAAGACGGCCGTCCACCTCGTGCAGCGCGGCGTCTGCTGGCTGCACCTGGAAGGCGGTGAGCCCATGCGGCTGGTGCCGGGAGACCTGGCCCTCGTGGGCTCCGGCGTCCGCCACTTCCTCACCGACTCCCCCCACGGCCCCGTGGAGCCCTGGGAGGAGGCGCTGACGCGGATGAAGGACCGGCTCGCGGCCGAGCCGCCCTCCTCGACCGCGGACTGCACCTCGCTGCTGTGCGCGGCCTATGAGTTCGAACAGGACGGCCAGCACCCGCTGCTGGCGCTCCTGCCCCAGCTCATCCGCCTCCACGTGGACTCGTCCGACGACAGCGGCCAGTTCCAGGCCCTGGTGCGGCTGCTGTCCCACGAGTCCGGCCGCAAGCTGCCGGGCTCGGAGATCATCATCCCCCGGCTCGTGGACAGCCTGTTCGTCTTCATCGTCCGCGCCTGGCTGGACAGCCAGCCCGTGGGCGCGGGGGGCTGGTTCGGCGCGCTGCGCGACCCGCAGATTGGCCGCGCCCTGTCCCTCATCCACGAGAGCCCGGAGCAGCCGTGGACGGTGGAGAGCCTGGCCGCGCGCGTCGCCCTGTCTCGCGCGGCCTTCGCCCGGCGCTTCGGCGAGCTGGTGGGAGAGCCCCCCCTCAAGTACCTCACGCGCTGGCGGATGAGCCTGGCAGCGAAGATCTTGAAGACGACCCGCGAGTCCGTGGACGAGGTCGCCACGCGCGTCGGCTACGACTCCACCACCGGCTTCGGCAAGGCCTTCCAGCGCCACCTGCGCGTGTCGCCCGGGCGCTACCGCATGGACGCCATGCCCGAACAGGCCGAGCGCCCCCGCCCGATGGCGGAGGGCTGAAGGCCCCCCGCGCGGGGCCACGGAGCGCTCAGGGAGGCGAGTACTGGAGCCCCATGGCGACGTTGTTCGCCACGCGGGAGCCCAGCCACTGCCGGGCGGCGTCGAGCCCCAGGCGCAGGTTGTAGCCACTCAGGTGGTAGGACACCGACAGGTCCGCCGCCTTGAGGTTGGACAGCTGCGGCTGCAGGGGGCTGGCGTAGGCCTGCTCCCAGCGGATGCCCACCTGCGTCCGCCCCGGGCCCAGCTGGAGGTGCGGCAGGTACGCGGCCGTGATGGCATACGCGCGCCGGTACGAGCGGTGCTCGTCGTACTCGTAGTAGCCCACGTCGAAGGTGGCCGTGCCCAGGCCGGGCCCGAGCCGCTTCTCCGCGAACAGGTCCGCCGTCACCGCCCAGAGGTTGTCCACCCGCGTGGGCAGGGGCTGCACCTGCGCCGCGTCCACCGCGAGGGGAAGCACGCTGGAGGCCCCCGCGCCCGCCACGGGCGTCCAGGTGCGGCCGTCGTGCTGGTACTGCATGGCCACGCCCACCGACACCACGTCCTTCTCCCCCAGGTACGACGTGGAGACGAAGTAGCCGGGCTCCCGGTCCAGGAAGCTGAAGCTCACGCGGCCCGTCAGCCGGGGCGCCGCCTGGCCCAGCTCCAGCTGGTGCGCCATCAGGTGGTACTTGAAGAAACCCTGGCCCACGGAGCCCCAGATGGAGAGGCCGGTGTCGCGCCCGAAGGGGCCGTTCTCCCCACCGATGCGGCGCACCCCGTCGTAGATGCCGGGATAGCTCCAGATGAGGTTGCGGAACGGGCCGCTCAAGTTGAAGCGATCGAACGGCACCACGAAGCGGCCCGCCCAGATCTGGAACGGCTCCGCCAGCTTGAACATGCCCACGGTGTCCAGGATCCGGGGCTGCGCGTTCTCGAAGCTCTGCGCGTAGGCCACCGCGCTGAACCCATACGAGAACCAGGGCGTGAGCTGCCCGCCCACCCCGGGGACCACGAGGATGGAGTCCAGGGTGTAGTCATCCAGCCGGGCCTGCCGCCCCACGAGGACGCGGGAGTCCAGCCGCGCCTGGAGGCGGAACACCAGGGGCGGTGGCGCGGGCGGGGCCGGCGCCACGTCCTGCGCGACGGCAGGCGTTGCCTCCGGCTCGGGCGCCGCCATGGCTCCCAGGGGAAGCCCCAGCACTGCGAGCGCCACCCGGGTGGAAAGGACTCTCACTGCACGATGCATGTTCATGGCGGCGGCGTCTCGCTGGGAGCCTTGAAGGGGCTCAGACCGTCTTGAGCTTCATGACCTGGGTGCCCGCCGTCAGCCCCAGGGAGAAGTAGTTCCGGGTGTGTTCCAGCTCCATGTGGACGCGCAGCGCATCCCGGTTCTGGAAGATCTCCCAGAGCACGAACCGGCCCGGGTTCTCCAGGTCCTCCAGGATGCGGAACAACACACAGCCCGGCTCCTTGACGGTCTCCGTCACCAGCTTGTTGAGCGCGGCCTTGATCTCCACTTCCTTGCCGGGCTTCGCCGTGATGAAGGCGGTCATCTCCACTCGTTCGTCAGACATCGCGTAGTCCTCTTCCTGGCCTAGCGGCCAATGCCCTTCATGGCGGCTTCCGGATAGCGCGTCCCCGCCACCTGGGTCGCGTCGATGGCCGTGGTGATGCGTTCGACTTCGGCGGCGCTGAGCGCCAGCGCTCCCGCCGAGAAGTTCTCCCGCAGGTACTTCTCCCGGCGCGTGCCGGGGATGATGTGGATGTGCTCTCCGCGCGACAGCACCCAGGCGAGGGCGAGCTGGGACGGGGTGCACTGCCGCTCGGCGGCGATCTCCTTGAGCTTCTCCAGCAGCGCCACGTTGCGCTGGAAGTTCTCCCCGGCGAAGCGCGGCATGAACTGCCGCACGTCCCCGCTCTGCTTCACGTCCGAGGCGTTGAGGGACGTGGTGAGCAGCCCCCGGCTCAGCGGGCTGTAGGCCACGAACGCCACGCCCAGCTCCTTGCACGTGGGCAGCAGCTCCGCCTCCGGGTCCCGCGACAGCAGCGAGTACTCGGTCTCCAGCGCGGCGATGGGGTGCACCTTGTGCGCCCGGCGCAGCGTGTCCACGCTGACCTCGGACAGCCCCAGGTGGCGCACCTTGCCGGCCTTCACCAGCTCCGCCATGGCCCCCACCGTGTCCTCGATGGGCACGGACGGGTCCTTGCGGTGCACGTAGTACAGGTCCAGGTGGTCCACGCCCAGCCGCTTGAGGCTGCGCTCGCAGGCCGCGCGGACGTACTCGGGGCTGTTGTCCACGCTGCGCGCCAGGCCGCCCGCCGCGTCGCGCACGATGCCGAACTTGGTGGCCAGGAAGACGCGCTCGCGCGGCACCGTCTTGATGAAGCGCCCCAGCAGCTCCTCGTTGGTACCGCCGCCATACATGTCGGAGGTGTCGAAGTGCCGGTAGCCCAGCTCGTTCGCCAGGGCCAGGATGCGAAGGTTCTCGGTGTCGTCCGACGGGCCGTAGAACTCGCTCATGCCCATGCAACCCAAGCCCACGCGCGGCAGGCTCGTGCTGCCCAGCTTCCCCAGTGACACCGTGCTGCGGACGTCAGTCATTGTGTTCCCTCTCCACGGAATGCTCTTCCACGCCCTGCCTGCGCATCACGTCGCGGTCCGAGCCAGGCTCGGGCGGGGGCTGCTGCCCACCGCGCCCAGCACCAGCGTGCCCAGCGTGGCGGCCCCGGCCGCGGCCATGACGCCCTTCCAGCCCCAGCGCTGCCACACCGACCCGAGCGCGTAGCTGCCCAGGCTGCCTCCCGAAAGACAGCTCAAGAGGTACAGCGACGAGGCGGCCCCCATCTGCTGCGGCTGGATGGCGGTGGTGACGTCATAGAACACCGCCGGCTGGCAGGCATACACGCCCGTGTAGAGGACGAGCACGCCCAGCATCACCGCGACGACGTTCTGGAACAGCAACATGATGCCGAACGAGGCGAGCACCAGCACCACGCCGGTGCGCACCACGCGGCTGGCGCCATAGGCCTGCGCCAGTGCGCCAGCCTTGGGGGCAATCACCGCCCCACCGAGGCCCGCGAGGCTCAGCCAGCCAATCTGTCCCACCGTCAGGCCGAACGGAGGAGCGACCAGGTAGAACGTCAGCGTCGTCAGCGCGCCCAGGTAGGCGAAGAACAGCAGGAAGCCCGCCACGTAGCGGCGCACGATGTGCGGCATCGTCAGCAGCTTCAGCGACCGCCCGTACTGCGCCCCCAGCGACGGCTTCTGTCCGGGCAGCGCCGGCAGGGCCCGGGCGCGGAAGAGCGCCGCGGCCAGCAGGATGACGGGGACGCTGTAGCCCATCATCGCCGCACGCCAGCCGAACATGCCGGTCAGGATGCCCAGCACCGTGCGGCCGACGATGAGGCCCGTCACCGTCGCGCTGAGGCACAGGCCCAGGTAGGCGCCCGCCTTCCCCGGCGGAGCGATGCGCGCCATGTACGGGAACATGGGGCTGACCATGCCGCCGGCGAAGGCGCCCATGAGCCCCATGCCCACGTTGAAGAGCAGGAAGCTGGGCGCCGCGCCACACAGTGCCACGCTTCCCGCGAGCCCCAGCGCGCTGAACATGGCCATGCGCGTGAGGTTCACCCGGTCGGTCAGCGGCCCCAGCAGGAAGAACGCCACCGCGTACGTGAGGCTGCAGTAGCTGAACGAGACGCGCACGTCGGTGATGGGAATCCCGAAGTCGGCGCCGATCTGCTGGAAGATGGGCTGCACCATGATGATGGAGCCCAGCGCCAGCAGGATGGCGGTGAACGGCGTCACCACCTGCCACTTCGTGTTCGAGTCGGTGCTCATCGCGTCCCCCTACCCTCTCGTCTCGAGTCCCTCGAACGGCGCGGGACCCGACTTGAGCTGGGCATGGACATCCCCGCCGAGCCCGTGGTGGCCAATGGCCCCGCCGAAGCTCATCTGGGAGCTGATCCACAGGACGATGACGTCGATGATGCGGTTGGACTGCGGCCCCGGCGGGAACGGGTTGGGCATGCGGGCGGAGTACGTCGCCTTGCCCTCCGCGTCCGCGATGAAGACGTTGGGAATGCCCAGGGGGCCCGGACGCACGGTGTCCTGGGGCCGGATCTCATGCCGGCGCAGGCCCATCACCGTGTAGAGGCTGTGGGGAATCATGCCTTCGAACACGAAGGAGAAGTCCGCGTAGGTGTCCCCCACCTCGATGGTCATCGTCCCCTTGGCCTTGCACCACTGCCCCAGCGTGATGGGCGAGGTGATCTTCCGCCCGTCGATGGGGCGGTAGTCCGGGATGTACGCCTCGTGCAGCGGCAGCGACGGCCGCACCACGCTGTGCGCGTGGGGCATCTGCTCCGGCGCGAAGACGAGCTTGTAGTTGTTGCACGCCAGCGGCAGCGACACCGTGTGCAACACCTCTTCGCTGGTCGCGAGCTCGTCCGAGGAGAGCTGGCGCACCACCTTGTAGGGCGCGAGCTTCCCGAACTCCGGCACCGGGCTGTCCACGGCGACCACCGCCGCGGTCCACTTCATCGTCAGGTCTTCCTGGATGACATTGCCAATGACGATGAAGTTCCCATCCTTGTCCATGATCTCACTGGGAGGATAGGGAGGGCCCTGCGTCGTCAGCTTGAGGGCGGAGACGTGTTTCTGGGTAGGCATGGCGTTTGATTCCAATCCTCAGTGGGCCGAAAGAACCCGCCAGCTGCGCTCGCGCGCGACCTTGAGCATGGCCGGCGAGTCACCCACGACGACGGGGTTGCCCACCTTCTCCATGAAGCAGATGTCCGACACGTGGTCGCCGTAGGCGTAGCACGCATCCAGCTGGATGCCCTTGCCCGCGATGTAGCGGGAGATGACCTCCCACTTGCCGTCGCCAATCACCTGCTGGAGCAGCGTGCCGGTGTAGAGGCCGTCCTTGACCTCCAGCTCCGAGCACAGCAGCAGGTCCGCGCCGACGTAGGAGCAGATGGGGCCGAGGATGTCCTTGAACGACCCGGAGACGAGCACCAGCTCCGCGCCGCGGGACTTGTGCTCCTTCTGCTCGGAGTACGCCGACGACACGAACAGGTCGCCCCGGTCCATGACCTCCTGGAGCCAGGTCTTCGCCGCCGCCTGCAGCTCCGCCTGGGAGATGCCCGCGAACATCTCGTAGAAGCGCTTGTTGAGGGCAGCCCGGTCCGCGGTGGGCGTGTTGGCCTCGTTGATGGCCTGGAACTCCTTGCGCTTCTGCTCCGCTTCCGGCCGCGACGCGTACGGCGTCTTGTACAGGAAGTAATCCATGAACGTGATCATGCTCTTGAAGCGGATCAACGTCTCATCGATGTCCGAAAAAACGATGTAGTTCTTGCTCATGGTGGCGGAAGTCCTGGTTCAGGCGTCGATTTCGTTGAGAGGAGAAAGACCGGGCGCGAGCTTGACGAGCGCGAGCCGGGACAAGAGCCCTTCACGCGCACTCAAGAGGGCCTTGTCGAAGGCGGCGTACTTCACGAAGACCTCGGTGATGCACACCCCGACCTGGAAGAACTCGACCTTGATGTCGAGGAACACCGCGCCCGTCTGGCGCGTGTCACCGCGCTCCGCCACCACCTTCATCGTGATGTCGGTCGGCAGGGGGAAGCCGAAGGTGTGGTACGTGATGTTGTATTCGTTGAGGACGAAGTAGTAGGGCCGGCCGATCTGCTCGAGCCAGAACTTCTCCGTCGCCGCCAGCAGCATCTGGCGCGACGCCTCGAAGAACACCACGCCCTGGAGGTGGTGCCCGGTGACGTGGTCACCCATCTCCGCGCAGTCGTCATCCAGGACCAGGTAGGAGCGGTAGAGGTTCTCCGCCTCGTCCTTGAAGGGGTTGGTGATGATGGTGTTCCGGTCGTAGTGCTTGTGCGTGTACTTGCCGGGGCAGCGGTCGCGGATGCGGGCCTCCTGGATGGAGACGCGGTCGCGCGCGGGGCTCTGCCGGATCCGCTCCTCCAGGAGGGTCAGCCGCTCCAGGGACACACCCTGTCCCACGATGAGCGCGGCCGGCCGCTCCAGCGCGTCCTGCGCCAG
Organism: Corallococcus llansteffanensis; assembly: GCF_003612055.1. Classification (GTDB taxonomy): domain Bacteria; phylum Myxococcota; class Myxococcia; order Myxococcales; family Myxococcaceae; genus Corallococcus; species Corallococcus llansteffanensis. The sequence continues at coordinate 13,480 of NZ_RAWB01000012.1, forward strand.
CAGGCGCTCCAGGTTGGAGACGGTGATGACGCCGGGGTTCTCTCCCGCGAAGGAGACGAACTTGTCACCCACGACGTGCAGCGGCAGCGGCGTGACCTGGACCGGCCGCTCCGCCAGGGCCGGCACCTCGTTGGCGCTCGGGGCGTCAACCAAATCGGTCAGGGGCGCCTTCCGGCGCGTAGGATCAACTGTAAACATGCGTTTCCCCCTTCTTCCCCATCTGTCCTGCAACCAACGACTCGGGATGCTTTGCTACGAGCCGCGTCAGGATGCACGTTCACCCGTTTATGTCCTCCACGGGATGACATCGGGCGTAGGGCATGGCCGGCCTGGAATCACCTTCCAAGATGTCAGAAGCAATTCCTGGCGCCCTGTGAAATGAATCACACCCTGTGAAATGAATCACACCCATTTGTAGACAGCCAGGCAACACGCGAGCCGTGAGCGCCATCCTGCGTCAGCGAACGGATGACATGAACAGGCGTGCGTGTTGTCTTTCAAAAAGTTTTCTAGTGTCTCAGCACGATTCAGGGAGCGTCCGGGGACTTGTCTGTCTCCGCGTGGCGCCCGGGATCGGGATTATCTAGAGGGGATGAGAGAAATGCTTGGGGAAAAGACCGATGTGCAGTGGCTATTGGAGCGTCTGGAGTCCCAGGGCTCGCGACCTGCGTTGATCTGGGATGGCCAGGAGGTCTCCTATACCGCGCTTGTGACGCGGGTAAAGGGCTGGCTCGCGGAGCTCCAGAAGCATTCCCTGACGCCGGGCACCTCCGTGGCGCTGCGCGGGGACTACAACCCGGAGACGTGCGCGCTGCTGGTCGCGCTGGTGCTCAACCGGAACATCGCGGTGCCGCTGGCCCCCACGGTCAAGACACTGAAGGAGTTCCTGGAGATCGCCGAGTGCGATGCGCTGTTCGAGTTCCAGGGCACGGAGCTGCTCGGCGTGACCAAGCTGTCACCCGCGACGCAGCACCCGCTCAACACCTGGCTCAAGGAGCAGGGCGTCCCGGGGCTCATCCTGTTCAGCTCCGGGTCCACGGGCCGCAGCAAGGCGTCGCTGCTCGACTTCGAGAAGATGCTCCGCAAGTTCAAGAAGGCCCGGGCCGGCAGCCGCACCCTCACCTTCCTGCTGCTGGATCACATTGGTGGCATCAACACGATGCTGCACGCGCTCACGTCCGGCGGCACCATCATCCCGCTGACGGAGCGCTCGCCGCAGTCGGTCTGCTCCACCATCGAGAAGCACCGGGTCCAGCTGCTGCCCACGACGCCCACCTTCCTGAACATGCTGCTCATGTCGGAGGCGTATCGTCAGTACGACCTGTCGTCGCTGGAGGTCATCACCTACGGCACGGAGCCCATGCCGGCGGCGACCCTCAAGCACCTGCACGAGGTGTTTCCGCACATCAAGCTCAAGCAGACCTACGGGCTGTCGGAGCTGGGCATCCTCCAGACGAAGTCCAAGGACGACGCGTCCCTCTGGGTGAAGGTCGGCGGCGAAGGCTACGAGCTGAAGGTCATCGACAACATCCTGTGGATCCGCGCCGAGTCCGCGATGGTCGGCTACCTCAACGCGCCCTCGCCCTTCAACGACGAGGGCTGGTTCAACACCGGTGACGCGGTGGAGGTGGACGGCGAGTACATGCGCATCCTCGGGCGCAAGTCGGAGATCATCAACGTGGGCGGGGAGAAGGTCTATCCCGCGGAGGTGGAGAGCATCCTCCTGCAGCTGCCCAACGTGACGGACGCGACCGTCGTCGGGCGTCCCAGCCCCATCACCGGCAACGTCGTGGTCGCCAAGGTCACCGTGCGCGAGCCGGAGGACGTGTCCGCCCTCACCAAGCGGCTGCGCCAGTTCTGCCGCAGCCGGCTGGACGCGTACAAGATTCCGGTGGCCGTCGAGGTGGTGGAGGGACGGCTGCATGGGGACCGGTTCAAGAAGGCCCGGGTCGGCTGACAAGCATTGAGAGGGGGTTCAACGTGTCCACAAACGCAGAGAGTCGTTCCAAGGTCGTCATCGTCAGCGGCGGAAGCCGGGGGCTGGGCCAGGCACTGGTGACCAGCTGTCTGGAGCGCGGCTTCATCGTCGCCACCTTCAGCCGCTCGGAGAGCCCGTTCGTCACCAACCTGCTCAAGCAGGATCCGGAGCACCAGCGCTTCCTGTGGGAGTCGGTGGATGCCACCGACCCGGCCGCGTTGAAGACGTTCGTCAACAAGGTCGCGTCCACCTATGGGCGGGTGGATGCGCTCGTCAACAACGCCGGGGTGGGCATCGACGGCATCCTGACCACGATGCGCACCTCGCAGATCGAGCAGGGCATCGACTTGAACCTCAAGTCCGCCATCTACCTCATCCAGGCGTGCTCCAAGCACATGCTGCAGCAGCAGTCCGGCAGCATCATCAACGTCTCCTCCGTCAACGCCGTGCGGGGCCACTCCGGCGTCGCGGTGTACAGCGCGACGAAGGCGGCGCTGGACGGACTGACGCGCAGCCTGGCGCGCGAGCTGGGGCCCAAGCACATCCGCGTGAACTCCGTGGCCCCGGGCTACTTCGAGAGCGAGATGGTCGCGGACCTCACGCCGGAGGCCAAGCAGCGCATCATCCGCCGCACGCCGCTGGGGCGGCTGGGCACGGCGGACGACATGGCGCAGGTCGTCCAGTTCCTGCTGTCACCGCAGGCGTCTTTCATCACCGGTCAAACCATCGTTGTCGACGGGGGAATCACATGCTGAGCCAGGGTCCCAACGCGCAGGAGTTGCAGAAGCTTGTCGTGGAGCACATCTCCTCCATCCTCGAGGAGAAGGCGGCCGAGGAGGGCAAGGTGCCCCAGGTCACCCGCGAGAACCGGCTGGGCCCGGACCTGGGGCTGTCGTCCCTGGACCTGGCGCAGCTCGTGGCCTCGCTGGAGATCCGCCTGAAGGCGGACCCCTTCCAGGAGCTGGTGCCCATCACCAGCGTCCGCACCGTGGCCGACCTGTGCGGCGCCTACGAGCGGTTCTTCTCCGGAGAGAAGGCCGCGGAAGGCCCGTCCGACGCGCTGCTCGAGAGCAAGCGTCGCGCCGAGGCCCGCCGCAGGTAATCCCCGTCGTTTCCTGGCTTCACCCTCCCATCGCTCCCTTGCTGCTTCCGGAAGAACCGTCATGAGTTCGTTTGATCATCTCAAAGGCGTCGCAATCATTGGCATGGCGTGCCGCTTCCCGGGCGCCAGGGACCTTGACTCGTTCTGGAAGAACCTGTGCGAAGGCAAGGAGTCCATCTCCTTCTTCAGCCGGGAGGAGCTGGCGGAAGCCGGGATCCCCGAGCAGGTGCTGGACACGCCCGGCTTCGTCCCCGCCACGCCGTATCTGGAGGACGTGGACAAGTTCGACGCCGGGTTCTTCAGCTACACCGGGCGGGAAGCCACCTTCATGGACCCCCAGCAGCGCCTCTTCCTGGAGGTGGCGTGGGAGTCCTTCGAGAACGCCGGCTACCACCCGGAGTCCATCCGCTCCCCCGTGGGCGTGTTCGCGGGCTCCGGTGGCGTGGTGACCAGCTACCTGGCCGCCTACCAGCAGCGCGCGCCGGAGCTGCTCGGGCCCACGGGCAGCGTGCAGCACATTGGCAACGACAAGGACTTCGTCGCCACGCGCGTGTCCTACAAGCTGGACCTGAAGGGGCCCAGCATCAACATCCAGACCGCGTGCTCCACCTCGCTGGTGGCGCTGCACCTGGCCTGCCGCAGCGTGCTGGACGGCGAGTGCGACATGGCGCTCGCGGGCGCGTCCACCATCCGCTTCCCGCACAAGAACGGCTACGTGTACCAGAGCGAGGACATCCTCTCTCCGGACGGGCACTGCCGCGCCTTCGACGAGAAGGCCCAGGGCACCATCTTCGGCAGCGGCGTGGCCGCGGTCCTCCTCAAGCCCCTGCGCGCGGCGATGGAGGACGGCGACACCATCTATGCCGTCATCAAGGGAACGGCCATCAACAACGACGGTGGCCAGAAGGTCAGCTACGGCGCGTCCAGCGTGCCCGGCCAGGCCATGGCGATGCTGGAGGCGATGACGCTGGCGGACGTGTCCCCGGACACGCTCGGCTACGTGGAGTGCCACGCCACCGGCACGACGGTGGGCGACCCGCTGGAGGTCCAGGCGCTCACGCGCGCGTTCCGCACCGGCACCGCGCGCAAGAACTTCTGCGGCATCGGTTCGGTGAAGACGAACATCGGCCACCTGGAGCAGACGGCCGGCATGGCCGCCCTCATCAAGACGGCGCTGACGCTGCACCACCAGCGCATCCCGCCCACCATCAACTTCCAGAAGGCGAACCCGAAGCTCGGCCTGCCGAGCAGCCCCTTCTTCATCCAGACCCAGCTGAGCGACTGGCCCGCCCCGGAAGGGCACCCGCGCCGCGCGGGCGTCAACGGCCTGGGCCTGGGCGGAACCAACGCCTTCGTGGTGCTGGAGGAGGCACCGGTCCGGCCGCCGCGGGAGAAGGCCCCCTTCGTCGAGCGTCCCCTCCACACGCTGGCGCTGTCCGCCCGCAACGAGGCGGCGCTCGCCCAGAGCGCGGAGCGCTTCGCGCGCTACCTTTCGGCCCACCCCGACGCGGACCTCGCGGACGTCTGCTTCACCGCGAGCACCAGCCGCACGTTCTTCGAGCACCGCCTGGCGGTGTCCGCGCGCTCCGTGCAGGAGCTGGCGACGCGGCTCGCGACGGCCGGCGGGGATGAGCCTGTCGCGGGTGTCGCGAAGGGCACGGGCCGGCAGCGCCCGGTGGCCTTCCTCTTCACGGGCCAGGGTGCGCAGTACCCGGGCATGGCCGCGGAGCTCTACCGGACGCAGCCCGTCTTCCGCGCGGCCCTGGACGAGTGCGACGCCCTGTCCCGGCCGCACATGGACCGGCCTCTTCTGAGCGTGCTGTTCGCGGAGGGCGACGACGCGAAGCTGGTGAACGAGACGGGCTACACGCAGATCTCCCTCTTCGCGGTGGAGTACGCGCTCGCGGCCCTGTGGGGCTCGTGGGGCGTGAAGCCCGACGTCGTCATGGGCCACAGCGTGGGCGAGGTGACGGCGGCCTGCGTGGCGGGCGTCATGGGCCTCGCGGACGCGCTCAAGCTCATCTCCCACCGGGGCCGGCTGATGCAGGGCCTGCCCCGCACGGGCGGCATGGCGGCGGTGTTCGCCACCGAGGCCCAGGTCCTGGAGCTGATCACGCCCCACGGCGACCTGCTGTCCATCGCGGCCAGCAACGCGCCCCGCAGCACCGTCGTCTCCGGTGACAAGCAGGCCCTGGCCGAGCTGTTCCAGGAGCTGACCCGCCAGGGCATCGACTTCAAGGAGCTGGTCGTCTCGCACGCCTTCCACTCGGCGCTGATGGACCCCATCCTCGACCCGCTCGAGGCCGTGGCCGCTGGCATCCGCTTCCAGAAGCCCACGCTCAAGGTGGTGTCCAACCTCACCGGCCGCTTCATGGAGGAGGCCCCCACCGCCCGCTACTGGCGCGACCATGCGCGGGGCGCCGTGCGCTTCTCGCAGGGCATGCAGACGCTGCGCGAGGCCGGCTACGAGCTGTTCCTGGAGGTGGGCCCCGGCTCCAGCCTCCTGGGGCTCGGGCGGCAGTGCGTGTCGGAAGGCCCGGCGCAGTGGCTTGCGTCGCTCAGCCGCCAGAAGGGCGACTGGGAGGTGCTGTCGGAGAGCCTGCGCGCGCTCTACGTGGGCGGCCACGCGGTGGACTGGACGGGCTTCGACGCGCCCTTCGCGCGCCAGCGGCTGCCGCTGCCCACCTACCCCTTCCAGCACAAGCGCTACTGGGTGAAGGAGGCCAGCGCCACGGGCCCCGTGCGCCGCGGCAAGGCCTCGCATCCCCTGCTGGGCGAGCGGCTGCGCTCCACGCTGAAGGAGGCCCAGTTCGAGGCCCACTACAGCCTGGACGAGCTGGCGTACCTGGATGACCACCGCATCTTCGGTCTGCCGGTGCTGCCCACCACGGCCGCGCTGGAGCTGGTGACGTCGGGCGCCCGCGCCCACTTCGGCGTCAACGACGTGGTGATGGAGCGCTTCCTCTACGGCGCGGCGCTGGTGCTGCCCGAGGAAGGCAGCCGCGTCATCCACCTGGTCATCACCCCGCTGGACGAGAAGCGCGCCGCGTTCAAGGTCTTCAGCACCGACGAGCGGCCGGGCGCGCCCTGGGTCCAGCACATCGAGGGCGAGCTCATGCCTCGGCAGGCCGCGGTCGGTGAGGACGCGCAGGCTCCGGCCGCGGCGCTCGCGGCCCTGAAGGAGCGCTGCGCGAAGGCCATCCCCGTGGAGCGCTTCTATCCGGCGATCCGCGACATGGGCCTGGAGTACGGCCCGGCGTTCCGTGGCATCCAGGAGCTGTGGCAGGGCGCGGACGAGGCGCTGAGCCGTGTCCGGCTGCCGGAGCACGTGGCGGCGGAGCCCTACGCGTTCCAGCCCGCGTTCCTGGACGCCTGCCTCCACATCTACCCGGCCCTGGCGGACGCCTACGGCGACTTCACCGTGCCGCCGGACGACCTGCGGCGCACGTTCCTGCCGCTGAGCATGGAGCGCTTCGTCTCGCTGGAGACGGGCGTTCGCGAGGCGTGGGTGCACGCCCAGCGCCGTCCGGGTGACACCGCGGACACGATGGTCGTGGACCTCCGGCTCCACGCGGAGGATGGGCGCCTGCTCGCGGTGATGGAGGGCCTGCAGGTCAAGCGCCTCACGCAGGAGGCCATGCAGCCCGCCTCCGTGTCGTCGGGCGATCCCCTGGTGGACTCCATCATCCAGCGCAACTGGGAGGAGCGCCCGTCGCTCGCCGTGCCGGCCCGCAACAAGGACGCGCTGCCGAACCGCTGGCTCATCTTCGCGGACCGGGGCGGCGTGGGCCGCGCGCTCGCGGAGCAGCTGCGCGCGCTGGGGGAGAAGTGCCACCTGGTGCATCCGGACGTGACGCTGGTGGACGGTGAGCGCCACAAGCCCATCGCGCCGGACGAGCCCAAGCTCTTCCACCGGCTCATCCGCGACTACTTCGGCGTCCCCGGCATCTCCTACCGCCACGTCGTCTACCTCTGGGGGCTGGATGCGCCCTCCTCCGAGCGGATGGCGCTGGAGCAGCTCGCGGGCAGCGAGGCGAGCACCGTCGGCAACGCGCTGCTGCTCATCCAGGCCGTCTCGGTGGTGAACTCGGTGACGGGCGCCGCGCCCCGGCTGTGGTTCGCCACGCGCAACGCCCAGGGCCCCACGCCCGGCGTCGGTGCCGTGGAGGTCGCGCAGGCGCCGCTGTGGGCGCTCGGCTCCGCCATGGCCCTGCGCCATGCGGACCTGTGGGGCGGCGTGGTGGACCTCGAGCGTCACGCGGCCGGAGGCACGGCGGACGACGCCGCCGCCCTGCTGGCGGAGATGTGGAACCCGGATGGCGAGGACCAGGTCGTCCTCCGCGGCAGCAAGCGCTTCGCGCCCCGGCTGACCCGGGCCCAGAAGCCCCGTCCGGAACAGGGCACGCCGCTGTTCAAGGGCGACGCGACCTACCTCATCGCCGGAGGATTGGGCGCAACCGGCCTCCAGTTGGCGGAGTGGATGGTGGCCCAGGCCGGCGTGCGGAACCTGGTGCTGGCGGACGCGAAGCCCCTGGATGACACGAAGGCGCGTGCCATCGAGGCGCTGACGAAGCGGGGCGCGAAGGTCCACGTGACCCAGGCGGACCTCACCCAGGAGGCCGACACGCGGCGCGTGTTCGCGGGACTGGAAGGGATGCCGGCGCTCAAGGGCGTCTTCCACTGCGCCTCCGCGCGGCAGGAGGACTTCCTGGACATGATCGTCTGGAAGAAGTTCGCGGCGGGACTCGCGCCCAGGACGCGGGGCGCGTGGCTGCTGCACGAGCACACGCGGACGCTCAAGCTCGACCACTTCGTCCTCTTCTCCTCCACCCAGAGCTGGCTGGGCTCCGACACCGGCGCGAACGAGGCCGCGGGCGGCGCGTTCATGGAGTCGCTCGCCCACCTGCGACGCTCGCAGGGCCTCCCCGCCACGGTCATCCACTGGGGCGCGTGGGACCTGCCCGGCCGGACCCACGCGCAGGGCGAGGCGGCCCATGGCGTCCAGGCGCTCAAGTCCGGTCATGCCCTGGAGGCGCTGGACTACCTGCTGCGCCACGACCTCGAGCAGGCCGCGGTGACGACCACGGACTGGGCCGTGTGGACCCAGCAGTTCAAGGGCGGCGCCCCGGCGCTCTACTCGTCGCTGGGCAAGGGCGGCACGCAGAAGCGCCGGACGCAGCGGGCGGGAGAGGATCCGCGCCTGCTCCGGCAGCGCATCCAGGCCGCGTCGGAGGCCGAGCGCCGCGACGTCATCGTGGAGGTGGTGCGCAAGCAGGTGACGGACGTGCTCGGCGCCGACGAGCCCATCGCCACGGATGCACCGCTCGTGGGCTTCGGCTTGGACTCGCTCGTGTCGGTGAACCTGGTCAACCGGCTGGAGCCCGCGCTGGGCGTGCCGGTGCCACTCGCCAAGCTGCTGCAGGGCGCCAGCATCCAGGCGCTCGTGGACGAGCTGTTCCCCGCCTTGCGTCCCGCTGCCAGCAGGGCCGCCTGAGCCCCTTGAGTCCCCATCCCCGAAGAACGGAGCACGTGTCATGAGTGGACCAGGGCCCGCGCGGTACCTGCTGCTGAACTACATGAAGCTGGAGGTCCGGGACGTCCCGGACGTGGTCTCCGTCCTGCGCCAGCCCCGGCCCACCGACGCGCGCTTCCCGCGCGCCGTCTACCGGCACGAGGCGGGGGACCGGCTGATGGAGTTCGTCGCCCTCCCGGATCCGTCCGGGCTGGGCGACCTCCTGGGGGATGCGGCCTGGCGGGAGGTCGAGGCCGTGGTGCGGCCCCGGCTGTCCGTGGACTACCGCCGGCAGCTCCACGAGCTGCGCGACGTGGTGAAGGTCTCCTCCCCCGTGCCGGACGCGGAGCACCTGCAGCTCATGCGCAGTGAGATTGCTCCGGCGGCGCTGCAGGACTACCACGCGTGGCGCCGCGACAGCCTGTTCCCCACCGTGCGCGGCCACGGCCAGGTGGTGGGCTTCTCCGCCTACCACTCCGTGCTGAGCACGGAGCCGGGGGCCCTGTTCCTCACCCAGCTCTCGTGCCCCTTCGCGGAGTACCTGGAGCGGCCGGAGACGGCCGTCTACCAGGAGCACCTGAAGCACGCCGCCACGCGCTTCACGCTGGGCGCGCAGCACACTTCCAACTGGACGCGCGTCTGAGCCAGCCGCCCGGCCTACAGGATGACCGCGTCCGAGCCACAGTTCTTGCACTGCAGGTGCACGGTCATCTCGCGCACGAAGGCGACGAGCGCGCCCACCGCGTCATCGCAGTTGAGCTTGCGGTAGATGCGCGTCCAGTAGAGCTTCACGGTCGGGTAGGCGATGCCGAGCTCGGCCGCGATCTCCTTGCTGGTCCGCCCCTTCGAGACGAAGCGCGTGAAGACCTCGCTCTCACGGGCGCTCAGCCCCTTCTGCTGGGCGTAGGCGATGGCGATGTCGCACAGCCGGTCGCGGGTCCCCGTCGTGCAGCACGGGGTGCGGCGAGTCGTCACGGCAGGCGGCTCGGTCACAGTGGCGGCACTGTGCGCCTTCTCGGGGGGGTCGTTTTGAGCCGTCACCATGATCTCCTGGAATGTGCGGATGGATGGGGGGATGGAACTTGCCGCAGACCTGCTTCCGCTCCCCTCATGTCCCGATTTCCGGGTCTCGCGTGCCGGAGGAGACTGCCTCGCGACCCTCGACCGTGACATGAAACTTTCCGTTCACTGACACCCTGTCCCCCACTTCCTTGACCCGGGGTGAACTATGGGCCAACGCGTCTAACCGCACAAGCATCACGTAAAGTACGATTATCCCGTTACTCGTTGGTCTTCCGTCCCTCTACGGGTGACCTCGGATCAGCGGATCCACGCCAGACGTCTCGAAATCCACGCCACTCGTCTCGCATCACGAGCCGTGCGACTTCGAGGCCGTGCATGCACCTGGACGAAGGTCGCGGATCAGGCCACCCGCCTGCTGGGGGTGTGACGCAGGTGGTCCGCTCCCTGACGCGAATTGTTATCTTCTCGCGATGACGGACATCCCCGACCTGGACACCCTGCGGACGGCGCTCGAGCGCGTCGACGAGGACATCCTGGACGCGCTCCAGCGGCGCATGGCCCTGGCGGACGACGTGGCCCGCGCCAAGCTGGCGACGGCCTGGCCCTTCCGGGACCCGCAGCGCGAGGACCTGCTCCTGCGCAAGCTGCGCGGGCGGGCAGCGGAGCGGGGCCTCGATCCCCACGAGGTGGAGCGCCTCTACCGCGTCATCCTGGACATGTCCGTGGCCCGCCAGCAGGCGCTGGTCACCCGGCTGGACACCACACCGCTGCGCGTGGGGTACCTGGGCGTCGAGGGCTCCTACAGCCACCTCGCCGCGCGCCAGCGCTACGCCCAACGTCCGGGCGGCGTGCTCCTCACGGGCTTCGACTCCGCGCGGCACGCGGTGGAGGCCTTGAAGCGCGGCGAGCAGGACCTGCTGCTGCTGCCCATCGAGAACACCACCGCGGGCAGCATGAACGAGACCTACGACGTGCTCGCCGCCGGCGATGGCGTCATCACCGGCGAAGTGGTGAGCCAGGTGGACCACCGGCTCCTGGGCGTGAAGGGCGCGAAGCTGGAGGACCTGCGCGAGGTGCTGTCGCATCCCCAGGCGCTGGCGCAGTGCGAGGACTACCTGCGCACGCACGTGCCCTGGGCGCGCGCGGTGCTGGGGCCTGACACCGGCGTCGCCGCCCGCACGGTGGCGGACCGCAACGACGTGACGGTGGCCGCCATCGCCAGCGAGTCTGCGGCGAACCGCTTCGGCCTCGTGGTGCTCGCCAGCGACCTGCAGCCCGGCGCGGACTTCACGCGCTTCGTGGAGGTGGGGCGCCAGCCCACGCCGCTCGCGCCGGACGTGCCCTGCAAGACGTCCCTGATGGTGGTGCTGGAGCACCGCCCGGGCGCGCTGGGCCAGGTGCTGCAACGGCTCACGCAGCGCGGGGTGAACCTCTCCAAGCTGGAGTCGCGCCCCATCCCCGGCGCGCCGTGGCAGTACCGCTTCTACCTGGACGTGGAGGGCCATGCCGCGTCCGCGGCGGTGACGGCGGCGCTGGAGGATCTGCGCCCGCTCACCTCGTCGTTGCGCGTGCTGGGCACGTACCCGCGCGCGGAGCCCATCGATGGCTGACGACGCCCCCCGCATCGCCTTCCAGGGCGAGCGCGGCGCGTACGGAGACGAGGCCGCGCGCGCCTTCTTCGGCGCCTCGGCGGTGCTGGTCCCCTGCCCCACCTTCCGCGCCGTCTTCGAGGCGGTGGCCGAGGGTCGCGTGGACGGCGGCGTCGTCCCCATGGAGAGCGCGCTCGCGGGACCGGTGGCGGAGGTGGTGGACCTGGTGCTGGAGTTCACCCCGCGCCTGTCCGGTGAGCTGCGCCTGCGCGTGCGCCACTGCCTGCTGGCCCCACCGGGCAGTTCGCTCGACAGCCTCACCCGCGCGCTGTCCCATCCCCAGGCGCTGGCGCAGTGCGCGGGCTGGCTGCGCAGGCACCACCTGCAGCCAGTGCCGGAGGTGAACACCGCGGTGGCGGCGCGGCGCGTGGGCGAGGAGGCCCCGGCGGGCACGGCGGCCATCGCCAGCCGGGCCGCGGCGGACCTCTACGGCCTCGCGGTCGTCGCGGAGGGCATCGAGGACTCGCCGGACAACGCCACCCGCTTCCTCGCCGTGGGCCCGGCCCTGCCGTCACGGCCCGGCACGCGGTGGAAGACCTCGCTCGTGCTCACCCTGAACGACGGGCCCGGCTCGCTCGCGGTCGTGCTGGGGGCCTTCGCCGCGCGAGGCGTCAACGTCGCGCGGCTGGAGTCACGCCCCGGCGGCGTCCGCGCCTGGGACTACCGCTGGTGCCTGGACGTGGACGGCGCGCAGGACGTGCCCGACGTGCGCGCCGCCCTGGACGAGGCCCGGAGCGCATCCACGTCGCTCCAGGTCCTCGGCAGCTACACGGTCAGCGACTGACCTGCGCGGCCGCGGCCTTCGTGCCCAGCCCGTCGCCGTTCTTCACGGCCTCCATGTACGCGCCGCGCACGATGGTCGTGTAGCGCTGCAGCGCGCCCAGCTGCTCCAGGCGCAGCGCCTGGGGTCCGTCGCACAGGGCGATCTCCGGGTGCGGGTGGAAGTCCACCAGCACCATGGACGCGCCCGCGATGAGCCCCTGCCCGATGGCGTGGAAGATGTCCGGCAGCCCGTCCGGCGGGGCCTCCGCGCGCCCGATGGCGTGCGACGGATCCACGCACACCGGCATGCGGGTGAGCCTGCGCACCACGGGCACGTGCGCGAAGTCCACCATGTTGCGGTGCGGGTCGCCCAGGTGCGTCTTCACGCCGCGCAGGCAGAAGACGATCTTCGGGTTGCCCTCGCTCGCCACGTACTCGCACGCGTTGAGGGACTCCTCCAGCGTGATGCCCATGCCGCGCTTGAAGAGCACCGGGAAGGCGCGCTGCTGGCCAATGCTCTTGAGCAGCTCGAAGTTCTGCGCGTTGCGCGTGCCCACCTGGAGCATGACGCCCGTGGGGTTGCCCGCCTGCTTGAGCGCGTCGTTGATCTCGTCGATGTGGCGCGGGTTCGTCACCTCCATCGCGACGACCTTGATGCCGTGCTTGCCCGCGGACTCGAACACCCACGGCAGGCACTTGGCGCCCAGGCCCTGGAACTCATAGGGGTTGGTGCGCGGCTTGTACGCGCCCATGCGCGTGGTGTTGATGCCGCAGCGCGCGAGCGCCGCCATCATCGAATCCACGCTCTCCAGCGAGTCCACCGCGCACAGGCCCGCGAAGATGTTCACCGAGCGGTCGTCGAAGGTGACGCCGTTGTATTCGAAGCCCGCCGTGGTGCGCTGACCGCCGTGCCGGCCGATGATCCGGTACTTCTGCGACACGCGCACCACCTGGCGCACGCCGGGCAACTGCTGGAAGGGCTCCAGCGGAACCTGCGCGGTGGAGCCCAGCAGGTACAGCTCCGTGATGGTGGACTCCGCACCCTGGACCACGTGCGCGCGGGGGGTGACGCCCTCGTACTGCGAAGCGAGGTGGAGGACGGCGTTCACGACGGATTCCGGGGAATCCGGCTCGAGCATCACGATCATGCGAAGGGTTCTCCTGAAGAAGGGCGACCGCTCGGCATTCAACACCGTCGATGCGCCCATTCCCTCCGCTTTTATTGGAAAATTATGCGGAACAAGCTCAGGAGGAGGCGGGCCGCAGCCGGGTCGCCAGCAGGGCGTAATGCCCCTGCTGGGTAGGGTCGCCCAGGTGCTCCCACACGTCCGACAGGGCCCTGGCGACCTCGACGTAGGCGGGGGACAGCTCGAGCGCCAGCTCGAAGGTCTGTCGGGCCAGCCGGTAGCGGGCCTTGTCCGGCCGCCGGCCCTGAGTCAGGAGCGCGTTACCCAGGTGGTAGACCTCGATGGCGGCGGCCTCGCGGTAGCCGGGGGTGGGGTTGATCTGGACCGCACGCTCCATCAGGAGGGCGGCAGCCTCGGGCTCCCCCAGCGCCAGCTGGCACAGCGCGGCCTCGCGGTGGGGGTCCGCCGCGGAGGGGTCCAGCTCGATGGCGCGCTGGAAGCCCTTCAGCGCCTCTTCCGTCCGCCCCAGTTGCTTGAGGGCGAACGCCTTCGCGGTGAGCGCGGGGAAGTGACGCGGATCCACGGCGAGGACCTGTTCGAAGGACTGGAGCGCGGCCTCGTGGTCGCCGGCCATGGAACGGTGGACGCCCTCGTTGAACGCCGCGAACAACAACGACCTGGACATCGATCCCCCAGGGGACAGGGTTGCGGGCCGCGCGTCCGCACGCGGCCCGAAAGGCGCAAGCCTGTCACCGGGGGTGTCCGCCCTGCAAAGACGCGTCCCCTCCCCTGCTGATGGCATCCATCGCGTTTGCCCCTGTCCGGACCCCGCCGTCCTGCGCTACGCCGCTGGTTCCAGGGCACCTCCCACCGGGAGCACCATGCACGTCTTCGAGATCGTCATCGCTCTGCTGCTGGGCGGCGCGGGGCTGGCCGCGCTGTCGCGGCGGATTGGCACGCCCTATCCGGCCATGGTGGCGCTCGCGGGGGCCGTGCTGGCGCTCGTGCCGGGGACGCCGGAGCTGGTGCTGGATCCGGAGCTGGCGCTCACGCTCTTCGTCGCGCCGGTGCTGCTGGACGCGGCGTTCGACGCCTCACCGCGAGACCTGCGCGCGAACTGGCGCCCCGTGGCCAGCCTCGCCCTGGGCGCCGTGGTGCTCACGGTCATCGCGGTGGCGGTGGCGGTGCGTTGGATGGTGCCGGCCATGCCGTGGGCCGCGGCCATCGCGCTGGGCGCCATCGTCGCGCCTCCGGACGCGGCGGCGGCCACGGCGGTGCTGACGCAGCTGCGGCCCCCGCACCGGCTGCTCGTCATCCTCGAAGGGGAGAGCCTGTTCAACGACGCGAGCGCGCTGCTCATCTACCGGCTCGCGCTGGGGGCCACGGCCGCGGGCGGCATCGTGGGCTGGGGCGCGGTGCCGATGCTGCTCGTCGTCACGGTGGGCAGCGTGCTGCTCGGGTACGTGCTCGCGCGGTTCACCCTCTTCGCGAACAGGTTCATCGACGACGTGGCCACGGCCGCCATCGTGCAGTTCGGCAGCACGTTCGCCGTGTGGATCCTCGCGGAGCGGCTGCACCTGTCCGGCATCCTCACCACGGTCGTCTACGCGATGACGGCCTCGCGGACCGCGTCCAGCCTCGTCCCCGCGCGGATCCGCATCCCGACGTACGCGGTGTGGGAGGTGGCCGTGTTCGTGTTGAACGTGCTCGCCTTCATCCTGGTGGGCTTCCAGCTCAAGTCCATCGTCGCGCGGTTCGACCGGCCCACCTGGCTGGACTACACCGGGATCGCGGCGGTGGTGACCGTCACCGCGATTGTCGCGCGCATCGCCTGGGTGATGGGCATCACGGCGATCCGCCGGTGGCGGCGAAAGCCTGGGGCCGCGGCGTCCCCGGAAGGCGCCAACGCGGTCTCGCTCTCGCCGCATGCCTCCATGCTGGTGGGGTGGTGCGGGATGCGGGGCATCGTGACGCTCGCGGCGGCCCTCGCGCTGCCGACGGGTGGCGAGGGCGTCGCCCCCTTCCCCTACCGCGACCTCATCCTCTTCACCGCCTTCGCGGTGGTGCTGGGCACGCTCGTGTTGCAGGGCATGACGCTGCGGCCGCTGATGTCGCGCCTGGAGCTGGGCGACGACGACGAGGTCGAACACGAGGTGAGGGTCGCCCGGGTCGCGATGCTGCGCGCGGCGCTGGAGGCGATGGAGACCTCGTCGTCCGGCACGGAGATGGCTACGCTCGTGCGGCGGCGCTACGAGCTTCAACTGCGGCGGGCGAAGCAGGTGTTGGAGGGCCACGCGGGCGAAGGCTCTGGTTCCCGCCCGGATAGCGTGACGGCGCCATGGGGTCCCCCTTCCGCCGACGCGGACCTGGTGCGCACCGCGATGTCCGCCGAACGCCAGCGCCTGCTCGAGCTGCGCGCGAATGGAACCATCGGGGATGCCGCGTTCCAGCAGGTGGAGCAGGAGCTGGACTGGTCGGAGCTCGACCTGCAGCAGCTGCTGCGCGCGGAGGCGTCCGGCCTCTGAGGGCACCCCGACCTACGGTGTCTTGCGAAGCGTGACGGAGGCCTGCCGCAAGGCATCTGGCACCTCCAGTCGTGCGTCCCGGGCGCCGTGCAATGCCAGACGCCGCGCGGCCTCCAGGATGGCGGCGACATCGAGGGGGCGGTCCCCGGTCACGAGGATGAAGCGCTCGAAGCCGGGCGCATCGTCCAGCGCATAGGCCTGGGACAGGGGCACCGCGCCGCCGGGCTGGAGCGCGGTGGAGTCGCCGGGATGCACCGGGAAGTGCAGCGTCACGACCCCGCGTCCATCGAGCGACACCACCACCCCATGCGCCTGATCCGCCGCGAGGTAGCTCAACTGCAACACATCCCCTGCCCGGGCGAAGGCGCCGTCGGAGAGCAGCTCCGCCTCCCCTGTCCCCTGGCGATGGATCCGCAGTCGGGCATCGCCCTTGATGCGCACCGTCTCCCCCAGCACGGACGCAACGGGAGGCGCTGACACGAAGTCCTGGGGAAGCCCACGCGACGCGTCCCACACGAGCACCGCCAGCATCGCCGCCACGGGGGTCCCGAGCGCGAACCACCGGCCCCCATCCGCCCACGCGTGCGATGGCGGAGCCGTCTGGTGCTTCCGGGCCTGTCCCCGGCGGCGGCGCTCGACCTCGGCCGCGACCCGGGTGGGCGGATACGTTTCCAGGATGCGGCGGGTGTCGGCGCGCAGCGCGTCCAGCCACGCCCGGGCGTCGGGGTCCCGAGCCAGCAGCGCCTCCACCTCCGCGCGGTCTTGCGACGACAGCTCCCCCAGGAGGAATCGCTCCAGTCGCCAGCCAGGCAGGCGGGCGTGGGGCGTCAGGTCATCCTCCGGTCGCAAGGTGTCGTCCACGTGGGTCTCCTCGTCGCACGAGCAACCCAACACCGCGCTTTGGGAGGAGTGTC
Organism: Corallococcus llansteffanensis; assembly: GCF_003612055.1. Lineage (GTDB taxonomy): Bacteria > Myxococcota > Myxococcia > Myxococcales > Myxococcaceae > Corallococcus > Corallococcus llansteffanensis. The sequence continues at coordinate 30,072 of NZ_RAWB01000012.1, forward strand.
ACCCCCGCGCCTCTTCCTCCAGGGCGGCGATGAAGCCGGTCGTGAAGTCCGGGTAGCGCGGCGTCCAGCCCAGCGCCTCCAGCTTCGCGGCGAGGATGGCCCGGTCCCCGCGCAGGGACTCGTGGAGCGACTCCAGTGGAACGCGGGGCGGCATGGGGAGGCCCAGGTGCTGGCTGAGCCAGACCGCCGTCTCCTCCTGCGTCGCGGGCCGCCGGTCGGCCACGCAGTACACCTGGCCCGGAGCGCCCCGTTCGAGCACCACGCGCACGGCGTCCACCAGGTCATCCACGTGGACGCGGGACAGCCTTCCTCCACCCGACTCAGGAATGCGCAGCGTGCCCGCCTTCAACCGGCCCGAGGTGCCGCGCCCCGGACCGTAGATGCCCGCGATGCGCAGCACGCTCGCGCCCAGCGGCAGGAAGCGAGCCTCCGCTTCCAGCCGGGCCCGCGCGGCGACCGAAGTCGGGTCCACGGGCGTCGTCTCATCCACCCGCCCCCGCGCGGCGCCATACACGCCCGTGGATGACAGGTAGACGAGCCGGGCGGGCCGCGCCCGCGACAGCACCTGCGCGAAGTGCGCATCCAGCCCGGCGTCCGGAGGCACGGAGTCGACGACGTGCGCCCCTTCGGTCCGCGACAGCGCGTCCTCGAGCGGCAGCACCCGCACGCCCGCGCCCTCCAGCAGCGCGCGGCGCGAGGCCTCCCGCGTGGTGGCGATCACCTCGCGCCCGGACCGGGCTTCCACGAGGGCCCACCGGGTGAGCGTGTAACCACAGCCAAGCAGGACGAGCGGAGCGATCATGGCCCACGCGATACCGGGCAACCCCCGTCGCGCGCAAGCAAACGGCCCTCCTTCCGTCATCCGGAAGAAGGGCCGTGGTGCTTCGCGATGAGGCAGGAGGCGGGGCGCTAGAACTCAGCGCTCGCGCGCGGATCGATGATGCCGCACTCCTTGATCTTGTAGAGCAGCGCCTTGTAGCTGATGCGCAGCTTGCCGGCGGCGCGGCGCTTGTTCCACGCGGTGCGCTGGAGCATGGCCAGGATGGCCTCGCGCTCGGCGAGCATCGCGGCGTGCTTGCCAATGTCCTTGAGCGACAGCTCCCCGGTCGGAGGCGGCGGAGGCGGCGGCTGCGGCGCGTCGAACGGGTTGGCGTAGCGCTGCGGAGGCGGCGCCACCGCGTTGAACGGGTTGGCGTCCGACACCAGGGCCACCGGCGCGGGCGTCATCGAGGTGCCGCGCGCGGGCATCTCCAGCACCTGCACGCCCGAGTTCGAGGAAGCGCCATGCGACTGCGACGGAGGGGACGCGAAGACGCGCGCGGACTCCTCGTGGTGATGGTGGCGCGACGGCGGAGGGCTGAAGTCATCACCGCCGAAGGACGTGGGCAGCGACGGGGCGCTCGCGGGCGTCCGGCCACCGCCGCGGATTTCATCCAGCACCAGCGTCGGGTCCTTCAGCACGCACAGGCGGCGAACCATGTTCTCCAGCTCGCGCACGTTGCCCGGCCACTCGTAGTCGGTGAAGGCGTGGAGGACCTCGGTGGGCAGCTCGGAGACACCCGACATGAAGCCCTTGCCGTACTTGCGCAGGAAGTGGTCGGTGAGCGGCACCACGTCCTCGCGGCGCTCGCGCAGGGGCGGCAGGCGGATGGCCACGACGTTGAGGCGGTAGTAGAGGTCCTCGCGGAAGTTGCCGAGCGCGATCTCCTTCTCCAGGTCGCGGTTCGTCGCCACCACCACGCGGCTGTCCACGCGGACGCTCTTCTTGCCACCGACGCGGAAGAACTCCTCGTCCTGCAGCACCTGGAGCAGCTTCGCCTGGAGGCGGATGGCCATCTCGCCAATCTCGTCCAGGAAGATGGTGCCCTGGTCCGCCAGCTCGAACTTGCCCGGCTTCTCCGCCGTGGCACCCGTGAAGGCGCCGCGCTCGTGGCCGAACAGCTCGCTCTCCAGCAACTCACCCGGCAGCGCCGCGCAGTTCACCTTGATGAAGGGACGGCCATGGCGCTGGCTGCGCGCATGGATCTCCCGCGCGATCACCTCCTTGCCCGTGCCGGACTCGCCCAGCAGCAGCACCGGCACGTCCGTGTCCGCGATGCGCTCCACCAGCGCGCGGGCCCGGCGCATGGCCGGCGACGTGGAGATGAGCACGCGGGCTTCCGCCGCGGCCTCCGCCTGCGTCAGCACCACGCGGGGCGCGGGCGCGGTGATCTGCCGCTCCGGCACGCGGGTCCCCAGGGCCCGCGCGAGCACGTCCTGCAGCTCGTCGTTGCCAAAGGGCTTCGCCAGATAGTCGGAGGCGCCCATCTTCAGGGCCCGCACCGCGTCGTCCGCGCCGGACAGCGCGCTCAGCACGATGACCGGGGCGTTGCCGCCGTTGCCCCGGTAGCGGCGCAACACCTCCAGGCCGCTCATCTCCGGCATCACCACGTCCAGGAGGACCGCGTCGAAGGAGCCTCCGGAGAGCATCTCCAGGGCCTGCGAGCCACTCGACGCACAGCGCACCTGGTAACCCGAGCTGCCCAACAGCTCGGACAGGAACGTGCGCACCGACTCTTCGTCATCCACCACCAGCACCGCGATCCGATCCATCCCCACGCCTCCGCTCGCCCTGTGCATCAAACCCTCGTGATCAGCATCAAACCGACAACAGCCGGGCCGGACCGGCCGCCCGCCGAATCTCGCGTGTACGCCTCAAGGTCTGCAGTGCCGCGCTCAGCAACTGGGTGGGAGCCCCCACCGTGTCCGGGAAGCTCACCGCTCCCAGCTCCAGCGCCGTGCGCACCACGCGACCCTCCATCTGGAACCTCGCCGCTTCGAACCGGGCCTCCACCCGCGACAGCACCTCGGGCACCGACTCCGCGGGCGTCCCCGGCAGCAGCATGGCGAACTCACTGTCCCCCACCCGCGCCACCGCGTCCGCCTCGCGCACCGTCTGCCCCAGCACCACCGCGCTGTAGACGAGCAGCCGCTCCGCCATCGCCTTGCCGTGCTCCTTGCGCACCGCGTTCCACCCGCTCACCTCCGCCGCCACCACGGAGAAGCTGCCCCCGTAGCGCTCGGTGCGGCGGGCCTCCAGCCCGATGAGGGCCAGCAGGAAGGGCCGGTTGTAGAGCCCCGTCACCGGATCATGGAGCGCCAGCGCCGTGCCGGCCTCCTCACCCGCCGCCGCGCGCTCCACGGCCTGCTTGAGCCTCATCTGCGCATGCAGCTTCATGGACAGCTCCGCGCCGTCCACCGTGCGCGCCACCACGTCCACGCACTGCCCCTTCTCCACGCAGAAGCGCCAGGCGTCCCGGTCGTGCGAATCCACCAGGTACATCATCGGCACCGTGCCCCGGCTCACCTGCCGCAGCCGCCGCGCCGTCTGCACCGCGCCGTAGTCCGGCGGTTGCGCGGCGAGCAGCACCGCGTCCGGGCGGATCACCTCGAAGAGCGGCACCGCCGCGTCGAAGCGCGTCAGCGGCACCACGCGGAAGCCTGCCTCGCCCAGGAGCGCCCGGGTGCGCTCCAGGTCCTCCGCCCGCGGCTCCACCAGCAACACCGTAGGAGGCTGGCCCGACTTTCCTGTCCGCTTCCGCTTCAAGCTCACCGCCGTGCCCTCCTTTCCAGCATTTTCTTCCCCACCGCTCCTCCCGACCGCCCAGATTTACAGCCCCGTTACTTCCGTGCCCTTCGTATCCCCCCGGAATTCTTGAAGAAGGGCACTTTGTTACCCATCCTGGCCCACGGTTTTAGCAATGGGTGTGCCATTCATCACCCCACGCAGGCGGACCTCCAACTCGCCGGGATCCACGCGGTGCTTGAAGACGGGCACGCCCTCGATGAGGACGACCGGGATGTCGTAGCGCCAGGTCTCGAACAACTCAGGGCTCTGGCGGATGTCCGTGATGTAGAGCTCGAAGGGCAGTCGCGCCCGCACTTCCTCCACCACGGCGAGCGCCTTCTCACAGAGGGAGCAACTGGGTTTCGAGTAGATATCAACACGCATGCGTTGCAGGATGGGCGCTCGATGCGCGGCGTGTCTGGTGATTTTTCGACGATGCCCCTCAAGGACCTGGTCGTCCACCTCGGGAATCGCCGGGCCACCGGCACCCTGAACGTGGAGCGGGGAGACGTGCGCAAGCAATTGCTCCTGCGCGACGGGCACGTCATCACCGCCAGCTCCAACCAGCCGCGCGAGTACTTCGGTCAGTTCCTCATCAACATGGGGCACCTGACAGAGGACCAGCTGGACCGGGCGTTCGCCACCCAGGCGGAGACGCACATCCTCCTGGGGAAGATCCTCATCATGACGGGGTCGGTGACGGAGGCCACCGTGCGCACCACGCTCTCCCACAAGTTCCGGGAGATGTTGCTGGACGCCTTCACCTGGGAGGAAGGCGGCTTCGACTTCCGCGCCACGGACGACGCCCCGGAGCTGGAGGGCCTGGACGTCAGCGTGGATCTGCTGGACGTGCACCGCGAGGGCGAGTTCCGCGAGACGGCGTGGCAGGCCATCCGCGCGGTGTTCCCCTCCGGCGGGGTGCGGCTGGAGATCAACGAGCGCAAGCTGACGGGCCTCAAGGCGGGCAGCATGGACGACCGCATCGTCCAGCTCGCGCGCGAGGGGCACAGCATCGACGGCATCGCGCTGGCGCTGCACGCCACCGACTTCTTCCTCTACCAGCGCCTCTACGCGCTCTACCGGCAGGACGCGGTGAAGGTGTCGGACGAGGCCCCCCTGCCCGCGCCGGAGCGCGGTGCGCCCACCGTGGTGGTGGTGGAAGAGGACGACGACGACGAGGCCGGGGGTGTCATCGGCTCCGAGTCCTCGTCGGACGAGGTGCTCCAGGCCGCCCAGCTCTTCCTCGACGCGGGCAACCTGCGCGACGGCGAGGCGCTGGCCCGCCGGGCGCATGAGATTGCCCCGTCCGAGCACACCCAGAAGCTGCTGCGCGACGCGGAGGCCCGGCTGCTGTCGGAGCTGCGCAAGGCGCTGATGGAGCCCTCGAGGGTGCCGGCGCTGCTGGTGTCGGCGCCGCACCTGAAGACGCTGCCCCTGACGTCCCCGGAGCGCTACCTGCTGTCGCGCATCGACGGGAAGCGGGACGTGGCGGCCATCGTGCACGTCTCGCCGCTGCAGGAGCTGGAAGCGCTGAAGTTCTTCCAGGGCTTCGTGGACACGGGGCTCGTGAAGCTCACCTCGCGTCCCCTGTCCTGAGCGTCCTGAGAGCCGCTTCCGCCCGGAGCCTCAGTGCTTGCCGGCGGCGCCGGCCGGGGCCGTCACTTCCACGGGCGCGGGGATGCGCTCCAGGGCCAGGCGCAGGGCCTCGCGGCCCAGGTAGGAGCCGCGGATGCGCCACTTGGGCTCGTTGACGATGAGCGCGGCCACGGCGACGCGCGGGTTGTCCTTGGGCGCGAAGCCCACGAACCACGAGTAGTCGCGGAAGGGCTCGCGGTCCGCGAGCGTGCCCGTCTTGCCCACGGCGTCCTGCACCTGGAAGCCGCGCTCGCGGAAGACGTGGCGCGCGGTGCCGTGGGTGACGGTCTCCTCCAGCATGCGCGTGAGGGCGTGCGCGGTGGTGGGGGTGAGCACGGGCTCCGGCTCCGGCAGCGGCATGAAGGACTCGGGCTCCACCAGCACCGGATCCACCCAGCGGCCCTCGTTGGCGGCCACCGCGGCCAGGAGCGCGCCGTGCAGCGGCGACAGGTACACGTCCCCGAAGCCCGCGCCGGTGTTGGCCAGCGCGAAGCCGTCCTCCGGGATGTACGCCAGCGACACGTCCAGGGGCTGGGCGAAGGGGATCTCACGGTTGAAGCGCATGCGCGCCGCCATCCGCTTGAGGGTGTCTGCGCTCAGGTGCTTGTTCGTCATCTTCGCGAAGATGACGTTGGCGCTCTTGCCCATGGCCAGCGCGAGCGAATAGCAGGCGCCGTCGCGGTCGCTGTCCTCCAGCTGCCGCTCCGACAGGCTGCGCTTGCCGCCGTGGAAGCACGCCTCCGTGTCGGGGGACACGCCGGCCTCCAGGAGCGCGCTGCCGGTGACGATCTTGAAGATGCTCGCGGCGGGGAACACCGCGCGCACGGGCAGCCCGCGCAGCTCCGGCTTCGCCTCGGAATGCTCCGCCATCGCGAGGACGCGGCCCGTGGAGGGCTCCAGCACCACCGCGGCGCCGTAGGGCACCTGGTAGTTCTGCATGATCTTCGTGAGCGACGCCTGGAGGCCCGGGTCGATGGTGAGCACCTGATCCGGCGCGCTCTTGCCGCCCTTCACCACCAGCTTGCCGCCCTCCAGCTTCGCGCGCGCCACCAGGTCCTGCGCGCGGGGCAGGCCCTGCAGCTTGCCGAACGGCGGCGCCTTCTCCCGCGACGGCACCGGCTGCGGCGGCACCATGCCGGGCTCGAACGTGAGGTCTCCCTTCGCCGTGAGCGCCTCCGCCAGCGCGCGAGCATCCACGGGGCGTGCCTCCTCCGGCGGGGGCGCGGGGGCGGCCTCGGCCTCCACCCGCTCCACCAGTGCCCGGGCCCCCACGGGGCCCGCGTCGGTGCCCACCGCCTCCACGGCCGTCGCCAGCGTCTGGGCGTCCGCGTCGGAAAGCGCGGCGGGAGTCGTCACCGACGGAGCAGAGCCCGCGTCGGGGCTCGGCGCCGACGCGCCCAGCAACATCGTGAGAGGGAGCAGCGGCAGGGCGGCGAGGAAGCGGCGAATCGTCATGCTACGGGGCTCTCCTTGGGGGGGCAGGGAGCAAGCCGTCGAATCCTAGTCGCTGAGGGCTCGCTGTCCACGGCCTGCTCCCTCGACTGCTCGCTATGTCGGGGAGAAACCTGGGAAGGGGCCTGGAGGTCCAGTAGGGTCCTGTGCACCTTGGACGGACCTAAAGAGATGGTGGTGATCTGGGCGGCGGAGCTGCGCAGGGCCGTGCGCAGCGGGCGCGCGCTCGTGCTGCTCGGCCTCTACAGCATGTTCTCCGCGCTGGTGCTGCTCGTGGTGGGCTTCGTGACCCGCGAGCTGCAGGGCCAGGTGAACGTCAAGCTGCAGGAGGTCGGCGCCGACGCGGAGGCCACCGCGCGCGCAGCGGACGAGTTGCACCGCGGGGTGCTGGGCTTCCTCACCAGCAACGACACCGCGATGATGGAGGCCCTGGCGCAGGTGCCCATCGTGGTGCTCGTCGTCTTCAAGATCTCCCTCTTCTTCCTGCCGGCCTACATCGCGCTGATGGGCTTCGACCAGGTGAGCGGCGAGGTGGGCCCGCGCTCCATCCGCTACCTCACCGTGCGGGCGCGCCGCTCGTCGGTGCTGATGGGCAAGTTCCTCTCCCAGGCCACGCTGCTGCTGGCGCTGGTGCTGGTCATCGACCTGGCCATCTTCATCTACGCGCGCATCCTCAACCCCGACTTCGGCTTCGGGGTGCTGGTGCTCAACCTGCTGAAGTTCTGGATTGCCACGATCGTCTTCTCGGTCTCGTACGTGGCCCTCACCACCCTGTGCTCCAGCCTCTTCCGCAGCCCGGCCGTGAGCCTCGTCTTCAACTTCATCCTGCTGTTCGTCTTCTGGCTGATGGACTCCGTGGCGCGCGCCTCGAGCGACACCAACCCCTTGCGCTTCCTGCGCTACCTGTCCCCGTCCAACTACTCGGGCAACCTGCTGCACCCGAGGCTCGCCGAGTTCGCCGCGAGCGGAGCGGCCTATGCCGCCTTCGCGGCCATCTTCCTGGTGGGCGCCTACGGCGTCCTGCGCACGAGGGACCTGTGAGCGAGCTGGCCATCGAACTGACCCGCGTCTCCAAGCACTTCGGCCCCAAGGTCGCCGTCAACGCGGTGAGCCTCCAGGTGCGACAGGGCGACGTGTTCGGCCTCATCGGCCCCAACGGCGCCGGCAAGACGACCACCTTCTCCATGATGTGCGGCTACCTCTACCCGACCGAGGGCTCGCTCCAGGTGATGGGCGTGTCGCCCACCACGCCCGGCGCCCTCAAGGGCCGCGTGGGCGCGCTGCCCCAGGACGCGGTGCTGCCGCCGGGCTGGGAGGTGGGCGCGCTGCTCACGTACTGGGCCCGCCTGTCCGCCCTGCCCCAGCCCGAACACGAGGCGCGCGGCGCCCTGGAGAAGGTAGGGCTGATGGAGGCCTGGAAGGTCCAGACGCAGGCGCTCAGCCACGGCATGGCCAAGCGGGCCGCCATGGCCCAGGCGCTCATGGGCCGCCCGCCCCTCGTGCTCCTGGACGAGCCCACCGCGGGGCTCGACCCGCGCATCGCCGCGCAGGTGCGTCAGCTCATCAAGGACATGAAGGGCACGCAGACCGTCGTCGTCTCCAGCCACAACCTCCAGGAGCTGGAGGAGCTGTGCGACGCGGCCGCCATCCTCGACAAGGGCTCGCTCGCGCAGGCCGGCACCATGGCCGAGCTCACCGGTCAGGGCGCCGAGTTCCGCGTCCAGATCGCCCGGGGCGACGTCATCATCCCGGAGATCAACGCCCTGCCCGGCGTCACCGACGCGCGCATGGAAGGCCCGGACGTGCTGCGCGTGCGCTTCGACGGTCAGGCCCAGAAGGCCGAAGAGGTCATCAGCCGCACCGTCGGCCACCTCCTCCAGCACCAGGTGCTGATCCTCGGCGTCAGCCGGGGCCGCCGCCTGGAGGACCGCGTCCTGCAGCTGCTGTAGGCCTCTGGCCTTTCAGGGCTTGTAGGCCTCTGGCCTACGAGCGCTTACCCCGCCTTGCGCACCCAGCCCACGTAGTGGGCGCCCTGGCGCTCCAGGCGCACGAGCACGTTCCCGGTGGCCTCGCACCACGCGGGCAGGTCCGCCTCCAGCCCGCGGTCGGTGGACACCAGCTCCACCAGCGTCCCGGGCGCCAGCCGCCGCATCGCCTTGGCGATCTCCAGGATGGGCACCGGGCACAGCGCCCCGGACGTATCCACTCGCACACCGGCTTCCATGGCCTCGCATCCTGACATGCGCGCCGGACGACCGTGGACACGCCTTGAGAGGGAATTTCGATCCACACCGCGTCGTTGTCCGCCCCTTCGGGGCCTCTGGATGCGGCGGACGCAGGCTGTCGTAGCGGCTTGCGTGTCTGGAAATCCCTCTGTTAAGTACCCCGCCCTTTCCCTACCCAGACACCCGCTTGGGCCCCCGGAGTCGGACCTATGGCGCAGGAGCATTCCCAACCCATGAAGCCCAATGTCATCGTGGCCCTGTTGGTGGGCCTGGTGCTCGGGTTCGTTGGCGGCCGTGCCGCCAGCGGCTCGAAAGCCACCACCCCCGGCAACACCCCCACCGTAGCTCAGGCCGCCAAGCCGGCGCGCCAGGTGGACCCCACCGTCTTCAAGGTGCCCGTCGAAGGCGCCCCGGTGAAGGGCAGCGTCAACGCGCTCGTCACCATCGTGGAGTTCTCCGACTACGAGTGCCCGTTCTGCAGCCGCGCGCACAACACCGTCGTGCAGCTCCAGAAGGACTACGGCAGCAAGCTGCGCGTGGTGATGCGCCAGAACCCGCTGTCCTTCCACCCGCACGCCAAGCCCGCGTCCCTCGCGGCGCTCGCGGCCGGTGAGCAGGGCAAGTACTGGGACATGCACGACCTGCTCTTCGCCAACAACAAGAAGCTGGACGCGGAGAGCCTGGAGTCCTACGCGAAGCAGATCGGCCTGGATGTGGCGAAGTGGAAGGCGGACATGGCGGAGTCGCGCCTGTCCGACACCATCTCCAAGGATCAGACCCTGGCGACGCAGCTGGGCGCCAACGGCACGCCGGCCTTCTTCATCAACGGCCGCTTCCTGTCGGGCGCGCAGCCCATCGAGAACTTCAAGGGCCTCATCGACGAGGAGCTTTCCAAGGCCGAGGGCCTCGTGAAGAGCGGCGTGGCCCCCTCCCAGGTGTACGCGCGCACCATCGAGAAGGGCGTCGAGCGCGCCCCGTCGCGCGCCCCCCAGGGCCAGGAGCCCCAGGCCACCGCGAAGAAGATTGAGATCCCCGCGAACGCCCCGTCCTTCGGCCCGGCGACCGCGAAGGTCACCATCGTGGAGTGGTCCGACTTCGAGTGCCCGTTCTGCAGCCGCGCGGTGCCGACCATCAACCGCATCAAGGAGACCTACGGCAAGGACGTGCGCGTGGTCTTCCGCCAGCAGCCGCTGCCCATGCACTCGCACGCGAAGGACGCCGCGCAGGCCGCGCTGGCCGCGCACGAGCAGGGCAAGTTCTGGGAGATGCACGACAAGCTCTTCGCCAACCAGCGCGCGCTGGATCGCGCCTCCCTGGACAAGTACGCCGAGGAGCTGAAGCTGGACATGAACCGCTTCAAGGCGGCGGTGGATGGCAACAAGTTCAACGCGCAGATGGAGGCCGACATGGCCGCCGGCTCCGCGGTGGGCGCCAACGGCACGCCGGCCTTCTTCATCAACGGCCGCTTCCTGTCGGGCGCGCAGCCCTTCGAGGCCTTCAAGCCCATCATCGACGAGGAGATCGCCAAGGCCGACAAGGCGCTCGCCGCCGGGACGAAGGCGGAGGACCTCTACGCGAAGCTGAACCAGGACAACGTGAACGCCGCGCCTGCCGCTCCCGCGGCCCCCGCCGAGCCGGCCGTGCAGAAGGTGGACGTGGGCAACGCCCCGGTGCGCGGTCCCGCCAAGGCGCCCGTGACCATCGTCGCCTGGTCCGACTTCGAGTGCCCGTTCTGCAGCCGCGCGGTGCCGACCCTCGAGCAGGTGGAGAAGGAGTACAAGGGCAAGGTGAAGGTGGCCTTCAAGCACCAGCCCCTGTCCTTCCACCAGCACGCGAAGCTCGCCGCGCAGGCCTCCATGGCCGCGCACGAGCAGGGCAAGTTCTGGGAGATGCACGACAAGCTCTTCGCCAACCAGCGCGCGTTGGATCGCGCGTCCCTGGAGAAGTACGCGCAGGAGCTGAAGCTGGACATGGCGAAGTTCAAGTCCGCCCTGGACAGCAACAAGTTCGACGCGCAGATCGAAGCGGACATGGCCGCCGGCTCCGCCCTGGGCGCGAACGGCACCCCCACCTTCTTCATCAACGGTCGCACCCTCGTGGGCGCCCAGCCCTTCGATGCCTTCAAGAAGGTCATCGACGAGGAGCTGAAGAAGGCCGGCGTGGTGATGGCGGCGGACGCGAAGTAGTCCGCCCCCGCTCCACCGTCGTCTGAAAGCACCGAGGCCGTCGGCTCCCTCAGCGGGAACCGACGGCCTTCGTGTTTCCAGGGGCCTTGCGTCCCCGACGTCGGGAACCTCAGGAGACGGCGATGGCGTCGATCTCCACCTTGGAGCCGCGCGGCAGCGCGGACACCTGCACGGTGGCGCGGGCCGGCGGGGCCCCGGTGAAGGAGCGGCCGTAGACTTCGTTCACCTTGGCGAAGTCACCCAGGTCGGTGAGGAAGATGGTGCAGCGCACGACGTGGGAGAAGTCCAGGCCGCTCGCGGCGAGCACGGCCTTGAGGTTCTCCATCACGCGCTCGGCCTGCGCGACGACGTCACCGGGGACGATCTCCATCGTCTTGGGATCCAGCGGAATCTGGCCGGACAGGAACGTCAGCTTCCCGGCGTCCACCTGCACCGCCTGGGAGTAAGGGCCAATGGCCTTGGGGGCGTCGTCGGAGTGGATTGCCTTGCGCGCCATGCAGCACACCTCGGGTGAGGCGGCCCTGGGGGCACCAGGGGCCGCGGGTCCGCCGCGCGCTGTAGCACATCCGGCCTGAAGTTAGATTCGCTCGACGGAGTAGACGCCGGTGAGACGCTCGATGGAGCGCATCAGGTCCGTGAGCTGCTTGAGGTCGGAGATGGTGACCTCGAAGGTGTTCACCGCCCGGTCATCGCCGGTGGCCCGGCAGTTCGCCTGGGAGATGTTGACGCTCTTCTTGGAGAACGTGTGGGTGATGTCCGCCAGCAGGCCCGGCCGGTCCGCCGTCAGCACCCGCAGCGTGACGGGCCGCTTGAAGTCCCCCTTCACGTCCCAGGACACGTCCACGCGTCGCTCGGGGTCCGTGGCCAGCGCCTTCTCACACCCCACCGTGTGCACCGTCACGCCCCGGCCCCGGGTGATGAACCCCGCGATGGGGTCCCCGGGAACGGGGTTGCAACAGCGCCCGAAGCGCACCAGCACGTCGTCCACGCCGCCAATCTGGACGCCGCTGCGGCTGTTGCGGCCCACCAGCCGCTTGGCCAGGTCCGTCATGCGCGACAGGCCCGGCAGCATGGACGTGTTGCTGCCCGTCCCGCCGCCGTTGCCGTTGCCTGTCCCGTTGCCGTCCGTGGGGCGCGGGTGCGGCTCCGCCTGCGCCAGCTTGTCCTGCGGCACGATGCGCTGCACCAGCTGCTGTGGCGTCACCTTGCCGTAGCCAATGGCCACCAGCAGGTCTTCCTCGACGCGGAAGCCCAGCTCCTCGGCGACCTTCTTGAGCTCGCCGGACTTCATCTGCTTGTTGAAGTTGAGCTGGAAGCGCTTGAACTCGCGCTCCACCAGTTCGCGGCCCAGCTGCAGGCTCTTGTCCCGCTGCTGCTGCTTGATGAAGCCACGGATGCGCTGCTGTGCGCGGCTCGTCTTGACGAAGGTGAGCCAGTCCTTGGACGGGTGCGCCTGGGGGCTGGTGAGGACCTCCACCGTGTCGCCGTTCTTCAGCTTGTAGCGCAGCGGGACGATCTTCCCGTTCACCTTGGCGCCCACGCACCGGCCGCCCACGTCCGAGTGGATGGCGTACGCGAAGTCCACCGGCGTCGCGCCGCGCGGCAGGCTGCGCACGTCGCCCTTGGGGGTGAAGACGAAGACCTCGTCGGTGAAGAGGTCCACCTTCACCGTCTCCAGGAACTCCTTGGGGTCCTTGAGGTCCTGCTGCCACTCCATGAGCTGGCGCAGCCAGGCGAACTTCTCGTCGTCCTTGGAGATGGGCGCGCGGCCCTCTTTGTAGGCCCAGTGCGCCGCGATGCCCTCTTCGGCGATCTTGTGCATCTCCGCGGTGCGGATCTGCACCTCCACGCGCTCGCTCAACGGACCAATCACCGTGGTGTGCAGGGACTGGTACATGTTGGGCTTGGGGATGGCGATGAAGTCCTTGAAGCGCCCCGGCACCGGCTTCCACATCTGGTGCACCATGCCCAGCGCCTCGTAGCAGGCGGGCACCGCGGGCGCGATGATGCGGAAGGCGATGATGTCGTGGATCTGATCGAAGTCGATGCCCTGCGACTTGATCTTCTTCCAGATGCTGTAGACGTGCTTGAAGCGGCCGCTGACGTCGCCCTTGAGGCCGCGCTCCTGGAGCTTGGCGCGCATCAGGTCGCAGGTGTCCTCGATGTACGCCTCGCGCTCCTTCTTGCGCTTGTTGAGCTGCTCCTCCAGCGCGAAGAACTCCTGCGGCTTCACGTAGCGGAAGGACAGGTCCTCCAGCTCCGTCTTGATCCAGGAGATGCCCAGCCGGTTGGCCAGGGGCGCGTAGATGTCCAGCGTCTCCTGTCCGATGCGGGCCTGCTTCTCCTCGGACATGTGATCCAGCGTCCGCATGTTGTGCGTGCGGTCCGCCAGCTTCACGAGGATGACGCGGATGTCCTGCGCCATCGCGATGATCATCTTGCGGAAGTTCTCCGCCTGCTTCTCCTCCTGGGAGAGCGTCGCGGACGCGGAGAACTTGGACAGCTTCGTCACGCCGTCCACGAGCTGGGCGACCTCCGGCCCGAACAGCTCCGTGAGCTCCTCCGCCGTGGCGAGCGTGTCCTCGATGGTGTCGTGGAGCAGACCGGTGACGATGGACGCCTCGTCCAGCTTGAGCTCCGCGAGGATGCCCGCCACCTCCAGGGGATGAATCAGGTAGGGCTCACCGGACTTCCGGAGCTGCCCCTGGTGGACCTTGGCCGAGTAGACGTACGCCTTCTTGATGATGTCCAGGTCGGGGTCCGGGTGGTACGACGCAACCCGCTGCAAGATGTCGTTCAGGCGAATCATCGAGGCGGTGGCAATCGTAACTGCCCCAAACAGCAGGGGCAACGTTACCCTGGAACATCGCACTTCCTTCACGGGCGTTGGAGCCCGGGGCGCGGGCCTCCAGCCCCGCCGGCTTTCATTGACCCGACGTTTCACGCCCCCCTAGATTGGCGCCCCGCCCATGTCTCAGCTCCTGCTGTCCGCGCTCCCGGTGGTCTGCCCGAACTGTGACGGCTACAACCCGCCACGCTCGGCCACCTGCGTGCTGTGCGGCCAGGCGCTGGCGGAGGC
>NZ_RAWB01000130.1 GCF_003612055.1 Corallococcus llansteffanensis
CCCCAGGCCCACACCGCCGTCCGCGCAGCCCTCCCGTGCGACGGGCCTGCCGTCGCGGGACAGCTTCGCCCCGCAGCCGAACCGCGTCGTTCCCGGGGGCCGCGCCCAGACGCCCGCCGTCGCCATCGACCCCCAGGAGTTCCGCCAGGGTCCCTCGCGGCGCGAGGTGCACAACGACCTGGAGCTGGGGAAGCTGCGCGAGCGCGCGAAGCTCAACACCGTGCTGGGCGAGGACGGCCCGCGCACCCGGGAGAGCGCGCTGTCCCAGGCGGACCTCCTGCTGGGCGGCTTCCACCTCCACTCCAAGGAGAAGACGGACGAAGGCGCGGACATCACCCGCGACGCGGAGCACGTGAACTCCACGAAGGACACCGACCCCGCGTCGACGCGCCACCAGATGGCCACGGAGATGGTCGAGGCGAACGCCGCGCTGGAGCAGGAGGCGCTCCAATCCCTGTCACCCACCGAGCAGGCGCAGTACCTCGCGGTGAAGGAGCAATTGCTCGCCATCCAGCCGGAGGGCGACCCGGTGGCCGCGCTCGCGCTGCAGACGCTGCTGCTGAAGGGCTCGCTCCCCGGTGACGAGGCGCTGGGCGGTGGGGGCACGCTGCTGGAGCAGTTGAACGGGCTCGCCACACAGGAGCTGGGTGAGGGCCTCGACCGGGGGCAGCTCCTGTCGGACGTGGTGCAGGAGGTGGCCACCCCGGAGTCCATCGGCCAGCGCAACAAGGGCACCTGCGCGGCGACGGCGGTGGAGATCCAGCTCGTGAAGGAGAACCCCGCGGAGTACGTGCGGCTCGTGAGCGGGCTGGCCAGCCCCGAGGGACAGGTGACGCTGGCGGACGGCAAGACGGTCATCGCGCGCGAGGAGTTGGGCACCGACGCGCGCGGCATCATCGACGACGTGCGTTCGGAGAGCCAGGAGCTGCTGGCCCCCGCGTTGATGGAGGCGGCGAACGGCGGGGACCTGGACTACCAGGACGGGACGGACACGCACTACGACGGGGATGGCGACAAGGTGCACAAGGGGCTCACCCCGAGCGAGAGCGACCGCCTCGCGGAGGCCGTCTTCGGCCGCAAGTACGACACGATGTCCGGCATCGACACGTCGACGGAGGAGGCCGCGGCGTGGGACCTCATCCAGGAGCGCACCGCCGAGGGCGAGTCCGTCGCGGTGGGCATCGACTGGACGGGCGGTGGCCACAAGGTGGTGGTGACGGGCACCGGCGTCGACGAGAAGACGGGCGAGGAGTACGTCGAGTACACCAACCCCTGGGGCCGCACGGAGCGCATGCCCAAGGACGAGTTCCTGGACCGCCTCAACTCCGTCCACACCCGCGCGGAGGAGAAGGAGCCGCCGACCCTCCCGCCCATCTTCCGGCGCCCCACCGCGTTCGCGGGGTAGCGCGGGCCCGGGCGCTCCCTCCGGATGTCCCAACCCGCCAGGCCCGGGTGTCTCAAGCCGCATGACGAGACGCAGCTGGAGGGCCCTGGGCGTGGTGATGTGTGTCCTGGCATGGGGAGGCGGCCTGCCCCCTTCCGCGGAGGCCTGCAGCGGCCCCGTCTGCGACCTCGGGGGCATCGTGCCACCCACTGCGGGCGCGGCGGTTCCGGCGAACGTGCCCGCGCTGGTCATCGTGCCCTCCCTCTTCCAGAGCATGGATGCGGGCAGCGTGCACCTGCGCACGGCGGAGGGCACCGACGTGGCGGCGGGAATCACGCAGAGCGCCCACGGGAGCGCGGTCGTGGCGCCCGCCGCGCCACTCGTTCCCGGAGCCGCCTACCGCCTGGAGGGTGACAGCCCCTGTCCGTACGGGCCGGACACCCTGGGGGTGACCTTCACCGCGAGCGAACCCCTGCCCCTGCCCGGCGCCACGGGGCTGCTGGAGGCCGGCCCGGAGCAGCAGGGGAATGTCTACGTCATCGGGGGGGCGACGTGCGCGGTGGAGACGCGGGGCAGCTCCTTGCGCCTGCGCTTCACGCCCGCGCCGGAGCTGGTGCCCTTCCTGCCGTGGGTGCACTGGACGGTGGAGGTGGATGGCAAGCCCTGGGCCTCGGCACCGCACGGCTCGCTGGGCCCCACCGGCGAGCTCGCCGTCACGACCCGGCTGAAGTACACGCGGGACCTGCTGTGGCTCTACACGGTCTGCGAGGTGCTGCCCGAGGCAGGGCAGCCCCAGGACATGGGGCTTGAACCAGGGCGACACGTGGCCACGTTGCGTCCGGTGCTCGAACACCTGGACCCGCCGCTGCCGTCGGTGGAGGTGCCCTTCGAGCTGACGTGCCCGAAGAAGTCCACCGAACCCGACCCCGTCCCCAACGACGAGGGCTGCTCGCAGGCGGGCGGGGGACTCACGGCGCTCGGGCTGTTCGCCACGCTCCAGCTCTGGCGGCGGCGCGCGCGCGGAGTGCGCTCCGCCTGAGCCATGTCCCAACCGTCCGGCCTCCGGTGTCTGATGCGGCATGCACGGATACATCTGGAAGCTGGCCACCGCAGGGATGTTCCTCCTGGGGATGGGAGCACTCCTCCCCTCTTCGGCGCATGCCTGCGTGGCGCCCAACTGCCTGCGAGGAACCCGCTTCGCGCTCCCCGCTGACGGCGGAGCGGTGCCCGCGAACCTTCCCGGGCTGGTGACGGTGCCACCGCTCCTGGAGAGCGTGGATCCCACCACCGTCCGGCTGCTCCAGGACGATGGGACCCCGGTGCCCGCGAGCGTCACGGCGGGCGCCCATCAGACCCAGGTCCTGGTCCCGGACGCGCCGCTCGTACCGGGCACCCTCTACCGCCTGGAGGCGAAGGGCGTCTGCCACTTCGGGGGACCCCAGGAGACCGAGGCGAAGACCTTCACCGCGGGCCCTGCCCTGCCGCTGCCCACGACGCTCGGGAGCCTGACGGCCGAGACGCCTCAACGGACGACCTTCGCCGTGTATGGGGATTCGAGCTGCGGGAACACACAGGCGGAGGGCGACACCACCACCCTGCACTTCACGCCGTCGCCGGAGCTGGTGCCGTTCCTGCCGTGGGTGCACTGGACGGTGGAGGTGGACGGTGAAGCCTGGTCCTACGCGAAGCATGGCGGGCTGACCGCGACGGGCGAAAACCCAGACACCCATCTCTACGAATACAACCGGCGCCTGATGTTCCTCTATACGGTCTGCGGCGAGTCCAACCCCACCATGCCCCCGACCCGAGGCCTCACGCCCGGACGCCACCAGGCCACGCTCAAAGGCACGCTGGAGCACGCGAACCTCACGCTGCCGCCCGTGTCCGTGGACTTCGAGCTGACGTGCGCCCAGAAGCCGCCAGAGCAGCCCGGAGACGAGCCTGGGGGCGCGTCCGACCACAGCTGTTCGCAGGCCGGAGGAGGCCTGAGCGCGCTGACCCTCCTGGCCACACTCCGGCCCTGGCGCCGCCGCGCCACGCGTCGAGCGAATCCCTGAACGGTCAGCGCGGCAGATATTACCCGGGTGCAATTGACATCTATTTCTACCCGGGCAATATCCGCCCATGCCTTCACCTTCCGCCTGCTGGACCGCCTTCGCGGGACAGCGCCTGCTTGCCTCCGGTCCTCCCGCCGAGGTCGTCACCGCCGCCCGCCGCGCGCTCGACGCTGGCGAATCCGAGTCCCTGCTGCTGTTCGATGACGCCACCGGCCAGCAGGTCGACTTCCACCTGCGTGGCTCGCTGGAGGAGGTGCTCGCCCGCCTCCAGCCTGCGCCGGAGCCGACGGCGGAAGCCTCCGAGCCCCGTGGCCCCGGACGTCCGAAGCTGGGCGTGGTGGCCCGTGAAGTGACGCTCCTGCCCCGGCATTGGGAGTGGCTGGCCACCCAACCGGGCGGCGCCTCCGTGGCGCTGCGCAAGCTGGTGGAGGCCGCCCGCGCGACGCACGGCGATGCCGACCGTGTCCGTCAGGCCCAGGCCGCCGCGGATCGCTTCATGACCACGATGGCCGGCAACGCTCCGGGCTACGAGGAGGCGGCCCGAGCGCTCTACGCGGGCGACCGCACCCGCTTCAACAAGTGGACCCGGGCCTGGCCGGAGGACATCCGAGACTGCGCACGCCGCCTCGCGGCCCCCGCGTTCGCGAAGGAAGCGCCGTGAGCGCGCCCGTCAACCGCCAGTGGGTGCTGCGGGCCCGCCCCCAGGACGACGTCTCCGACCGCTGCTTCGAGCTGCGCGAGGGGCCCGTGCCCACGCCCGGGCCCGGTGAAGCACTCGTGCGCGTCCTCTGGCTGGCCATCGAACCGACACAGCGCACGTGGCTCAACGAGCACGCGACGTACACCCAACCCGTCGCGCTCGGAGAGGTGATGCGGGGCGCGGGCGTGGGCCAGGTCATCGTCTCACGGACGGAGCGGCTCGCGGTGGGCGACCACGTCGTGGGACTGACGGGCTGGCAGGACTACGTGCTGAGCGGAGACGCGGGCCTCTTCGGCCTCAACAAGGTGCCGGACGGCATCGACCCCAGGGCGATGTTGAACCTCTACGGCTCAAGCGGCCTCACCGCCTGGCTCGGCGTCACCGACATCGGCCGCGCCGCTCCGGGCGAGACCGTCCTCGTCTCCGGCGCCGCGGGCAGCGTCGGCTCCATCGCGGGTCAGGTGGCCCGGCTCCGGGGCTGCCGCGTCATCGGCCTCGCGGGCGGACCGCACAAGGTCGACTGGGTTACCCGGGTCGCCCGGTTCGACGCCTGCATCGACTACAAGTCCGAGGACGTGCGAGCGCGCCTCCGGGAGCTGGCGCCGCGGGGCGTGAACGTCGTCTTCGACAACGTGGGCGGCCCGGTGCTGGAGGCGGCGTTGGACTGCCTCGCGCGCGGTGCGCGGGTGGTGCTCAGTGGCTCCATCGCGTCGGGCTACAGGGACAACAGCTACGGCGTCGCGCCCCGCAACTACATGCAGCTCGCCTTCCAGCGGGCGAGGATGGAAGGCTTCATCTTCCTCGACCATGTCTCACGCTTCCCCGAGGCCTTCCGCGAGCTGTCCACCTGGTCCGCCGGGGGACACCTCGTCTGCGCCGAGACCATCGCCGAGGGACTGGAACAGGCGCCCATGGCCTTGCAGGGCCTGTTCGAAGGGAACAACCTGGGCAAGCAACTGGTTCGCATCGCCACCTGAGTCCTCCAACTCCACAGGGAGCCGCGGATGAACTTCCAGACCACGCTGACCACCGTCCTCGCCGTCGCCGCGAGCGCCACCGCGCAAGCACGCGACCCCGCGCAGGACGAGCGCGACCTGCTCAAGGTCGAAGCGGCCATCTGCCGTGCCTTCGAAGCCGGCGATGCCGACACCCTCCGCAAGAGCCTGGACAAGCAGTTCACGCTCACGGACTCGAAGGGCACCGTGACGAACCTCGACCAGAACCTCGCGGAGGTGTCCAAGCGGGACCCCGTCTACGAGGTCTTCAAGAACCACCACCAGAAGGTCGTCCTGTACGGAGATGCCGCCGTCGTCACCGGCATCACCACCCTCAAGGGCCACTCCGGCAAGGTGCAGTTCGCGGGCGACTACCAGTTCACCGACACCTGGGTCTACCGCGAGGGCCAGTGGAAGCTGGCCGCGAGCCACGCGACCAGGCTGGCGAAGTAGGGCACCCCGCATGGAGATGCATCAGGTCCGGTACTTCCTGGCGGTGTCGGAGACGCACAGCTTCACGCGCGCAGCGGAGCGCTGCCACGTGTCGCAGCCCACGCTGACCGCCGCCGTCAAGAAGCTGGAGGATGAGCTGGGAGGGCCGCTGCTCCTGCGCGACCGCGGCGGCGCGAAGCTCACCCCGCTGGGACGGCTGGTGTTGCCCCGGCTCCAGCGCATCGACGACGAGAGCCGCAGCGTGGCGCTCATCGCGGAGAACCACCGCCGCCTCAAGCAGGTGCCCCTGCGCGTCGGCGTGCTCTGCACCATCGGCCCCGCGCGCCTGTCCGGCTACCTCGCCGCGTTTCGCGCCGTGGCCCCCGGGGTGGAGGTGGAGCTCCAGGTGGGCGCGCGGGAGAAGGTGCTCCGGCAACTGGAGGAAGCGGAGGTGGACCTCGTCATCACCCACGCCGCCGCCCCCACGCCCGACTGGTGCGTCGTCACGCCGCTCTACGACGAGCGCTATCTCGTCGTGCTTCCGCCCGGCCACCGGCTGGCCGCGCAGGACACCGTGCGCCTGGCGGAGCTGTCCGATGAGCCCTACATCGACCGGCTCTCCTGCGAGATGCGCGAGCAGGTCGGCGCGCTGTGCACGTCCCGCAAGGTGGCGCTGTACGCCAGCTATCGCACCGAGCGCGAGGAGTGGGTGCAGAGCCTCGTCGCCGCGGGCGTCGGCTTCGCCTTCATGCCCGAGCACTCGCTGATGGCCGGCACCGCCACCACCGCGCGGCCCCTCGTCGAACCCGCGCTCCAGCGCACCGTGTCCCTGCTGCGCTCGGGAGACCGCACCGCGCCGCCCGTCGCGAAGCTCTTCTGGCGCACCCTGCTGGAGAGCGCGGGCCGAAACCCACGCCCCGGAGCCTGAGGCTCAGCGCTTCACAGCGAGCACGTCCACCTGCTCGATGACGGGCGGCTTCGCGAGCAACTCCGGAGCCTGCGCCATCAGGGCCGCGGCCACCTTGCCGCCCAGGTGCGCCTGACGGCCCGCCTCGTCGGGGAACGTGTCCACGATGCCGAACGTGGTGGGCGACAGGCGAATGGCATACCAGTGCAGCGTGGCCGGCTCGTCGCGGACGATGGGCAGCCCTCCCTCCAGGAACTTCTGCACCTCCCCCTCCTTGCCGGACTTCGCCTCCAGGATGACCACCAGCGCCTTCTGGTCGGTGGCCTCCGGAGTCCCCGGTGCCTTGGTGGCGAGCAGCTCCGCGGACTGGATGGACGGGGGCGTCGCGAACAACTCCGGCGCCTGCGCCATCAGCGCCGCGGCCACCTTGCCACCCAGGTGCGCCTGACGGCCCGCTTCATCCGCGAAGGTGTCGAAGATGCCGAAGGAGGTCGGGCCGAAGCGCAGCGCGAACCACTGCGCCGTCGCAGGCTCCGCCTGGACGAGCGGCAGCCCGCCCTCCAGGAATTTCTGCACGTCACCCTCCTTGCCGGGCTTCGCCTCCAGGCGCACCAGCAGGCCCACGTGCACGTTCTCCGCCTTCTGCGATTGCGTCGTCGTCATGGATTCACCCGTCGTGCTCTTGGAGGAAGAAGCGCAGCCCAGGCCCACCAGGGACGTGGCCAGCGCGAGGAAGGTGAGGCGGTAAGGCGTCAGGAAAGACTTCATGGAGGGCTCCAGGGGAAGGGGCCGGGTGTCGCTCGGGGCGTCACCGCGACATCGACGCAAGGAGATATAGCGATTGCTTCCTCACTTCGTGAGGGCCGTGGCGACGATGGATCCATAGGCAATGCCTATGATCCCGACGCAGTAGCGAGGCACGAGCCCAGGCGCCGCAGTCCCTCCGCGATGCGCGAGGTCGGCATCGCGCCATAGCCAATCACCAGGCCCGCCTTCGCGCGAGGCCCGGCGCAGTAGCGTGAGAGCGTGACGAGCCCGACGTCCGCGGCCTGCGCCCGCGCCACGGCCTCCCGCTCCAGCTTCAGGCCACCCCGATGGAACGTCGCGCTCAGGTGCAGGCCCGCCATCGAAGGCAGGGGCTGAAGCCAGTCACCGCAGTGGCGTGTCAGGCCTTCCAGGACGCGCTCGTGCCGCTCCTCGTATTCACGGCGCATCTTGCGGACATGCCGCGCGAGCATTCCTCCATCGATGAAGCGCGCGAGGGCCGCCTGCGCGGGAAGCTGGCTGTGCCAGTCCATCACGCGCTTGGCCCATCTCAGCTCCCGCTGGAGCGAGGGCGGAGCGATGAGGAAACCCAGCCGCAGCTCCGGGAGCATCACCTTCGAGAACGACCCCACGTAGAGGACGCGACCGGAGCGGTCCAACCCATGCAACGTCTCCAGGGGCCGGCCGCCGAAGCGGAACTCGCTGTCGTAGTCATCCTCGAGGATGACCGCGTCCCGCTGCTTCGCCCAGTCGAGCAGCGCGCTCCGCCGTGCCGGGGACATGGGCATCCCCAGCGGGAACTGGTGCGAGGGCGTGACGTACACGAGGCGCGCGGCGTCCGGCAGCGCCCCCACGTCGAGCCCCTCCGCGTCCACGGGCACGGGCACGACGCGAGCGCCCAGGGATTGGAACAACAGCCGCGCGGGGGGATAGCCCGGGTCCTCCACCGCGACGCAGTCCCCGGGTTCGATGAGCACCCGTCCCGCGAGGTCGAGCGCCTGCTGCGCCCCATGCGTGATGAGGACGTCGTCGGCCTCCGCGCGAACGCCCCGCGCCACGCCAACGTGTCGGGCCACGGCCTCGCGCAGCCCCGCGTGCCCCGCCGCTTCGGCATACCCCGCGGGCAGCGCGGCGGCCCGGAGCTGACGCGCCACCAGCCGGCGCCATGTCTCGAAGGGGAAGTGCGAAGCATCTGGAGTGCCGACGCGGAAGTCGTACGCGGCGGGAGCCCGGGGAGTGGGCTCGTCAGGCAGCGCGCTCCAGAAGGCCCGGGCGCGCAGCCGCACCCCGGAGGCCACGCCCGTCCGACCGCGCCGCGGGGAGGCCTCTCCCTGGACGAAGCTGCCGGCACGCGTACGTCCTTCGAGCAGCCCCTCGGCGGTGAGCCACTCGTAGGCCACGCTCACGGTGTTGCGCGACACGTCCAGGCGCAGCGCCAGCTCCCGGGTGGGCGGCAGCCGCTCGCCGCGTCGCAGGCGCCCGTCGAGGATGGCCGCGCGCAGCTCGCGGTAGATCTGCCCGGACAGGTCACGGCGGCCCTGGAGGGTGACGTGGAAATCCATGCCCCATGCTCCCATGGATTGGCCCAATGGAAATCGCCAATCCTGGCCCTCCCACGGGTCCAGGAGGAAGGCATCCTGCCGCCATGACCTCCTCCACTGTCCTCGCGTCCCTGCCCGTCGACTCCGAACGCATCCCGTGGATCCCCATGGGGTCTCCGGGCCTCTCGTTCAAGCCGCTCCGCTTCTTCCGCGACGGGAGCGGCTGGGTGTACCTGTTCCGGCTGGAGCCCGGCACCCGCATCCCGCGCCACCGGCACACCGGCGAGGTGCACGCCTTCAACCTCGCGGGCCGTCGCCAGCTCGACACCGGGGAGGTGGTGGGCCCCGGCGGCTACGTCTACGAACCGCGGGGCAACGTCGACAGCTGGAGGGTGGTGGGCGAGGAACCGGTCGTCCTGCTCATCAACGTCCGCGGCGGGATCGAGTACCTGGGCGAGGACGGCCAGGTCCTCCGCACCGCGACGCCCGCCGACCGGCTGGAGACCTACCGGCGCTGGTGCCAGGAGAACGGCGCGGAGTTCCTCGCGACCTGCGAGTAGCGCTCAGGGCCCCACGCGGGGGTCTCCCCAGGCCGCCGCGGAGATCCTCCACCGCCCGTCGGCGCGCACGAGCAGCAGGTGATCGATGAAGCGCGTCCCCTCGACGACGACATCCAACTTCGCCGCCGCCACGTTCCCCCGCACCTCCACCTGGAGGATGCGCCAGGGGCTGTCGCGGTCCTGGACGCCGGCCTCCTGGTTCAATGCATAGCGGGCCGCCGCCTCGGAGAGCGGAACCCAGGTGAAGGGCACCCCGTCGATGTGCAGGCGGTAGTAACGACAGTCCGGTGTATGGGTTTCGTGCAGGAGCGCGGGGCTGTAGGCGGCATGCGCTTCGATCTTCCCTTCGAGCACCGCGCGAATCGCTTCCACCTCGGATGCGGGCGAAGCCACCTGCTCCCCGGGTTCGAGCCGCTGGAACACCTTGCCCACGATGCGCCAGCCCGCGGGCGTCTCCACCACGAGCAGCAGGTCATCGAAGCCATGGTCGGGCCAGCGGGAGACCGCCTCCATCAAGGCGAAGGGGCCCTCGCGGTCGAGCACCGTCAACCGGCGCTCCAGCGCGGGTTCCGGGTGGGCGGCCTCCGCGTCCAACCGCTGCCACCACTCCAACTGCGTGAGCGTCTTCAGCGCGCCACTGTCGCGGTCCACCCACTGCATGAGCACCGCGGGGTGGAAGGCCTGGCGCAGCAGGCGGCTGGAGTGGGAGTCGGCGGCGAGGAAGTACGTCCGCACCGCCTCTTCGGGCGTGGGGTTCTGACGGGACGAGGTCATGGGGGGATGGGGATGCGCACAGGCCAGGAGCTGCGCGAGGACCATTCCCAGGAGCAGGGGCTTGGGCATGGCAGGAAGGTGCGCGCGAAGCGGAGATGACGCCAATTGATAGTGCTGGCCAATCCCCATAGAAACCCTCGATGGACTTCCCGGACCTCCCCTTCCTGCGCACCTTCGTCGCGGTCTACGAAGCGCGCAGTGTCACGGCGGCCTCCGCGCGCCTGCACCGCACCCAGCCCACGGTGAGCTACCAGCTGCGACGGCTGGAGGAGACGCTCGGTGCGCCCCTGTTCGAGCGTCGCTCGGCGCGCCTCGTCCCCACGCCCGTGGCGGATCGCCTCTTCCGGTTCCTCGGAGGCTTCGCGCGGGACGTGCAGGCGGTGTTGCAGGGCGAGGAGGCGGACCGGCCGCTGGAGCTCGCCGCCGTCTCCGGCTTCGGCCGCTACGTGCTCTTCCCGAAGCTGCTCGCGGAGGAGGGACCGCGACGGGGGCTGACGCTGCGCTACCCTTCCGCTGACGACGTCTTCCGACAGGTGCTCGAAGGCCAGGTGGACGTGGGCTTCACCTACCGGGCCACCGTGCACCCGCGTCTGGTGTTGACGCCGGTGTACGAGGAGAAGCTGGTGCTCGTCGCCGGAGCCGCCTGGGCCCGCCGCCTGCGCGCGCAGGAGGACTTCCAGGACGTGCCGCTCGTGACCTACGACGAAGGGGACTACGTGATGGGGCGCTGGCTGGGCCACCACTTCGGCAGACGCCACCCGCGCTGGTTCAGCACCGCGCACTTCGAGGAGCTGGAAGAGGTGCTGGCGTGGGTGGGGAGCGGCCACGGCGTCGCCGTCGTCCCCGACTTCTGCGTCGCCCCGGGACGGGGCCTGAAGGTGGTGGGCTGGGGCAAGGCCGCGCTGACGAACACGGTCCACGCGGTGCAACGGACCCACGCGCCCGTGCGCCCCGCCGTCGCGGAGCTGCTCGAGCGCCTGCGGGGCCTCACTTCGTGAGCATGAGCAGCTCGCGCAGCAGGAGGATCTTCACGATGGGCGCGATGAAGGTGAGCTGCCGGACGACGGGCACGAGCTGCTTGTTGTCGAGGCTCAGCATCCTGAGAGGGAGGACCGTGGTGTTGTAGGTCTTCAGGGCACCTTTGCCGGTGGGCGGGGTCCAATCCCATTGATAGCCCCAGACCTCGTCGACCTCGTCCTCGTCGTCCTTCTTCGATTCGAAGTAGCCGCTGAAGTCGTCATCGTCCTCCTCCACGACGGGGGAGGAGAAATGGGCCTTCAGCGTCTTCAGCATCAGGGACAGGTCTGGCAGGGAGCCCGCTTTGAAGAACACCTCGCAGGCGGGCATGATCAGCTCCTTGAGCTTGCGCGTGTCCTCGTCATCCGGAGAGAGGGTGTACTTGGCGATGTTCGCCGAGGCCAGCAGGTAGCCGATGGTGTGGGGCGCGTCCTTGACGAGCGCCACGTCGACCGGATCCTCTCCCTGCCCCTTCACGAAGATCCACTTCCTGGCGAACAGCTGCGTGAAGTTGATCGCGCCGGTCGCGACGCAGCGAAGGGCGTCCAGGTTCGACAGCCAGAGCGGCAGCGCATGTCGGGGCTCGGAGAGGAACAGGATGGACAGCACCGTCGAGCAGACGGTCCGGACGGAGACGGTGACCGTCGTGGTGAGCGGGCTCTCCCGTTCGCTTCCCAGGGTCTTCACCTTGAGGGGGCACTGGATCTGGGTGTCGAAGAGCCCATCCGAGATGGGCTTGCACTCACCCGTCGCGTACTCCGGGCCCAGGAAGCTGAGCAGCTGCGCCGCCATCTTCGCGTCGCTCGCCCCCATGCAATCCCGCGTGGCCATCTGGAGGAGGAGGAAGAGCTCCTCGTAGGACAGGTCGAGGATGCTCAGCGTGTCCAGGTGCTCGTACTTCGTATCCAGCACCGTCCCTTCGACGACCTGCTGCTTGTCGACGAAGGAGATGATGCGCGTGGCCCCCTCGCCCTTCTTGGACTTCGTGTTGTGGAGCCACACACAGGTCGGGAGTCCGCCAAGCACCACATGGGTGAAGGAGTGGGCGATGTCAGCCCCGTCCTCGTCCACGTGGGTCATCACCTGCTTCAACTGCTTTCCCTGCATGCGTTTGCGGAAGACCGTCAGGTGGACGAGCGCCTGGATCCACGAAACCGGCTCCCCTTCCTCGATGACGACAAACCCCATATTGGGTTGCCCTGTCACCCCCAGGTAGCGCTTGCGGCCCCCGCCCTTCTTCTTCAGCTTCCCCAGCCAGTGCTCCTGGGGATCCTTTCCCAGTGAGGAGTCCTTCTGGGGCGCGTGCGTCAGGAGCTGATCCTTGAGGCTGCGGTAGATGGCATGGAAGGCCCCGAAGTCCTCCGTGAAGGACGCATGCGCACTCCCCAAGGCCGTGTCCTTCTGGCCCTTGAGCACCAGCGACGAAAGCCGTGACAGCCGCTGCCCGAGCAGCTTCGTCTTCACGCGCTGAGGGCAGGCGTTCGTGAAGCCCCGCAGACGGAGCGCCGACTTCTTCGAAGACTTGGGGAGCTCCTTGATGGGCTCCTCGACGGAATCCTCGAGGGAAT
Source organism: Corallococcus llansteffanensis (assembly GCF_003612055.1). Taxonomy (GTDB): domain Bacteria; phylum Myxococcota; class Myxococcia; order Myxococcales; family Myxococcaceae; genus Corallococcus; species Corallococcus llansteffanensis. Next base: position 12,701 of record NZ_RAWB01000130.1, read on the forward strand.
TCTCGGGGGAATCGAAGAGGGACAGCATCGTCGGAGCGTGCCGAGCCCGCCGGAAGGAGGGGTTCCTCTCCCGGTTCTCCCTCTTGACGGCGTTCACGATGAGCAGGGCCTTGTCCCAGTCCGTGGCGGCCTCCTGCATCCCTTCCTGGCCCACCATCTCCAGGAGCGCGTTGGTCAGGATGGTGAGGGTCGTCCAGAACATCGACCTCACCATCCGCTCGAAATCACCCCAGTCCGTGGCGCTGGCAAGGGCCGTGAAGTGGGCCCGGCGCAGGGCTTCTCGGAGGTTCTTGTGCATGGGCGGTCCTCAGGCGGTCCGGCATCCTCGGCGCCAGGAGAAGGAACCCGCGAGCGTGCCGGGCCGGGACTCCAGGAATCAACACTTGAACGGAAAATCCGGCCCGTGGGCCCCGGAGCAGGCGGGCAGGCCTTCCTCCGGGACAGGTTTTCTTCCCTCGGGACCGGGGTTGGGGGAAACACTCCGGCCATGAGTGCTCGGCAGTTCGACGTGGTGGTCCTCGGCTCGGGTCCGGGGGGTGAAGGCGCTTCGATGAAGGCGGTGAAGTCCGGCCGCCGGGTGTGCACCGTGGAGGAGAGCCCCCTGGTGGGTGGCGCCTGCACCCACACGGCCACCATTCCCTCCAAGGCGCTGCGCCACGCCATCCAGCGCCTGATGGACGTGCAGCGGGACCACCCGGAGCTGCGCTCGGAGCTGGCGCGCCACACGCCGCTGGCGGACATGATGCGCGCCGCGTCCTCGGTGGTGTCCAAGCAGGTGCAGCTGCGCAGCACCTTCTATGAGCGCAACCGCGTGGACCTGGTGGTGGGTCGGGCCCGCTTCCGGGATGCCCACACGGTGGAGGTGACTGAGCCGCGCGGCTCCGTGGAGCTGCTGACGGCCGGCGCCTTCGTCATCGCCACCGGCTCTCGGCCCTACCACCCGGGGGGCGTGGACTTCCGCCACCCGCGCATCTTCGACTCGGACACCATCCTGCGGCTGCGCGAAGCCCCGCTGTCGATGATCATCTACGGCGCGGGCGTCATCGGCTGCGAGTACGCCTCCATGTTCCGGATGCTCGGCGTGAAGGTGGACCTGGTGAACACGCGCGACCGGCTGCTGTCGTTCCTGGACGATGAAATCTCCGACGCCCTCTCCTACCACCTGCGTGAACAGGGCGTGCTCATCCGCCACCAGGAGGACATGACCCAGGTGGAGGCCCACGACGACGGCGTGGTGCTGCACCTGAAGAGCGGCAAGCGCCTGAAGGCGGACGTCTTCCTCTGGGCCAACGGCCGCTCCGGCAACAGCCGCGACCTGGGCCTGGAGACGCTGGGCATCACCGTGGACTCGCGCGGCTGCATCCAGGTGAATGACGCGTACCAGACCTCCGTGCCCCACATCTACGCGGTGGGCGACGTGGTGGGCGCCCCGTCCCTGGCGAGCGCGTCGTATGACCAGGGCCGCTTCGCCGCCACGCACATCGTGGAAGGGCGGCTGGAGCACAAGCTGGTGAAGGACATCCCCACCGGCATCTACACCAGCCCCGAAATCAGCAGCCTGGGCCGCACCGAGCGCGAGCTCACCCAGGCGGGCGTCCCCTATGAAGTGGGTCACGCCTTCTTCAAGAGCCTGGCGCGCGCGCAGATCACCGGCCGCACCGTGGGCATGCTGAAGCTGCTCTTCCAGCGGGAGACGCGAGAAATCTTGGGCATCCACTGCTTCGGCGACAACGCCTCCGAGATCATCCACATCGGCCAGGCGATCATGGCGCAGGAGGGGGCGGGCAACAGCATCAACTACTTCATCAACACCACGTTCAACTACCCCACCATGGCGGAGGCCTACCGCGTGGCCGCGCTCAACGGGCTCAACCGCCTGTTCTGAGCGCCTCGCCCGGCAGCCCGGAGCCGGGAACGACGAAGGGCACCGCGGGCATACAGCCCACGGTGCCCCGGGTGTCACGAACGCACGCGCTTAGTAGCGGTACGTGTCCTGCTTGTAGGGACCGGACTTCGCCACGCCGATGTAGCTGGCCTGGTCCGGGGTCAGCTCCGTGAGCTGCGCGTTGAGCTTCTTGAGCTGGAGCCGAGCGACCTTCTCATCCAGGTGCTTGGGCAGCACGTAGACCTTGCCCACCTGGTACTTGTCGCTGTGCGAGTACAGCTCGATCTGCGCGATGGTCTGGTTCGCGAACGAGCTGGACATCACGTAGCTGGGGTGGCCGGTGCCGCAGCCCAGGTTCACCAGACGGCCCTTGGCGAGCAGGATGATGCGCTTGTTGTCCGGGAAGATGACGTGGTCGACCTGGGGCTTGATCTCCTCCCACTGGTACTTCTCCAGGGAGGCGACCTCGATCTCATTGTCGAAGTGGCCGATGTTGCAGACGATGGCCTGGTCCTTCATCTTCGCCATGTGCTCGTGGGTGATGACGCTCTTGTTGCCCGTGGCGGTGACGAAGATGTCCGCCTTGTCCGCGGCGTAGTCCATCGTCACGACCCGGTAGCCCTCCATCGCGGCCTGGAGCGCGCAGATGGGGTCGATCTCCGTCACCCACACCTGGGCGGACAGCGCGCGCAGGGCCTGCGCGGAGCCCTTGCCCACGTCCCCGTAGCCCGCGACGACGGCGATCTTCCCGGCGATCATCACGTCCGTGGCGCGCTTGATGCCGTCCACCAGCGACTCGCGGCAGCCGTACAGGTTGTCGAACTTGCTCTTCGTCACGCTGTCGTTGACGTTGATGGCGCGGAACAGCAGCGTGCCCTTGTTGGACATCTCCTGCAGGCGGTGCACGCCCGTGGTGGTCTCCTCCGTGACGCCCATGATCTTGGCGCTCTTGCGCGAGTACCAGGTCGCGTCCTCCGCGAGCTTCGCCTTGATGGAGGCGTACAGCTCACGCTCCTCCTCGCTCTCCGGCTTGGAGATGACGCCCAGGTCCTTCTCCGCGCGCTTGCCCAGGTGCATGAGCAGGGTCGCGTCGCCGCCGTCGTCGAGGATCATGTTCGGACCCTCGTGCTCGCTGCCCGCGGGGCCGAACTCGAAGATGCGGTGCGTGAAGTCCCAGTACTCCTTCAGGGACTCGCCCTTGTGCGCGAACACCGGCGTGCCGGCCTCCACCAGCGCGGCGGCCGCGTGGTCCTGGGTGGAGAAGATGTTGCACGACGCCCAGCGCACCTGCGCGCCCAGCGCCTGGAGCGTCTCGACGAGCACCGCCGTCTGGATGGTCATGTGCAGCGAGCCCGTCACGCGGGCGCCCTTCAGGGGCTGCTGCTTGGCGTACTCGTCGCGGATGGCCATGAGCGCGGGCATCTCGCTCTCGGCGATGCGGATCTCCTTGCGGCCCCAGCTGGCGAGCTTGAGGTCGGCGACGGCGTAGTCCTGCTTCTGCTTCGTGGTGGCTGCGGTCATGGAATGGCTCCGGGTCCAGGTGGCGCGCCGTCCTGGCGAGGAGGAGGCCAGACCTTCGGCCGGACTCACCCTCGCAAGAAACGCGTACAGGTGAGCGCCGTTGGGTCATTCGGCTTCGAGCCTGGGGCCGGGAAGGCCTCGCAACGCTCCTCGAAGTCGCCTTGCAAACTACGGCAAGGCGCTCCGGATTTCAAAGGGAGATTGCCGGCCCGGGGCCCGGCCGGCGGTCGCATGAGGGGGTACCCTGGAGGACATCCGCCCGTCCCCCTGCCCGCCCCCACTTCGTGCCAGCGCTACCGGCAGGTGGAGAAGACGACGTCTTCGTAGAACCCGGAGGTGCTCCCGTAGCGCTCGCCGCCCCCGGTGGTGCAGCCGCAGTTCTGCCGTCCGATGATGGTCGTCATGGAGGAGTCGCTGTAGAAGTAGCGGGTGGAGATGCTCCGCCCGTTGCAGGCCCTCCAGGACTGCGTCGTCACCTCCGGCGCGGCGGCTTCGGACGCGGGTTCGAGGACTTCCTCTGCGGTGGGCGCGCCTCCACAGGCGGTGAGGAACAGGGCGGCGATACACGCTCCCAGGGCGCTCTTCTTCAGCATGGGTGACTCCGCAGGTTGCGATGCGCGGGACAGTCCGCCCCATCCATCATTCCTGCCCTCACCTTGAAAAACCAGCCTTCCCGCCAAATCCAAATGAATCACAAACATCCAGTCTGAACGCAGCCGGGCTTGCTGGCCGATGAGCCGAAGCCCGCCGTTCCAGGTTCCCGCGTCCGGGCGTGCCCAGCTTCCCTCCGGGGAGACACGTCATGCGGGAGCAGCCGGGCAACGAAGGTAAGGACAGGCCCGTCGCGTGGCATGCCCTGCCTCCCGAAGCGGTGCTGGAGCGGCTGGGCAGCACCGGCGCCGGGCTCACGGAGGCCGCGGCCGAGGAGCGCATGGCCCGCCACGGCCCCAACGTGCTGGAGCGCGAGCGCGGTGACAGCCTTTGGAAGCTGCTGTGGCGGCAGATCAACAGCCCGCTCATCTGGGTGCTCATCGCCTCCGCAGCGCTGGCCATCCTCCTGGGCAAGGTGACGGACGGGCTGGTGGTGGCCGCCGTGGTGGTGCTCAACACGCTCATCGGCTTCGTGCAGGAGTACCGCGCGGGCAAGGCCATCGCGGCGCTGGGCCACATGGTGCCGGAGTCCACCACCGTGGTGCGCGACGGCCGCCCGGTGGCCCTGCCCGCCTCGCGGCTGGTGCCCGGCGACGTGGTGCGGCTCGCGTCCGGTGACCGCGTGCCCGCGGACGTGCGCCTGCTCCACGCGCGAAACTTCCAGGTGGAGGAGGCCGCCCTCACCGGGGAGTCCGTCCCGTCGAGCAAGCGCGTCGCGGCCGTCGCCGGGGACGCGGAGCTGGGGGACCGCGCGAGCCTCGCCTTCGGGGGCACCCTGGTGACGTCCGGCACGACCACCGCCGTCGTCGTCGCCACGGGGCGTGCCACCGAGCTGGGCCGCATCTCCCACCTGATGGAGCAGGCCACCGACCTGAGCACGCCGCTCACGCGGGAGCTGGCCCGCCTGGGCCGCATCATCACGCTGGGCATCGTCATCCTGTCCGCCGTGCTGCTCGGCGTGGGGCTCTGGCGCGGGTATGCGTTCAGCGACGCGGTGATGGTGGCCGTCACCCTGGCGGTGGCCGCCATCCCGGAGGGCCTGCCCGCCATCGTCACCATCGCGCTGGCCATTGGCGTGCAACGCATGGCGGCCCGCCGCGCCGTCATCCGCAAGCTGCCCGCAGTGGAGACGCTGGGCAGCACCACCGTCATCTGCACGGACAAGACGGGCACCCTCACCCGCAATGAGATGACCGTGCGCGCGCTGTGGACGCCGGACGGCCGCTACGAGCTGTCCGGCGTGGGCCACGCCCTCGACGGACAGCTCCTGTGGGGCGGCAAGCCCACCGACGCGCCCCCCGAGGACGTCGTCTCCCTGCTGCGCGCGGGCGTGCTCTGCAACGAGGCCAGCCTGCTGGCCGGGTCCGGGCAGGACGGCTCCGGACGGTGGCGGATGACCGGGGACCCCACCGAGGGCGCGCTGCTCGTCGCCGCGGAGAAGGTGGGCCTGGGCGTGGCCGACGTGCGCGCGCGCCGCCCCCGCCTGGACGCCATCCCCTTCGAGTCCGAGCAGCAGTTCATGGCCACGCTCCACGCGGACGGCCCGGAGGACCGGGACCTGTTCCTCAAGGGCGCCCCGGAGGTCGTGCTGCGCCGCTGCGCGCCGGAGACGGACGCGGACGCCGTGCTGGCGGAGGTGGAGCGCCTGGCCCGCCAGGGGATGCGCGTGCTCGCGGTCGCGCGCAAGGACGCGCCCCGGGCCACGTCCCTTCAACCCCAGGACGCGGAGGACGGCTTCACGCTGCTGGGCCTGCAGGGGATGATCGACCCGCCTCGCGAGGAGGCCGTGGCGGCGGTGCAGGGCTGCCACGCCGCGGGCATCCGCGTGAAGATGATGACCGGCGACCACCTGGCCACGGCGGAGGCCATTGGCCTCCAGCTGGGCATCCACGCCCCGGAGCGTCCGGGCCTCACGGGCGCGCGCCTGTCCGAGCTGGACGACGCGGCGCTGATCCGGGCGGTGGAGGACACGAACGTGTTCGCGCGCGTGGCCCCCGAACACAAGCTGCGCCTCGTCCGGGCGCTCCAGGCGAAGGGCCACGTGGTGGCGATGACGGGCGACGGCGTCAACGACGCCCCCGCGCTCAAGCAGGCGAACATCGGCGTGGCCATGGGCATCACCGGCACGGCGGTGTCCCGCGAGGCGGCCGACCTGGTGCTGACGGACGACAACTTCGCCACCATTGTCTCCGCCGTGGAGGAGGGCCGCCGCGTCTACGACAACCTCATCAAGTCCCTCGCCTTCGTGCTGCCCACCAACCTGGGGCTCGCCCTCATCCTCATGGCGGCCGTGGCCTTCTTCCCCATCCAGGAGGTCGCGGGCGTGCACGCGCCGCTGATGCCCATGCGGCCCACGCAGCTCTTGTGGATCAACCTGGTGGCCACCGTCACGCTGGCGCTGCCCCTGGCCTTCGAGGCCCGCGAGCGCCACGTCATGAGCCGTCCGCCCCGCGCCCCCGACGCCCCGGTGCTCAACCAGTTCGTGGTGATGCGCACCGGCCTCGTCGCGCTGCTGATGACGGCGGGCGCCATCGGCCTGTTCCTCTGGGAGTTCACGCGCCAGGGAGGCGCCCGGGACGCGGCGAATCCCCTGCCGCTGGCGGAGGCCCAGACGATGGCGGTCAACACCGTCATCAGCTTCCAGATCTTCTACCTGTGGCTGTGCCGCACGCTGACGGGCTCGCTGCGGGAGGTGGGGCTGTGGGGCAACCGCACCGTGTTCGTGGGCATCGCGACGCTGGTGCTGCTCCAGGCCGCCTTCATGTACGTGCCCTTCTTCCAGCGCGTCTTCGGCTCCGCGCCCCTGTCCGCCGGGGACATCGCCCGCTCGGTGC
>NZ_RAWB01000131.1 GCF_003612055.1 Corallococcus llansteffanensis
GGGTGCAGGATCAGCTTGAGGCGGCAGCCCGGTTGAGGGGGCTGCCGCGGCGGGGGACGAAGCGCCGCTGAGCGCGGCGGGGGCCTGGGCGACGGGCTGGTGCTCGGGACGGGGCGGCTCCTCGAGGCCCTTGCGCAGCGCCCAGTGGAAGCGTGCCGGCCCGGCCGTGCGGTAGAGGGCGCGCAGCCGCGCCATCTGGCGCGCACCTTCCATGCTCCACCGCTGGCCTGCGCGCTTCATGCGCACCTGCAGCACGTGCTTGTGGGCACTCTCGACGCAGCGGTGAGGGCGGCGCGGAAGTCCTCCTGGGCAACTCGGCCACGTACCTCGCCTGCGTGACGCGCGTGCGGCCCTTCTCGTCGGCGAAGTCCTCGGCGCGTGCGACGACGGCAACCTTCGCCTCTTTCCACCCCTCCTCGCGCGTCGAGAGCAAGCTGCCGTCGCCGACCACCACCAGCGCGTGCGGCGGCTCCTCAGCAGAGGGCCTGCACGCCCATTGAAGCGCAAGCGGGCTGAAGGCTTCCTCAAGAACAGGCCCGCCCCCAGGGCCAGTGCCATCCGGGGAAGCCCCAGGCCCAGGGGCACGCCTTCCCAGGGGCGCTCCGACAGGAAGCGCCGCCAGCCGCCCCAGAGGACGACGAGGCTGGGCAGGACCGCGAAGGCGAGCCCCACCAGGTTCAGGACCTGCTGGAGCGGCGTGGCGCTGTGGCGGTAGGCCTCGCTGCTGAAGGTCAAGGTGATGAAGGCGAAGCCCACCAGTGCCACGCCCAGCGCCAGCTCCCCCCAGCAGCAACACGCCAGCCAGCACCGCGTTCATCGAACGGCCCCCTCGGGAACGCGGCGGGGGCCTTTCCCGGTGATGACCGCCGGCCGCGTCCCTCCGAGCCTATCCCGAGCGGGTGGGACCCGCCCGGAGGCCTTCAGGGAGCACATCAGCCCCCACCGCGCGTGACGAAGCCCACCCGCGCAGCGCAAATAACGCCTGGCACACCGCCTCCCATGCAAACGATTCAGACGCGTTTCAAATACGGGGAATATTTGAAATAGAAGTAAACCAGTGTTATTGCTGTTCCACTCGACGAGCTCCGCCCTGTGCCAGGCGCGGACCCTAGAGGGGGAAAACCATGAAGAAGACGATCCGGCTGGTATCGCTGTCCGCGCTTTGCCTCGCGGTCCTGCCCGCGTGCGGTGGAATGGAGATGGAGGCGGAAGGTCTCGATGAAACCGGCCTGGGGCAGGTCGAGTCGGGGATCTCCATCTCCAGCACCACCTGGAGCCTGGGCGCTCATGGCGGGACGGGAGGTACCGCGGGCTCCATCTCCTGCGCGTCGGGCTATGTCGCCGTGGGCATCTTCGGGCGGGCCGCCGACCTGGTCGACCAGGTCGGGCTCACCTGCGCCGTGCTCAACACGGATGGGAGCCTGGGCTCCCAGTACAACACGGGGACCGCGGGGGGCACGGGTGGGTATGCCTATTCGGTCCATTGCCCGGTGGGACAGGCGGTGGTGGGCTTCCACGGCCGCAGCGCCGCCCGGTTGGACAGGCTGGGCCTCTACTGCTCCGGCATCGTCAACTGGCGCAACACCGGAGTCGTCCAGACCGTCTCCGGCACGGTCGGCGGCACGGGTGGCATCAACTTCAATGACACGACACACACCGCCTATGTCGTGACCTCCCTCCAGACCCGCTCCGGCAGCACCATCGACCAGCTCCGGGGCGTCACCAACTACATCAATCCCTAGTCCCCGCTCTTCGAGGGGAGGGGGCTCCGCGCATGGACGGTGAATGGAAGCTCATCCACCGCCACGCCGACGCCGGGCACCCGGCGACGTAGCGCGCCCATGGCGGGCGCGCCCCCTCGGGGCCCGGCCGTCGCTTCGCGAAAAGGGGCGGTTCCCGCTGGCAGGCCGTGGAGCTGGCGCGAGGCGATGAGCCGCCCGCCCGCCGCCGGATCTCCGTCGTAGAAGAGGACGAGGTACGACGCGAGGTCTGGCGCCGTGATGGGGACATCGGCGGGGATGCGGGCCTCGCGACGGCGTACCGCTTCATGGGCCCAGCACTCGGGCAGGTCCACGCTACTGCCGGGCCTTGGATTTGAGCGACAATGGCGGACATGGCGGTCCGCCTTGCGTCCATCGTTTGTCTCCTCGCTGCATTGCCCGCCGCCGCCAATGTGGCCGCCTCCACGCGTACGCCGGCGGCCTTCACCCTGTCACCAGGTACCGCGCGCACGCGCTCGGAGGTGCTCAGCGAGAAGCTGGACTTCGATTGCGCGGAGGCGGAGCACGAGGCGGTCTGCCGCTTCGAGGCGCGCTACCGGCTGCGCAACGGGACCACCGAGGCAGAAGTCATCGATGCCGCCTTCCTGGGACTCCGTACGAGCGAGGTGAGCGTGCGATTCGACGAGGCGCCTCTCCCGGTGACAGAGGGCCAGGCGGACTCGAGGGGCCCCACGTCAGGCTCAGGAGAGGCCGCATCCGCGCCGGCGTCACCGGAGGATGCATTCGGAAGGCTCGCGCATTCCCCGGTGGAGCGCTTCGGCTTCACCCTCACGCTTCCGCCCGGGCGGGAAGGGGAGCTATTGGTGCGCGGCCTGATGCAGCTTGAGCGGCGCTTCCTGCCCTCGGGGTACGTGTGGCCCGCGGTCCAGGCGCGCCACGCACGGCTGTCCCCGGACCGGCGCGGGCCACACACTGGGACATCGACTATCTGCTGGGGCCCATCCGGACCTGGGCGGGCAACCCCGAACTCCACGTCACGGTGCGAGTCCCTTCCGCGTGGGAGGTGGGCAGCAGCCCGGACGCATCCGCGCGCACGCTGCCGGTGGCCACGGGCTGGCGGCTTCGGCACGAGGGCGAGCATGTGGTGGCGGAGCGGAGCCTCACGGCGGCAAGCGCGCCCGAGTGGCTCAACGTCACGCTGACGAAGCCCACGCCGTGGTGGACTCCGGGCGGCGTGCAGCTGGGCCTGGGCGCGCGGCTCGGGGACGATTCCCGCTTCATGGTACGGCTCGGCTACCAGCTCGCCGCGCCCGAGTCCTTCCTGCATTCGCTCTCGGTGGAGACGGATTTTCGCGAGCAGCTCGTCTTCACGCCCCTCACGCAGTATGCGACGCCCCAGGTCGCCATCATCCCGAGCCTCGGGCTCGGCCTGGGTGTGCCGGTGCAGGTGCTCCCCGAAGCCAGGCCTGGCCTGCGGCTCCTCGCGGACCTGCATTTCGGTCCGTTGGGAGCCGCGCTCAGCTGGGACCACTATCCAGCGCTGCGGGAGGGCACGGACTCCTTCTCGCGGCTCATCCTCCTGCTCCAGATAGGGCTATAGGCCGGCCGCATCCGGGACCATCGATTCTGCGTGCGCTGCGCGCTTGGGCTACTGGCATCTTAATTCCAATGCATCGAACATTTGTTGGAATTCCTGCCAGAGTTCAGGATTGTCCGCATGGTTGACGATGTCTCCTGTCTTCGAGGAAAAGGAGCTTCCATTGTAGTACACCAGCGCCCAAAAACGGCTCCGGGGACATTCGAAGTAGCGGGTGAGAACCGAGCCCCGGATCGTGATGGGATACCAGGGACTGACTGTCTCATAGACTTGTTGGGTGGGGAGGCCCGTGTAGGCTCGGATCGAGGAGAAAGTCCCCATGTGTGTCTTCTGGGTGTCCGTCAGCGCGGCAATGGTCGTGTAGGCTCCCGTCTGCTTCAGCCATTTCCGGTCATGCGGGTCGGTCACTTGCTGGGGCTCTGGCTGCTCAATGGCTCTAAAGTAGAAGTCCCTCTCGAAGTCGCTCCAGGAATAGTCCTTCTGGCCTTCGTGGCTCGAATAGACAATCAGCTTTTGATCCAGTTCGGGAATCCGCCGAATGGCCTCTGGATTGAAATTATCCAGGTCGTCCGGAGCACCTTGCGGGCTCTTCAGGATGAACGCGCGACCACGTCCCGGTGCATCATCGAAGATTAGATAGACGCCAAACCAGGCGTTGGCGAAGAGGCAATTGGGCGTGATGAAATTTGAGTATTCATTCTGGGGGTGGCATCGGTTCGTCGTCTTGTAGTCGCCGACGGTGTAGGTATTGACCGCGTCCACCTCCACCTGTCCATTGGACATCTGCTGGAGATACTTGCTGAATTCGATCCTGAACGGTTTCGAATAAAGCTCGGCGGGCACTTGCTTGTAGTTCAAGACAATGCCTCGCGTCTTTTCGAGATGAACGTTCCTATCCCATCGCACGATGTCTGGCACGACATGGCAGTTGCACAGCAGTGACAGGAGGGCAATGCACAGGACAGGGCGGCCTATGTTCATCATCTGTTACCCGCTGGTTGGAGGGGAGGGTCCGAGGTGCGGCACGCTATCGCCGCGATGAAGTATAGGCTGAATGGGAGCCCTCCTGCTGAGCGGCGAGTTGGTGGAGTGGACGTGCCGCCTCTTGCACCGGGCACGAGGGCCGCCGCAGCCAGACTTCTGGCAGTCAGGGCCCCGCCCCCTCTGGACGGACCTCTCGAAGCGGCGCTCTTGTCCGTCCGCTCACGAGCGGGACCGCACAAAGGGCGTCTATCGGTCCTATGCTCCTCTGACACGGTGATCGCGAGGGTGAATTGAAGTGATGCACTACGGATTGCTGATCCTTTTGGTCACCCTGGCCGTTCCCTGTGAACGACAGGAAGCGTCGGTGATGAGCACTCCCAGTTCGCCGGACATGCAGATCACACCGCTTGATTCAGAGCATGGCCCCTTGAGACCGAGCCGGGCCTTCGCGCGTGCTGCTTACGCGTCTCTTCTCAAGCATCTTCAAGCCATGAAGGCAGGGGAGATTCCGTCCCCCCTCTCCCGGGAAATCATTGAGGCGCTGCCAGTTCCAGCCGAGCCTCACTTGGACCCCACCGGGTATTGGAGGCTTGGGGGTTGGCTCCTGGAGAGCAGGAGCGGAAACCCGGCGCTCACCTATCGCCCTTCGCAACGGGAACCCCGTATGGAGTACGTCGCTACTCTCAAAGGGGATGTCGAAACCTCCATCATCACCTCGCTGGCCGTCAGGCACATCCGACCTCTAGCCGCCCAGCACTGACACCGTGACGCGCCGGCGGTGCGGCGACGTGCGGTGCTCCCAGAGGTAGACGCCCTGCCACGTGCCCAGGTCCGCCGCGCCGTCCTTCACCGGCACGCGCAGGGACACCTGCGTCAGCACCGTGCGCACGTGCGCGGGCATGTCGTCCGGCCCCTCCGCGTCGTGCTGGAACTCGTGGTGGGGCTGGCGTTCTTCTCGCTCTCCACCCCGGCACTGTGATGGCCTGCCTCCTCTTGTGGCGGCGCGCCGTTGCCGGGAATGGAAACAGGGTTCATTCCCGCAGGAATTGTGCATCCCCTTACCTTCAACGCGTGTTTCTTTCCCCTCGTGTTCTGAAGGGACTCCCGGGACCACGGTGACTCCGCGTTAAGGACATGTTGCGGAGAGTGCATGGTTGGCGCGAGCATGCGGTCCACTGCTCGCCCCCTGACGGGCGGTCATCACCCTCAAGGAGTGTTCAGCACATGCGAATCCCCCGGACTTCCGGCCGTAGGACGCTGCTCGGAACGCTGCTGTGTACCTTTTCCCTCGCGGCCTGCGGCCCGGCCCCGGAGGCTGAGCCCACCGCCAACACTCCCATGGGCACGGAGAAGCAGCCCGTCGTCTACGGGACCGACAACCGCACGGACGTGTACGCGCACGCGGACGCCACGCTGCGCGCCCGCGCTCAGCAGTCCACCGTCGCGCTGATGAGCCCGTCGGACTTCAACACGACCAACCCCAACAACGTCACCTTCAACGCGTCCACGCTGCGCTCCGCGTACAACCTCTGCACCTCCGAGCGCTTCCTGGACGACCTGACCCCGGCCTTCTGCTCCGGCACGCTCATCGACGACAACCTGGTGCTCACGGCGGGCCACTGCATCACCAGCGCGTCGGCCTGCAGCAGCACGCGCTTCGTCTTCAACTTCTACCGCACCGCCGCCGGCGCCATGCAGACGGTGACGACCGCGGACATCTTCTCCTGCCAGGCGATTGTCGCGCGTCAGCAGGCCACGGTGGGCGGGCGCAACCTGGACTTCGCCATCGTCCGGCTGGACCGGCCGGCCACCCCGCGCTTCACGCCCGCCCCCATTCGCGCGGGCAACGCCGCGCTGGCCGTGGGCACCAACGTGACGGTCATCGGCTCGGGCAGCGGCATTCCCTTCAAGATCGACTCGGGCGGCGCGGTGCGTGACGCGCGCTCGGGCACGCTGGACTACTTCGTGGCCACCACGGACACGTTCGGCGGCAACTCGGGCTCGGGCGTGTACGAGAACAGCGGCTACACGGTGGCCGGCATCCTGGTGCGCGGCGAGACCGACTACAAGACCAACGGGAGCTGCAGCATCGTCAACACCTGCACGGAGACGGGCTGCCGCGGCGAGGACATCACCTACGTGCGGCCGGCCATTGACGAGTACTGCGCGGTGGCGACCAGCACGCGCCTGTGCGCGGGCTACCCGCCGCCCCCGACGCCGGTGACGTTCACCTTCACCGCCACCAACACCAACAGCGCCAACCAGAACACCGTCAACCACAACGTCACCCTGGCCGCCGGGAAGACCCTCAAGTTCGGCACCTGCACGGTGCCGGGCTCCTCCGGCACGGGTGACACGTACCTGCGCCTGTACAACGGCACCACCCAGGTGGCCTCGAACGACGACGCCTGCGGCACGCTGTCCTACGCGAGCTTCACGGCCACGACGGCGGGCACCTACCAGATCCGCGCCGGCTGCTACTCCAGCGGGAGCTGCAACGGCACGGTGTCGTACACCGTCCAGTAGTCCCAGAAGGACCGGCGCGGGCGGTGGCGTCCGTCACCGCCCGCGCCGGGCTCGAGTCCCTCGAAGGATGGCCGCGATGGTCATTCGCGCGGGGCAGGGGGCTCGGCGTCAGTCCAGGAGGTTCGCCAGGCCCGCGTACGTGTTGGGGCCAGGGATGCCGTCGATGGGCCCGGCGTAGCCGCCCCGGTTCGCCAGGGATTGGAGCACCTTGTAGGTGTTCGTTCCGGGGGCTCCGTCGATGGGGCCCGTGTACCCGGCGCCGCTCAGGAAGGTCTGGAGGCCGCGCCACGAGTTCGCGCCCATCACTCCATCGGAGGGGCCCATGTACCCGCCCAGGCGCGCCACCCGCTGGAGCGCCGCGTACGACTGGGTGCCCATGACACCGTCGAGGGGGCCCGTGTAGCCGAAGCCCCGTAGCACGGTCTGCACGCCCACCCAGGACTGGGTACCCATGACTCCGTCGAGGGGGCCCGTGTAGCCGCCCTTCGCGGCGAAGCGCTGGAGCGCCGCGTACGACTGTTTGCCCATGACGCCATCCACGGGCCCTGAATAGGCATAGCCACCGAGGACCTGCTGGACGCCCTTCCACGTGTTCGTGCCGGGGACGCCATCCACCGCGCCGGTATAACCGCCCGCGCTGGCAATCCGTTGCAGCGTCATGCCCTGGGCCTGGGTGACGGACGGCACGGGGCCGGAGGACCCATCCAGGTACGCCTGGATGCCGTTGTAGGTGTTGGGCCCGGGGATGCCATCGATGGGGCCCGAGTAGCCACCGTCCTGGGCCAGCAACTGCAATCCCTTGTAGGTGTTGAGGCCCGGGGCGCCGTCAACGGGTCCCGCGTAATACCCCAGCTCACGCAGGGCCTTCTGGACGCCCGTCCAGGTCTGGGCCCCCGGAACGCCATCGAGGGGGCCGGTGTAGCCGCCCCGGCGCGCCAGCGTCTGCAGGAGGATCCCCTGTTGGACGGTGATGACGGGGGATCCTCCGCCGCCAGCGCTCCCGCCGGGGATGGCCGTCGGCGGAGGCGGAGTCGCGCCCAGCGGGGGCTGGGCCAGTCCGGCGAACGCGGACAGCTTCGCGACGTTCAGGTCGAGCGGAATCCCGTTCTGGTTACCGGACGACGTGTACTGGTGGATCTCCCACGTGGGCCAGGCCGTCCCCACGGACGGGTTGCCCGGCGTGCCCGTGTAGTGGGCAATCCAGAGCTTCGAGCCCACGGCCTGCGTCTGGGGCCACGTGTTGGCCTTGAGCAGGCTCGAGTACGTGTACAGGAAGGGAGCCTTGCCCAGCCGCGTCTTGACCGCCTGCATGAAGCTCGCGGTCATGGAGTCGTTCCAGAAGATGCCGTCGTCGATGGCCTCGTTGTCGAGCACGAGCAGGTCGCCGGGGCGGTGGTCATACAGATGGTCCGCGAAGTACTGGGCGTCACCGGCGGGGTTGTACGAGCCCGCCATCCAGTAGTGCCCCACGAGGAGTCCGGCCGCGCGGGCCCGCGCGACCTGCTGGGCGTAGTAGGGCGCGACGTAGAGGGGTGACACATTGGAACCGCCGGCCTTGACGATCGCGAACTGGTAGCCGGCGCTGCGGATGGCATTGAAGTCCAGGTCCCGCTGCGTCGTGCCGACATCAATCCCATACACGCCGCTCATCCCGGACGGGGGAGGCGTCCCGGGGTCCTGGCCCAGCCAGGTGTTGAGCCCCGCGTAGGTGTACTGCCCCGGGAAGCCATCCACGGGGCCCGTGTACCCGCCGAGCTGCGCGAGCCGCTGGAGTCCCTTCCAGGTGTTCTCACCCGGAACGCCGTCGATGGGGCCGGAGTAGAAGCCCTTGCCGCCAAGGACCGTCTGGATGCCCTTCCACGTGTTGACCCCGGGCACGCCGTCCACCGCGCCCGTGTAGCCGCCGCGCTGGGCCACGCGCTGGAGGATCTTCCCTTCGTCGATGCTGATCTGGATTCCCCCGGAACCTCCGCCGCTGCCGGTGCCTCCGCCGCTGCCGGTGCCGAGCACGTTGCGGATGAGCGGCGCGGGGTCGCTGACGTTCTCTCCGAAGGCGCAGTTGTTCGTGGTGCCGCGGGTCATGTGGAGATGGGGCCCGGTCCACGCCGAGCCATGGGCATCTCCAGAGCCCGCCACGTACGCGATGATGTCGCCCTGTTGGACGGAGTCGCCCACCGCGAAGCGAGTCCGGATGACGTGGGCGTACCCGGAGAAGTCGCCCGGCGCGGACTCCACGGCGAGGGTGTGTCCCACGATGGAGGAGTACTGGACGCGGCGGACGACGCCCGAGCGGAGCGCGGGGATGGCCTGGCCCGCGCTCGCATAGAGGTCGAGCCCCCGGTGGCCCAAGGGGCCGTAGTAGGGGCCCGTGACGCCGAAGCGGGTCCCCCAGCGAGACTCCGCGTAGAAGGCCTGCACGTTGGCCGGTGCAAGGGCCTGCGCTTCCTGGACCACATCGGCGGGGCTCCCGGAGCCCTCTGGCTCCATGCCTCCGCAGGCGGTCAGGACGACGAGGCCCCACAGCATCATCATGGGGGTTGAGATGAGGCGTTGGATGAAGCTCACTGGACGGGCTCTGCGATGCATGGGGCTCCCTGGAGGCATAAACAGGCTTTTCAAGCCTAGCCTGCTTATCTCGCTTGGGTCACCGATGCGGACCGTTCAATCAACGTCCAGACGCCGCCTCACGTCGGCCGCACTCGCCGTCTCCGAGTACCGTCACCACGCCGATGACGCCCAGCAACAGGGCGCGAGGCAGGTTGCGCTCGGGATCGACCCTCTCCTCGGCCACGAAGCCACCCCCACAAGCACCGCGAGCGCCAGCAGCTTGAGCACGGTGAAGACATTCTGCTTGAGCGCCCCAGTGGCAATCATGAGCATCAAGCCCCATGCATTGAGGAACGCGGGCAGAGGGCCAAAGGCATCGCGCAGGTAGACATAGCTGCCGCCCGCCTTGGGGGATGCGCTGCCCCAGCTCCCCGTAGATGAAGGCGCTACGGGGCGCGATCGGCGTGTCCTGGCTCCGCGTGGCGGCCTCGCTCGACTTCGCCACGGCCTTCCAGAAGGGCTTTTTTCCCTTCGTCCCCGGCGGGTTGATCAAGGCCGCCATCGCCGGCCTGCTCATGCCCCTGCTCTGGCGGCTCGCACGGGCTCGCGCGGCCTGAGCCGGCTCGCGGTCCCGGCCCTGGAGGCCCGGACGCGTGTCAGGGCGGTCGGCGGGTTTGAGCGCGTGTCATCGCGGGGATGGGCAGGGGCTCGCGGGTGAGCGCGACGACGAAGTCCAGGAAGGCGCGGACCTTGGCGGACTGGAGCCGTGCGGAGTGGTGGTACGCGTAGAGGGGATACGTCTCCTCGGCCCACTCCGGGAGCACTTGAACGAGTTGTCCGGCGGCCAGGAATTCCTGCGTGTAGAGCTCGAGCAGCTGCGCGATTCCCTGCCCCCCGAGACACGCCGCGAGCACCGAGCCGCCTTCGTTCACCATGAGCTGTCCCGACACGTTCACGGGCACGACCTTCTTGCCGCGCACGAAATCCCATCCGAAGTGGGTTCCCGTGGACGGGTCTCGCATCAGCACGCACTGATGCTTCTCGATGTCGCGCGGATGCCTCGGCATGCCGTGGCGCGCGAGGTACGCGGGGGATGCGCAGGTGACGACGCGCGTGCGCATGAGCAGGCGGGACTTCAAGGCCGACGGTTCCGGGACACCGAAGCGGACGCTGACGTCGAAGCCCTCGCGGACCAGGTCCCCCATCCGGTCACGGACCGCGAACTCCACATCGAGGTCGGGGTGTTGCGCGAGGAAGGGTTGCAGGCGAGGCATCAGCACCATGGGCCCGATGCCCCCGTCCACGTTCACGCGCAGACGTCCGCGAACCCGGGTCGAGGCGCCGCCCGCCTCGGTCGTCGCGTCCACGATGGCGGCGAGGTGCGGCGCGACGGATTCGTAGAACAGACGCCCTTCATCGGTCAGCGAAATGGAGCGGGCGGTGCGGCGGAAGAGGCGCACGCCGATCCGCTCCTCGAGGCGCGCGACGGCACGACTGACCGCCGATTGCGTCAGGCCGAGCGCCTCCCCCGCGCGAACGAAGCTCCCCGCCTCCACGACCGCGCCGAGGACGCCGAGCCCATCGAGCGAATGCCTGTCGACTCCCACGAGACCTCCTTTTCTTCATGCTCAGGTTGCCGAGTATGCACGTGCGGAAGCCTCGACAAGGCCGTACTTCATCCTGCGATAGGAGCCGCGACAGTGCGGCTTCTCGGAGCAAGGACCCATCCATGCGTGTCTTCGTCACAGGCGCTACGGGCTTCATCGGAGCCGCGGTCGTTCAGGAACTCATTGGCGCGGGCCATCAGGTGCTCGGCCTGGCGCGCTCGGATGCGGCCGCCCGGTCGCTTGCCGCCGCCGGTGCCGAAGTGCATCGGGGTGCGCTCGACGATGTCGACAGCCTGCGGCGCGGCGCGGCGGGCTCGGAGGGCGTCATCCACACGGCCTTCATCCACGACTTCTCCAAAATGACCGCTGCCGCCGAAACCGACAGGCTCGCGATCGAGGCGGTCGGCGCCGTGCTCGCCGGCTCGGGCCGCCCCTTCGTCGTCACCTCCGCGATCGGGCTCCTCGGGCAGGGCCGCATCGGAACGGAAGAGGACCTGCCCGATCCGGGCTCGGTCGGTGCGCACCGCATCGCGTCGGAGGGTGCGGCGCTCTCGCTGGCATCGCGCGGCGTGCGCGTGTCCGTGGTGCGCCTCCCGCCGTCGGTCCACGGGGACGGCGATCAGGGATTCGTCCCGGCCCTCATTCGCACCGCACGCGAGAAAGGCGTCTCGGCGTACCTGGGCGAGGGGCGCAACCGGTGGCCCGCCGTGCACAGGCTCGATGCCGCGCGGCTCTACCGGCTGGCGCTCGAGAAGGGTCTGGCGGGAGCCAGGTTCCACGGCGTCGCCGAGGAGGGCGTGCCCACCCGGGACATCGCGGACGTCATTGGCCGGCGCTTGAACATGCCGGTCGTCTCGAAGCCTGCCGAGCAGGCAGCCAGTCATTTCGCCTGGCTTGGACGATTCTTCGCGTTCGACGTTCCCGCATCGGGCACGCGCACGCAGGAGCAGTTGGGATGGAGTCCGCGACAGCCCGGGCTCCTGGCCGATCTCGAACGGGGGACCTACTTCAGGTGAAGGTGGAGGCCACCAGCGCCATCGACGTGACGGGGATGTCCAACTCCGTCACCTGGAAGCGCGGCCACGGCAAGTCGAAGCCGAAGATCAGCCGCACCGGCATGAACAACAAGGTCGTTCAGGAGAAGTAGTCGTGCGAACCACGCGCCTGCTCCGTCTCTGAAGCAGGCGCGTGGGAGCCCTGCGTGACTGTCAGGGCTGGGGCCACTCTGGTAATCAGCGAGTGTCTCCCACCCAGAGCACACGCATGATGAGTTCCCCCACCGTGGCGGCCAGCGAGGAGCATGAGCTGGCGCTGCTGCTGTCCGGCAGGTGCCGCCGCTGCGCGGAGAGGCTGCCCGGAGGCACGGCGCTGCGTGGACGCCCGTGTCCCCGGTGCGACGAGGCCACGCTGCCAGACGCCACGGATCGGGCGGTGCTGCACGAGCTCCACGACTCGCGGTCGGCGGTGCGGCTGTGGCTGGCGGTGGCGTCCGTCACGTCGGGGGCGCTGGTAGCCAGCTGGTTCCCGCTGATCAACTCGCTTGACGTCATCGTCATCGGTGGCGGTTCCATCGGTCTGGCAGCCGCCCACTACGCAGCCCGCCAAGGCAGCAAGGTGCTCGTCCTCGAGCGCTTCGACTATTTCAACGACAAGGGTGCCTCGGGAGGCGCCAAGCGCCAGTTCCGCATCCAATACAACGAGAAGGAGCTCTCACAGCGGGTCCTCGACTCCATCCCCCTGTGGAAGGAGCTGGAGTCCCAATACTTCGTCGAGCTGCTCAAGACCGTGGGCTGTCTGTGGTTCGGCAATCCGAAGGTCACGGGGGCCGAAGGCCAGATCGAAGCCGTGACCCGGGTCATGCGCGAGCTCGACGTTCCCTACGAGATGCTGGGCGTTCGCGAGTCGAGGACCGCTTCGGCTTCAAGGACCTGCCACCGGCCTACAGCGGCTTCTTCCAGTGAGCTTGCCCGGGTTCGGAGGACGAGGAAGGCGGCAGCTTGTATCTCGCGCGGTGGAGCGCGGGCTTCACGAGATCCACCGCAGCGCCAGCGTGCGCATCCAGGGCTCGGGCGCCGAGGCGGAGGTGACGTCCGTGGAACCCACGGCGGAGCTGCCCGTCTTCATCGGCTTGCCGGGCGACGTCTTCAACCCGAAGGCCGGGGACGCGCTGGAGCTGGTGCCGAAGCCGGGCGACGAGTTCCCCGCCTTCATCGCGTAGACGTCGCCCTTGGGACCGGCCTGCACGTGCGGCCCAGCGCCTCCCTCTCAACGAGGATGCGCCACCTGCCGAAAGTCATATAGACCGCCCTGCATGAACACCCCCTCCTGGGGCATGCGGGTGGTCCTCATGCTCGCCCTCGCGACGACGAGCCGTAGCGGAACGGCGCGCGCCCAGGCCAGCAACGCACCTGTGTCCCTGGCGCAGGCGCCGTGCACCCCCAAGGACTCCACGGTGAGTTGCTGCGTGAAGACGCACCCGACGGCGCTGTAGCGCGACGAAGCTGGAGGCGGCGGAAATCCTCTTCGCTGGCAGGGTGGCCATGGAGTTGGCCAAGCCGGGCCTGCCGGAGTGGAAGCGGGTGTGCATGGAAACCTACGTGAAGTGCCAAGAAGAGGACTGGTTGGGGCACTGTTACGATTGCTTCAGGTACTGCGAGGGGCAGAAGGGCGAGTGGCCGCGGAACAAGTGCCGACGCCAGCAGGGAGACACCTGAACGTGGCAGAGGACATCGACTGGGAGTGGGTGCGCGAGTTGGCTGCTCGCGTCGAGGCAGGAGAAGCGTTGGTGCTCACCCCAGACGTACGGGGACTCCTGCTTCGCTCGGCGCACCAGGTCGCGATCACCGAGTCGGACGCGCAGGTGGCTGTCCACGACGAGGCAACCGCCACTGCGCTGCTGCGCGAAGTGCGCGCGCGAATCCGTGAAGGTTCCCTGCGGCTGGGGCTCACGGAGATGAAGGCACGGGACCTCGCACGGGCCGGAGACACGGCCGGCGCACGGAAGCTCCTCGAGGACCTGCTCGCTGTGGAGGTCGTGCCTCTCTACCTGGAGGAGGCGAAGCTGGCGCTGGCGGAGCTGGACTGACGCGGCGCTCATTCACACCGCGCGCATCGCACCCGCCGCCGCCTTCGGAGGTGGCCGCCGCCAAACGACGACGCGCCCCTGCCCCCTCTGGACGGACCTCTCGAAGGGGCGCTCTTGTCCAGAGGCTCTAAGGACAGGGGGCCACGAGCGTCACATTCCAGAGCTGTCCGGAGACGTGCCTGGTTCGGGCGAGGATGGGGGTGATGTTGGCCTTGCCGTCGTAGAGGATGTCCAACGACAGGCTCGCGTCCTGCGCCAGGTTCGTCAGGCGCAGGGTGCCATCAAGCTCCGGCGTCACCCGCCACAGTTGTTCCGGAGCGGCGGCCGTGTCGACGAGCAACGGCTGGTTGCCGGCGGTGTGGGCCAGGGACAGTCCTTTGCCGCGCCACTGCGTCACCAGCCGATGGGCGCCGTTGGCCTCGGGGAGGAGCTTCCATAGCTGCCCCGGCACCATGGCCGTCTTGGCGAGGATGGGGGTGTTGTTCTTCCCATCGTTGATGATGTCCAGGGACAGGCCATCGCCCCGCCACTGGGTGGTCAGCCGGTAGTAGCACCGACTGTCGAAGCTCACCGTCTCGGGCACCTGCGGCACGGACTGTGGCAGCGGCGCCGGCGTCTGGGGGGTCTGCCAGACCTTCTGGAGCAAGGCCAGTGTGGCCGGGTCGTGCCGGGCCAGGTCCTCGCCGGTGAAGGGGTAGTAGTCATTGCGCCCGAAGAAGGCCTCGGTCACCTCCGCGAAGAACTCGTGCGCGTTGTCCATTGCATAGGCGCGCTCGAAGGAGTTGGAAACGCCGGGGCCGCGGAAGCGCTCGACGCGCTCATAGGTCTTGCTCGCGGAGGCCCGCGTGAAGGCCGCCTGGATGTCTGCGTTGCCACCCCCGAGGACGCGGTGGTGATAGGCGTGGGCGAGCTCATGCAACATGAACAGGGGCATCCGCCGCGCCTCCGACTCGTAGATGAGGACGTTGGAGATCTCGACGTTCTCCGCCATGGCTGGATTGCGGCCATGCTGACGCAACCACGCCAAGTGGTAGTGGAACTCGGCCGTCGGGGGAAAGCCGGCGTACTGGGGTGACATCCACAGTGTCACCTTGCGCAGTTGCTCGACGGGGCCCGCGGGAACCAAGCGGACGATGTCTTTCAATTGGGCCGTCAGCAGGGTGATGGCCCTCTCCGTTGCCGCCCTGTTACCGGTCGTCAGGCGGGTGTCGACCTTCACCGTCCAGCCCTCGAGGTTCAGCGTCTGGTAGGTCGGAAGGGCGGCGAAGGAGGCGCTGGAGGAGACCAGCAGGGAGAGCCACAGCAGGCGGGTCCACTCATGAAGGAGGCGCATTCCGTAAGAATACCGCCGATGGGGTACCTGACAACGACACCCCTTACGCCCTGTGCCTACCCAAGATTCGGTCGCCGCGTCATGCGCGAGTCAAGGCCACACTCGGCGGCGCGTCACATCGCGGCGAGTTCGAGCTTCACTCGGACTTCTTGATGGATGCGCCGATGGCGTAGCGGTCGGTGTTGCGAACGGTGCTGTCGTTTCCTCACCGGGCGCGGTGGGTGCTGCTGAGAGACGCGGGGCTGCTGTCCGAGGTGCTCGGCGTCTTCCTGCGTGCCCTCTTCGCGCTGCGGACGCGGCGGGCAAGGAAGCCTGGCGCGCGACGAAGACAGACAGGGGCTGTCTCTTGCAGTCGACGGTGAAGTTGAAGGTGTAGTCCACGGCGATGGGCTTGACGGCCGTCGTATTCCAGGCGGCCTGTGGGGCCGCGCAGCCGGCGGTGAGGCAGAGCAGGGCAAGGGCGAACTCGAAGCAGGCAGGTTCATGGGGCTCGACGAGGCTTGCGTCAGGCAACACGCCACAGGCGCTGCGCCTCCCCGGCGATGATTTCAGGAAACTCCTCGGGAAAGAACAGCTTCGCTCCGGGCACGAAGCGGATGCCCTGGGAATGGGGAAGCGTGCGGTCGAGGTAGTGGGCGTCCGCTGGCGGGAAGATGTCGTCGCTCGCGCCCCAGACCATGCGCACCGGAGTCCTGCTGCGCTTCAGCTCCGCTTCGATGCCCGCCAGCGGGTTGGGCTCCAGCGAGAGGTGGAACGCGTGGTACTGCGCCCTGCGCAGAGGTGAGCTCACGAGCGGCGCCGCGTAGTACTCGATGGTCTCATCCGCGAAACGGCTGGGCTCCCGGAAGACAGCCGCGCCGAACGTCGAGCGCGCCAACGCCTTGTCGGTCAACCACTGGGCGGTGGCGTCCGCGAGTGTTCCGGCGCGCGCCATCTCGATGGCCGGCTTGACCTTGGGCGGAGGGCTGTTGGGCTCGGTGTCGCAGTCGGTCAGCAGCAACGTCCGCACCCGCTCGGGATGACGGACCATGAACAGTTGCGCCGTCATCCCGCCGCTGTCACTGGCGACGATGTCGACAGTGGAGATGGCGAGTGCGTCAAGCAGGGCCGCGAGCATGTCGGCCTGTGCGCTGGCCGCCAGCGATTGGTGCTCGGGGACCCGCGAGTATCCGAGGCCCATGAAGTCGGGGACGACGCAGCGCCGGTATGGGGACAGCCGGGCGATGGCGCCACGCCATTGAAAGCCGTTGAGCGGAGCGCCATGCAGGAACAGCGCGGCCTCGCCCGAGCCTCGTTCGACATAGGCGATGTCGCCGAACGGCAGGTGGGCGAAGCGCCGTGCCGCGCGAAACGCCTCCGCGTCCGTCGGCTGCGGCGAGCCCGCGCGACCGGTGTCCACGCGCGGCGCACACGCGCCGACGGCACCGGCGGCGAAGGTGAGGCCGGTCCACTGCAAGAACTGTCTGCGTTTCATTGCGGATCTCCAGACGACGGGGGCTGCATGCGAGGAAGCTCGCACCGTCGCCGCCGACGCGCGCACACAGACGGCCGGTGGCGAGCACGGACGGATGATTCCCGGCGCTTGCATGAAACCGGGCCGCATAGAAGGCTTGGGCGATGACCGACAGGCCGACGTGCTACCCGGGCCCTCCAGCCGCGCTGTTGGCGAGCGTCGGTCCAGAGCGGTTGCCGCTCCTCGACGTGCTCACCTCTCCGGTTCCCTCCGGGTTGTTCAATTCACCGGTGGATGACCGTCATGTGCTCTGCCTCCATCTGGGCGAGCCCGTCCCGGTCTCCTACCGCGCGGGCCGCCACGAGCGGCAGGGGGTGCGGCTCCATGGCCAGTTCTGCGTCGTGCCCGCGCGCTCGAGCACCCGGTGGACACTGACGAAGCCCGCGCGGTCGCTGCTGCTGCGGCTGACACCCTCGCTCCTGCTGGACGCCGCGGAGGCGATGGGCCTGGGCTCGGGCGGTGCCGAGCTCGCGCCTTCGATTCACATTCGAGATGCTCAGGTCGAGCGCATTGGCTGGATGATGCAGTCCGAAGAGCATGACGCGTATCCGGGCGGCCGGTTGTTCGCGGACAGCCTCGCCTCCGCACTGGCCGCGCGCCTGCTCGCGCTGCAGTCGCGCAGGGGTGCCTCGACGTCGAAGCCAGGCCGTGCCCTGCCGGCATGGCGGCTGCGCCACGTGCTCGAGTACATCGAGGCGCATCTCGATGAGGACCTCACGCTCGCCGAGCTCGCGAAGGTGGCGGGGTTCAGCCTGTCCCACTTCAAGCCGCTGTTCAGACACGCCACGGGAATGCCGGTCCACCGCTTCGTCCTCGGTCGGCGCGTGGAGCGTGCGCGGCTCCGCCTGCTCGAAGGCGGAAGGAGCATGACGGACATCGCGTTGGAGGCGGGCTTCTCGCACCCGAGCCACATGGCCCGCGTCATGCGCCGGGTGCTGGGAGTGAGCCCCTCGCAAATCGCGGCGTCTCGCTGAGCCCCTGCGAGCGTCAGAAGCGTCCCTGGACGCTGACGCCTCCCGCGGCGGGGGGACGGTGACGGGGGCTTCTTTCGCGTCGAGGAGGAAGAAGAGGCCGGATGCGGCGGCGCCTGCTGCCGCGACCCCCAGGGACACGTTCGCGAGCCGCTGGAGTCTCCGGCCGCCCGTGATGGCGTCCAACGGAGACGCAGGTGCGTCACGCGGGACGCGACCTCAGGTCGTCACGAGCTGGAAGGCGGAGCAACGGTGAGCTGGCCGACCGTGGCGTCATCGTTGCAGAGCTCGACGACACAATGGATTCAGGACAGACGTCGAGGACGTTCTATGCGGCCCTGGGAGCGAGCGCGCTCGCTGGCAGGACAAGCGATGAGAAGACGCGGTGGGTCCTCCAGGATCTGGAGCCCCTCCTCCAGAAGGAGAAGCGCTGGCTGGATGTGGGGTGTGGCTACGGCCGTCTCGCCGTGCCCCTGGCGAGTCGCGGGTACCAGGTCACCGGAATCGACATCTCACCGAACCTGATAGGCGCGGCCAGAGCGTACGCGAGAGAGCAGCGTGCGAGCCCGGCCTTCGACGTGGGTGACATGCGGGAGCTGCCCTATCCCAGCGGCTCCTTCGGTGGGATCTACTGTCTCTGGGCCGCGTTCAATGAGCTGACCACCCGGAAGGATCAGCGCCTGGCGATCCGGAGCATGCTCCGCGTTCTCGAGTCTGGAGGAAGCGCTTTCCTGGACCTCGCGACGTACAGAGAGGCCAGCGCTGTGCGGATCGACCGCCGGACGAGGCGCGTGAGGATGGAGGTCTCTGGCCTCACACATCAGGCGTACCTGCATGATCGGCAGACGCTGGTGAGGTTGATGGAGGACTGCGGGGTGGACGACTACAGCGTGAGGCTGAAGGCTTTCGGGGGACGGCAGCGGCTGCTGCTCACCTTCGCTCGGAGCGAGGGACGCGTCGCTCGCCGCCGCCCACCTGTCCGCCCTCCACCTCGATGAGCCGGTGAAGCGCTATGGGGCCTGGGTGCCGTTCGTGCTGGCGGAGCGTACGGAGGCTGTCATCGCGCTGGACTGGACGGACTGTGTGTGCATGTATCGAGCGACCGTTGAATGAGGGGATACCTCAGGGAGCGCCACGGAAGCAGGGGACGCTCACTCTGGCGCCGAGAGAGAGCAATGCTTCCCCTTCTGAGTGAGCGCCTTCATCATCTTGCTGACCGTCTCTGCTGGCACGTCCGGAATGTCTTTCTTGGCTTGAGCCATGATATTCTCGGCAGTCTTCCTCTGTTCCGCGGGCGTGGTCTTTCTGTGAGGTTCTTTGTTGATCTCCTTGTCCACAATCACCGTGAGCTTCTTCAAATCCGCCTCGCTGATCCTGAACTCCTTATTCATTTGCGTCAGCTCCATGTTCAGGCACGCGATGTATTTTTCCCTCTGCACTGCCTCGTCTGCAGAGGCGAGCAAGGGGCTGGTGAGCAGGAATGCGGTGATTGTCAGCAGCGTTGGGAACGGGCGTCGGGACGTCATGCGAGTCCTCCGAGTTCGGGGCACAGTGTGGTGGACCACTTTGCGGCCGTGAGGGACCGTCGGGCAAGTACACGCTCGTTCTGCATGGGCCGGCGATGCACGATGCCGCCCCTTGCACCGGAACGAGGGCCGCTGCGGCCAGACTTCTGGCCGTCAGGGCCCCACCC
>NZ_RAWB01000132.1 GCF_003612055.1 Corallococcus llansteffanensis
TCCGGCGACTGACCCGGCCGCGGGCGCACCTGCATCACCTTGTTCTGAGCCGGCACCGACACGAGCAGGGTGCCTTCCGGGGACACGGCGATGAAGCGCGCGTTTGTCACCCGCGCCCAGACCGAGACCTGCATCTGGCTGGGGATGTTCAGGGCGCGCGGGACGTCGAACGGCTCCGCCTTCATGTCCGGCGGGACCAGAACCTCTGCTTTCTGCAGCGTCATCTCGGGCGGGAGCCCGCCATCCGTCGTCACCCCGCTGCCCGCGTCCTCCAGGCCCGCATCCGAGTTGCCGGACGGGGGAGGGGAGGGCGGCAGAGCATTGGAACGGCAGCCGGACTGCAAGGTCGCCAGCCCCAGGAAGGTCGTCAGCACGAGGGAGAGCCGCATGGTCCCTTTTCCTAACCGAGACCTCCGAGGGGAGGCGACCCCATTCGTCCATGGTTTTCCGGGATGTCCGGGGCCAGATGGACTGAACACGACCTGAACAAACCTTCAGCCAGTTTTCGAGCGCCCGATCAGGGGCATGAACAGACCTGAACAAACCTTCAGCCAGTTTTCCGCTCCCCTGGCTCTCATGCCTACATGAACAAACGAGCACCCATGCTTCTCCTGGAGGTGAAGTGTCTGTCATTGAATGGCAATCATTGTCATGAGATGGTTGTGTTTTATTTGTATCATGTCTGTCTTTGGGCGGAGCTGGGGCCGGAAGACGTGCGATCCGGGCTTGACCGCGACGGGCCGTTGTGGCTTCATGAATTTGATTTCGATAATCAAAATCAATTGGAGATCGCGATGCTCGGTCAGGGATGCTGCAGGGCGGTGTTGGCGCAAAGCCCGTGCGCTGAAGTGACGCGGTGCAGTTGTGGGCACATCCACCTGGCGGTGGGACCGGTGACGCTCCGCCTGGAGGAGGACGTCCTGCGCGCGCTGGGGCACACGCTGCTGGAGGCCATCCATCAGCTCGAGGCGGCCTCCACCGCCACCGCCCACGGGGCGTCCGACGACAGGTGGAAGCAGTGAGCCTCCAGGGCACGCTCCGGTGGGGCGGCATCGTCCGTTCCGCGAGGGACCGGCGGCCGTCGACCGCGTCCTCCTCTCCCGCGCCAGCGTCACCCCAGCCGCTGTCGCGGCGCCTGGAGGAGGGGACGGGGATGGCGCGGCGCCAGGCCGAACAGTCCACCTTCCTGGAGGCGCTCTTCCACGGCGCGTGGAACGGCGGCGTCTACGGCCAGTTCGTGCGGGCCCGACACTACGTGAACCACCTGCGCCAGCTGCACGTCCTCTACGAGGCCTTCGAGTCCGTGCTGCCCGGGGTCGAGGACGGCGCCGTCGCGCGGCTGCTGCGGCTGCCGGAGCTGCGGCGGGCCTCGGCGCTGCTGGCGGACCTGGACTGGTTCTGCGGCGACACGCGCACGCACCCGTTCGCCTGCGCGGAGACGCGGCTGCACGCCGAGCGCATCCACGAGGTCGCCGGGGAAGCGCCGCACCTGCTCATCGCCCACGCCTACGCCCGCTGCGTGCAGGACCTGTACACCTCACCCCAGCGCGCGCAGCTCATCGCCCAGGCCTTCGAGCTGGACGGCGGGCGGGGCACGGCCTTCTACAACGCGGTGGCCCCGGGAGAGCTGCACGCCTTCCAGGCCCGGCTCTCCGCCCGGCTGGACGAGGTGGAGCTCGGCGAGCAGGAAGCCCAGGAGGTCGTCCAGGAGGCGCGGCTCGCCTTCCGCA
The DNA here is from genome assembly GCF_003612055.1 of Corallococcus llansteffanensis. Classification (GTDB taxonomy): domain Bacteria; phylum Myxococcota; class Myxococcia; order Myxococcales; family Myxococcaceae; genus Corallococcus; species Corallococcus llansteffanensis. Next base: position 1,731 of record NZ_RAWB01000132.1, read on the forward strand.
TCCAGGGCCTCATCTGCGACGAGCTGGCCCGGGATGCACCCGGTATCAATGGGTGACGCCCCACCCGGGGCTGGGACACGTCCCACCCCCTGGGTAGCCTGCTCGGCTGGGAGGGCAATATGTTGTTTCGTGACAGTCACGCTAGGATGGCCAATCGTGACGAACCAGACGACCTCCTACATTGATCGCCGCGCCTTCCCCCGGCTGCACGCCCCCCTCTACTCGCGCCCCGCGCGGATGAAGCTGGGCGAGAAGAAGCAGGTGCTCGATGTCAGCCTCGGCGGGGCCCGCATCTACTCCGACGAACCGCAGGACGTGGGCAGCCGCCTGGACCTGGAGCTGTTCATGCCGGACGGCAGCTCGCTGGAATGTACGGCGCGCATCGTCTGGGCCATCAAGCTACCCAGGGACGCGGTGGCGCGCTTCGAGGTAGGGCTGTCCTTCCTCGACGTCCCGGAGGCGATCCTGGCGCGGTTGAAGACCGTGCTCGTCCCGGATGAATCAGAAGGCTGAGACACCCCCGGTGTTCAGCTCCGTGAAGACGTTCCCGCCTGGCCACGGCGGGAACGTCTCCAGTGCTGCATGACGGCTCAGCCCGGCGTGAACCACACCACCGACAGCGGGGGCAGGGTGAGGGCTGCCGAAGCCGGCTGGCCGTCCCAGCCGGTGGGCTCGGTGTGCACCTGACCCTGGTTGCCCAGGCCGCTGCCGCCGTACTCCCCCGCGTCGCTGTTGACCAACTCCACGTAACGGCCCTGGAGCGGGAAGCCCACGCGGTAGTTCTCACGCGGCACCGGTGACAGGTTGGCCACGCACACCACGTGACGCCCGGGCGTGCGGGAGCGGCGCACGAAGGCCAGCACGTTCGCCGCGGAGGCGTCCGGCTGGAGCCACTGGAAGCCCACCGGCTCGCTGTCGGAGTCGTACAGCGCGGGCAGCTCGCGGTAGACGCGGTTCAGGTCGGACACGAGCTTCTGGATGCCCTTGTGGCCCGGGTCGTGGAGCAGGTGCCAGTCCAGGCTGCGGTCGTGGTTCCACTCCGCCGGCTGGCCGAACTCGCCGCCCATGAAGACCAGCTTCTTGCCCGGGTGGGCCCACATCCACGCGAAGAGCGCGCGCAGGTTGGCGCGCTTCTGCCACGGGTCTCCCGGCATGCGGCTGTAGAGGCTGCCCTTGCCGTGCACCACTTCGTCGTGGCTCAGCGGCAGCATGAAGTGCTCGCTGAACGCGTACAGCAGGCCGAAGGTGAGCTGGTTGTGGTGGTACTGCCGGTGGATGGGGTCCTTGCCGAAGTACGACAGCGTGTCGTGCATCCACCCCATGTTCCACTTGAAGTGGAAGCCCAGGCCGCCCTCGCTCGTGGGCTGGCTCACCTTGGGCCACGCGGTGGACTCCTCCGCGATGACGACGACGCCCGGGTGCTTGCGGCGGATGATGTCGTTGAGCTCGCGCAGGAACTGGATGGCCTCCTCGTTCTCGCGGCCGCCCCAGCGGTTGGGGATCCACTCGCCCTGCTTGCGGCTGTAGTCCAGGTAGAGCATGGAGGCCACCGCGTCCACGCGCAGCCCGTCGATGTGGTACTCCTCCAGCCAGAACAGCGCGTTGGCGATGAGGAAGTTGCGCACCTCGTTGCGGCCGAAGTTGAAGACGAGCGTGCCCCAGTCCGGCTGCGCGCCCTTGCGCGGGTCGGCGTGCTCATAGAGTGACGTACCGTCGAAGTTGCCCAGCGCGTGGCTGTCGCGCGGGAAGTGGCCCGGCACCCAGTCCACGAGGATGCCGATGCCCTCCTGGTGCAGGTAGTCCACCAGGTAGCGGAAGTCGTCCGGGTGGCCGAAGCGCGACGTGGGCGCGTAGTAGCCGCCGACCTGGTAGCCCCAGGAGCCGCCGTAGGGGTGCTCCGACACGGGCATCAGCTCCACGTGGGTGAAGCCCGTCTCCTTCACGTAGCGCGACAGCTCCGGCGCCAGCTCGCGGTACGTCATGGGCCGGTCGCCGTCCTCCACCACGCGGCGCCAGCTGCCCAGGTGCACCTCGTAGACGCTCCAGGGCCGGTGCGCGACGTCCTTCTGCTGGCCGCGCGACTCCAGCCACGCGCTGTCACCCCACGCGTAGCGGTCCAGGTCGTGCACCACCGACGCGGTCGCGGGCGGCGTCTCCGTGCGGAAGGCGAAGGGGTCCGACTTGAGCAGCCGGCCGCCGCCATGCCCGGGGCGGATCTCGAACTTGTAGCGGGTGCCCTCGCCGACCTCCGGGACGAACAGCTCCCAGATGCCCGAGGAGCCCATGCGCCGCATGCTGTGCAGGCGCCCGTCCCAGCCGTTGAAGTCGCCCACCACCGACACGCTGGCCGCCGTGGGCGCCCAGACGGCGAAGGACACGCCCTTCACCCCGTTGTGGTGGATGAGGTGCGCGCCCATGCGCTCCCAGAGCCGCTCGTGCCGGCCCTCGCCCGCGAAGTACAGGTCCAGCTCCCCCAGCGTGGGCAGGAAGCTGTACGGGTCGCGCAGGGTGAAGACCTTCTTGCCCGGGTACTCCACCTCCAGCAGGTAGCTGAAGGGCTCCGTGCGGCCGTTGATGCGCGCCTCGAAGACGCCGCCGGTGCGGTGCACCATGGGCACCTTGCCGCCGAACTCCGGCAGCACGTGGAGGGACACGGCCTCCGGCCGGTAGGTCCGGACCACCATGCCGTCCCCGTCCGGGTGCACGCCCAGCACCGAGTGCGGCTCCGGATGGCGCAGCTCCACCACGCGTTGCAGCTCCGCGTCCACCTGTGCTCTGTCCGCCGGCTTCCTCACTGGGCATCCTCCATCCGCAACAGGGCCTCGACGGGGATGCGCACCCAGTCAGGCCGGTTCGCCAGCTCGTAGCGCACCTCGTACAACAGCTTCTCCAGCTCGAAGGCGCGCAACATCACGTCAAAGGCCTCGTCGGTGTCGGGCAGGAAGGCCGCCCCGCGCGTCGCCGTGCGGTAGCCCTCCAGGAACGCGTCGCGGGTGGGGCCCACGCGCCCGCGTGGCTGGCCGCCCTCCAGCGCGACCGTGGCCTCCGCGTAGTCGAAGGAGCGGATCATCCCCGCCACGTCGCGCAGCGCGCTGTACTTCTCCCGGCGCGCGGTGAACGACCGGGACGGCTCGCCCTCGAAGTCGAAGAACAGCCACTGGTTGTCCGAACGCAGCACCTGGCCCAGGTGCAGGTCGCCGTGGATGCGGATCTTCAGGCCGGAGGGCGCCACGTGCGCCAGCTTCTTCGCGTACGCGATGAGCCCCTCGCGCCGGCCCTCCAGGTCCGCGTGCAGCCGCCCGGCGTCCGCCAGCGTCACGCCCAGCTCTCCCACGATGGACGCGCTCCAGCGCTGCAGGTCCTCCAGCAGGAGCGGCTCCGGGGAGAAGGCCAGGTCGTCCGGCCCCGAGGAGGCGAACGCCTTGTGCAGCGCTCCCAGCCGGGCCCCCAGCTCCCGCATGTCCTGCAGGAACCCGTCACCGAGGGACTTCTGCTGGCGCAGCCGGTCCAGCGTGTACTTCCAGCCGTCCACGGCGTCCGGCACGAAGCGGTGCGCCAGGCCCAGCGTCGCGCCCGCGGGCCCCTGCAGGTTGAGCGCACCCAGCAGCTGCGGCGTCGCGCGGAACGACGTCTTCGTCGCGAGGAAGCGGCCCACCTCGTATTCGGGATTCACGCCCGCTTCGAGCTTGCGGATGATCTTGATGATGACCCGCTCCCCCAGCACGATCGACGTGTTGCTCTGCTCCACGTTGAGCCGTCGCACCGGCAGGGGCTCCGGCAGGGCGACCCCGCTGTCCGTGGAGGCGATCCACTCGCCCACCAGGCGGCCGGAGCCGGAGGGCATCTCCCGGCCCTCGCGCGCGAGGTTGAAGAGGGCGCGCACGCAGTCGTCGTCCTCCAGCGCGCTGGAGAGGCCGTCCGGGCCCTGGCGCGCCAGGATCTGGTAGCGCTCCGGCTGGCCCAGCTCGTACACCACCTCCACGATGGCGAGCGTGAACGAACACGTGCCCAGCTCCAGGGGCACGTGGTCCACCACGCTGACGCTCTTGATGGGCCACGCCTTGCCGGCGAACCAGCGCTGGGCCTTGAGGAAGTCGGGCAGCTTTGTCAGGTCCAAGGATGTCACTGGCGGTTACTCCTTCCCCGGCATTGGCTTGTCCAACCGGAACCACAGGAACATGTAGGGCCCCATCGACAGCTGGTAGGGCAGGTCGCTGATGCGGGGGAACGCGGTCTCTCCAATCAGCTCCACGGGCACCGCGCCGGCAAGCTCCCGCAGGTCCAGCACGGCCGGCTGCGCGAAGCGCGACAGGTTGCAGATGACCAGCACGGACTGGCCCTGCCACTCGCGCACGAACGCCAGCACCTTGCGGTTCTCCGTGGCGAGGAACTTCAGCGTGCCCATGGCGAAGACGGGGTAGCGCTGGCGGATGCGGATCATCCGCTTCACCCACTGGAGCAGGCTGGACTTCTGGCGGTCCTGCGCCTCCACGTTGATGGACTGGTAGCCGTAGACGGGGTCGGCGATGACGGGCGCGAACAGGCGCGCGTAGTCCGCGCGGCTGAAGCCCGCGTTGCGGTCGCCCGTCCACTGCATGGGCGTGCGCACGCCGTTGCGGTCGCCCAGGTAGATGTTGTCGCCCATGCCGATCTCGTCCCCGTAGTAGAGGACCGGCGTGCCGGGCAGGGTGAACAGCAGGCTGTGCATCAACTCGATGCGCCGGCGGCCGTTGTCCATCAGCGGCGCCAGGCGGCGGCGGATGCCCAGGTTGATGCGCATGCGCGGGTCGGTGGCGTACTCCCGGTACATGTAGTCCCGGTCCTCGTCCGTCACCATCTCCAGCGTCAGCTCATCGTGGTTGCGCAGGAAGATGGCCCACTGGCAGTTGTCCGGGATGTCCGGCGTCTGCTGCATGATTTCGACGATGGGTGTGCGGTCCTCGCGGCGCACCGCCATGAACAGGCGGGGCATCACCGGGAAGTGGAAGCCCATGTGGAACTCGTCGCCCTCGCCGAAGTACACGCGCACGTCGGCGGGCCACTGGTTCGCCTCCGCGAGCAGCACCTTTCCCTGGTACTCGGAGTCGATCGTCTTGCGCAGGCGCTTCAGGAACGCGTGCGTCTCCGGGAGGTTCTCGCAGTTGGTGCCCTCGCGCTCGAAGAGGTAGGGCACGGCGTCGCAGCGGAACCCGTCCACGCCCATGTTGAGCCAGAAGCGCATGACGTCCAGCATGGCTTCCTGCACTTCGGGGTTGTCGTAGTTCAGGTCGGGCTGGTGGCTGAAGAAGCGGTGCCAGAAGTACTGCTTGGCCACCGGATCCCACGTCCAGTTGGAGCGCTCCGTGTCGGTGAAGATGATGCGCGCGCCCTTGTACTGCTCGTCGGTGTCGCTCCAGACGTACCAGTTGCGCTTGGGGCTCTTGGGGTCGCGTCGCGCCTCCTGGAACCAGGGGTGCTGGTCGCTGGTGTGGTTCACCACCAGCTCGGTGAGGATGCGCAGGCCGCGCTTGTGGGCCTCCTCCACCAGCCGCTGGAAGTCCGCCAGCGTGCCGTAGTCCGGGTGGATGCCGTAGTAGTCCGCGATGTCGTAGCCGTCATCGCGCAGCGGGGAAGGGTAGTGCGGCAGGAGCCAGAGGCAGTCCACGCCCAGCTCCTGCAGGTACGGCAGCTTCTCGATCAGGCCCGGGATGTCCCCGTGGCCGTCCCCGTTCGAGTCGTGGAATGCGCGGATGTGCAGCTCGTAGATGAGCGCCTTTTTGTACCAGAGCGGATCCAGGTCCATACGCCTCTCAAAAGGGTGTCACTCGAAGTAGTCGAACGCGTGCTCGGTGCGGCGGAAGCGGTAGACGGCATACAGGGCCGCGGGCTGTTCAGGCGTCAGGCGCACCTGCACGTCCGGCCCCTGCCACAGCGAACGCTGGTCGGCCATCAGTTCATGCACCTGGTAGGTCTCCTCCGCCTTCACGCCCAGCCACTCCATGGGCACGTGCAGCAGGGCCTCCTGCGGCGCGTAGGGGTCCAGGCTCACCGCCACCAGCACCGTGCTGGTCCCGTCCGGGGTGCGCTTGCCGTAGAAGAGGACGCGGTCGTTGTCGGATTCGAAGAAGCGCAGGCCGGTGTACTGCTGGAGCGCGGGGTGCTGCTTGCGCGCGGCGTTGAGCTTCGAAATCCACTCGGAGATGTGGCCCGGCCTGTCCCAATCCCACGCGACGAGCTGGTACTTCTCCGAGTCCAGGTACTCCTCCTTGCCCGGCACCGGCCGGCCCTCGCACAGCTCGTAGCCGGAGTACATGCCCCACACCGACGACAGCGTGGAGGCCAGCGCCACGCGCAGGCGGAAGGCGCCGGGGCCCGCGTTCTGGAGGTTCTCCGGCAGGATGTCCGGCGTGTTGGGCCAGAGGTTGCCGCGGAAGTAGTCCGCCACCGGGGGCTGGGTGATCTCCTCCAGGTACGTGCGCAGCTCGTCCTTGAAGAGGCGCCAGGTGAAGTACGTGTACGACTGGGTGAAGCCCACCTTGCCCAGGGCCTTCATCACCTTGGGGCGGGTGAAGGCCTCCGACAGGAAGAGCACGTCCGGGTGCAGGTCCTGCACCTCGCGGATGAGCCAGTGCCAGAACTGCATGGGCTTCGTGTGCGGGTTGTCCACGCGGAAGGTCTTCACGCCGTGCTCCACCCAGAAGAGGACGACGGACTTCAGCTCCTTCCAGAGGGCGTCCCGCGCGGGGCCCATCCAGTCGAAGTTGACGATGTCCTCGTAGCGCTTGGGCGGGTTCTCCGCCGTCTTGATGGTGCCGTCCGGGCGGTGCTGGAACCACTCCGGATGCTCCTTCACGTAGGGGTGGTCCGGCGCGCACTGGAACGCCAGGTCCAACGCCACTTCGATGCCGTGCGCTTGAGCGGCCTCCACGAACGCGCGGAAGTCCGCGAACGTGCCCAGCTCCGGGTGGATGGCCTTGTGGCCGCCCTCCGCCGCGCCAATGGCCCAGGGGCTGCCCACGTCGCCGGGCAGCGCGCGCAGGGTGTTGTTCTTGCCCTTGCGCGCGGTGCGGCCAATGGGGTGGATGGGCGGGAGGTAGACGGTGTCGAAGCCCAGCTTCTGGATGTACGGCAGCCAGCCTTCCGCGTCCTTGAAGGTGCCGTGCGTGGTGCCGTCGCGCTTCGCGGAGCGGGGGAAGAACTCGTACCAGGCGGCGTTGCGCGCCTTCTCCCGGTCCGCGAACACCTCCAGCACCGGGTCGTAGCGGCGCGCGAGCGTGCGGTCCGGGTGACGCGACGCCACGTCCGCCAGCTCGGGTGACAGCGCGGCGAGGAGGTGCTCCGGGGAGGGCGGCGTGCGCAGGCGGGCCCCTGCCTCGGCGAGCACGCGGCTGTCCTCGGCGGAGACATCCCTGGCGCGCGCGGCGGCGCCTTCCAGGAGGGCCGCCCCTTCGAGCAGCTCGCTCTTCACGTCGCGGCCCGCGTCCACCTTGCGCTTCAGCTCGTGCGCCCAGGTGCGGAAGAGATCCGGCCAGGCTTCAATCGTGTATTCGTAGCGGCCGTTGCGGGCCAGGGGGATGACCCCCTCCCAGGCGTCGTTGCTCCTGGGGGCGAGGGGGACCTCCGCCCACTCCGTCTTCTGGGAGGCGGGGGTGACCTGGCGCCAGCGCGCGACGGCCACGAGGACGTCGTGACCTTCCTTGAAGATGTCCGCGCGGACGGTCAGGCTCTCCCCGGCGATGCGCTTGATGGCGTAGCGCCCTGCGTCCAGCTCCGGCTGGACGTTCTCGATGAACACGCTTCCGAGTCGGTCGGTCATATCGGCTTGGCGGTGGCTTATAGGACTGTGAGTGGGTGGCTCCAGGCGGCAATGTGCGGGTGTTGTTGATTGAAGAGGACGACCGCCTGGTCGCGTTGGCCTGTCAACGTTAGGGATGGAGGGGACAGGCGACTACCCTGCGAGGCTGGGTGGAAGACTCAGGACAGTTGAAGCTGGGATCCGCCCCTCCGGTTGCGGTATCCGGGATGAACATGGCGCCTACCGACTCCTCCGCTCAGCAAGCGAGTGACCTGTCGGCCGACCGCGACCTGCTCCGGCAGGTGGCACTCGGCAGTGCGGACGCCATGCGCGACGTCTACGCGCGGTGTTCGGCGCGGGCGTTCGCCATCGCGGTCCGGCTCTTGCCCACGCGGGCGGACGCGGAGGAGGTCCTCCAGGAGATCTTCCTGGACGTGTGGCGCCGCGCGCGCGAGTTCGACCCGGCGCGCGGAGGGCTGGAGACGTGGGTGACGACCATCGCCCGGACGCGCGCCATCGACCGGCTGCGGTCGCTGGGCACGGTGTCGCGGATGGTGGAGGGCGTCAGCCAGCAGGCTCCGCCGGTGAGCGCCACGCCGCAGGCGCCGGATGTCTCCGTGGCCGCGAGCCAGGACCAGGCGCGGGTGCGCGCGGCGCTGGCGCAGTTGCCGCCGGAGCAGCGGGAGGTGGTGCTGCTCGCGTACTTCGAGGGCCTGTCCCAGAGCGAGATCGCCCAGAAGACGGGGCATCCGTTGGGTACGGTGAAGACGCGCGCACGGCTGGCGCTGGAGAAGCTGGCGGTGCTGCTGGAAGCGCCGCCCGGGTCCGTGTCGCGCTGAGCTCCTGAGCGCTGGCGGACACGGGGCTGTATCCCCGGGGATGGGCGGTGAAGCAGGCTCGCGCTGACGCTGCCTTGCGGCCGGGGGCATGGCCACCAAACCTTGCGACTGTTTCGCGAACCCCAGGGAGGGGCGGACATGCGCAAGGCGAGGGATGCAGGTGCGGCGTTGATGAACGAGCGGGAGCGTCAGGTGATGGTGGCCAGTGCTCCGAGGAACCTGATGGCGCTGTCGCGGCGCGAGGTTCAGGGAATGGTGAAGCGGGCGCGCGACATGATGGACCGGTACGCGCCACGCACGGAGCGGATGCGGCGCGGGGCTCCGGGCAAGCGCGTCCCGCTGCGGAGCCGCAAGGTGGAGGGGATGATGAACACCCGGCGCAAGGTGGCGATGTTCCGCACGGCGCTGGCGCGCTTCGAACTCCAGCTGGGCAGGATGGCGAAGGCGGCCCTGCGCACGGCGCGGCCCGCGAAGCGCAAGCCGATGGTGGGGAAGGCGATGCGAGCCATGCCTTCGCGTGCGAAGACCGTGAAGGCGACGCGAAGGGCCCGTGTCACGGCTCCGCGCGCGAAGACCGCGAAGACGACGCGGATGAACCGTGTCACGACTCCGCGCACGAAGGCCGCGAAGACGACGCGGATGAACCGTGTCATGCCCCTGCGTACGAAGTCCGCGATGACGACGCGGATGGACCGCGCTGCGACTCCTCGTACGAGGAACGCGATGACGACGCCGATGTCCCGCGCTGCGGCTCCGCGCACGAAGAACGCGATGGAGACGCGGGGGGCCCGCGCCACGACTCCGCGCACGAAGCTCCTGAAGGCGACGCGAGGCACGACTCGCATCACGCCTCCGCGCAAGAACCTTGCGACGCCGACGGTCCGCGCCGCGGGCTACACGCGCCGGACGTTGGCGAGCGGTGGGATGCCCAAGGCCCAGCGGATCCCGGTCATGAACCGGCGGGAACTCTAAGCCAGCCGAAGTCATTCCGTTCAGGGGGAGACTCCGGCACGGGACACCGCAGGCACCTTCTCGCGCCGCGCCTGGCTCGTCCCATGGGTGTCGGACTGGGGGGCGGGTGCCACGCTGGAGGCTGTCGCAGGACGGCCCCAGCCCGTTCCCCGGTGAAGCGGTGGGGGCGGCCTGCCGGGCGCGCTTGTCAAACCTGTCCGACAGTCGGACAGGTTCATCCGCTTCGTCGCCGGGACGCTCCGCCCGAGAGCGTTCCGACCGGCGACGGGGGACGGGAAAGCGCGTGGCCGTGCCAGGACCGAGCGGAGTTCTCCTCTTGGATGCGACCGGGTGGTACTAGAAGACGGACCATGCGGAATCGATGGCTCCTCATCGGCACGGTGTTGGGGTTGGTCCTCTTCGTCGCCTCCCGGGCGCTCTTCCACTTCGTTCCCGGCTCACACGAAGCGGCGGCGAAGCTCTCCCGAAACGCCCCCTACTTCCTATGCGCCCTGTGTGTGCCGCTGGCGCTCTACTACCTGCCGCGCTACCGCAGGAGCGCGGTGCACAACGTAGAGGGGCTCCGGTTGATGGCGGAGGGCCGGGTGGTCGCCGCGCTCCAGCAGTTCGAAGCGGCGCTCCCCCTGGCCAAGAGCGACGTCATCCCGACCTACAACATCGCCGTCTGCCAGCTCCAGTTGTGGCGACTGCCGGACGCGGAACGCGCGCTGGGCCGCCTGGAGACGCGCAAGGACCTCACGCCGCAGTTCCGGGCGGTGCTGTGCGCGGCGCTCGCGCTGGCGGCGGCGATGCAGGGGCGGTCGAAGCCGGCTGAACAGTGGCTGGACGCGGTGAGGAAGTGGGGACACAAGCCCTTCTCGCTGGCGGTGCTCGCCTCGGCCGTGGTGGCTTGCCGGGCCGGGCTGTGGAGCGAGGCGCGGGAGCAGCTTGGGCAGCCCGTGGCGCAGGAACTCACCGGCCCGCTGCGCGGCCTGCGGCAAGCGCTGGGGGCCTGGTGCCAGGAACAGCTCACCGGGGAGCCGCGGCCCGTGGACGCCGTCGCCGTGTTCGGTGAGGCCTCTCCCGACGCGCTCCAGGCCGCCTGGCCCGAACTGGTGGCCTTCCTGCTGGAGCGCTCCCGCCAGCCGCCGGTCAGGCTGTCGGCGCCATCAACGGGCCGGTGAAGCCGACCTCCAGACCTCCGTACTCGGAGGGAGCCAGGGCCAACGTCCAGCCGTGCAGCTCCACGACGTTGTGCACGATGTGCAGGCCCAGGCCCTGGCCCTGCGGGTCTCGCGTGCGGGCCGCGTTGCCCCGGAAGCGGCGCTCCAGCAGGCGCGAGCGTTCGTCGTCCGGGATGCCCGGCCCGTCGTCGATGACGCGCAGGTGGAAGGTCTGCTGGCGCGTCGTCTCCAGCACCACCGCCACGTGGCCGTCCTCGCGCCCATAGCGGATGCCGTTGAGCACCACGTTGCTCACCGCCTGCTCAAGGAGCGTCTCGTCGCCCATCACCCAGGTGGGCGTCGCCGGCACGCCGCTCTCCAGCGCGATGCGCCGCGGCCGGGCGATGGGCTGGTGCCGGCCCAGCACGCGCGACACCAACGCGTTCAGGTCCACCGGCGCATGCTGCACCTGGGGCGCTCCCGCCTCCAGCCGCGCCGCCGCCCCCAGGTTGTGCACCAGCGAGGCCATGTAGTGCGCCTCGCCCATCGCGGAGTTCACCAGGCCGGGCTCCAGTGCTTCACCCGTCCGCAGCCGCTGCTGCATCGCGGCCAGATGGCCCTGCAGCACGGTGAGCGGCGTCATCACGTCGTGCGTGGTGTTGGCCAGGAAGTCGCGCAGCGTCTGCTCACGGGCCTCCTGGTGCGCCATCTGCGCCTGGATCTCCTCGCGGGCCTCCTGGAAGGCCCGGGCCAGCTCCGCGATCTCGTCGTGGCCCTGCACCGTCACGGGCTGCCGGTAGTGACTGCCCGAGGACGCGCGCACCTCCACCGTGAGCCGGCGCAGCCGCTGCACCACCGGGCCCAGGGCCACCACCATCGCCGACAGCAGGATGAGCGTGGGCACCCCCCAGATGTTCAGCGGAGGCAGGCCCACCTCCGGTGAATTGGAGGGCTCCACGCGCCGGGCCAGCACGTACTCGCACGGCCCCCCTTCCCAGGGCATGCGCAGCAGCAGGTCCTGCACGAACGCGCCGTCCTCCTTGGAGTAGCGGCGCACGCCCACGCCATCCGCCCGCACCCCTTCGCGCAGGTCGTCGTCCAGCGCGGGCGCCTGCGCGTTGCGCGACACGAACTGGCCGTCGAACGGGAAGAGCTGCACCGGCGGCATCCTTCCGCGGAAGGGCCCCTTGTCACCCGGGCTGCTCCGGGGCGGCCCGCCGTTGCCCGGCCCGGAAGGCGGCTCCCCCGGGCCGCCTCCGTCGTGCTCCCACGGAGGACGCGGTGAACGGGTGCGGACCATCCAGGTGTCGGGCGCGGCCTCGCAGCGCTCGCGGCCCCCGGACTGCATCTGCGCCAGCGTGGACTCGGCGATGACCTCGTCCGTCGTGCGCCGGCGCACCGAGTGCTCCACCTGCACCAGCGCGAACGCCGTGGGCACCGTCACCGCCACCGCCGTGAGCGCCAGGCGCAGCCGCAGCTTCACGCGTCCTCCCCGGGCACCAGCCGGTAGCCCACGCCCCACACCGTCTCCACGCACTTCACCGGACCCAGCTTGCGCCGCAGCCGCGACACGTGGACGTCCAGCGTGCGCTCCGTGCCCTCGCGCTCCGGATCCAGCACGTGCTCCACCAGCCACTGCCGCGTCACGGCCTCCTGGGGCCTGCGCGCCAGGGCCGCGAGCAGCCCGAACTCCACCCGCGTCAGCTCCACCGGCCGCCCGCGCACCTGCACGGCGTGCCCCTGGAGATCGATGCGAAGCGGGCCCACCTCCACCACCGCCTGCTCCTTCTGGAGGGTGGGGCGGCGCAGGCGCGCGCGCACGCGTTCGACGAGCTCCTCCGGCCAGAAGGGCTTCGTCATGTAGTCGTCCGCGCCCAGCTTCAGGGCGCGGACCTTGTCCAACGTGTCGTTGCGTGCGCTCAGGATGAGCACCGGGACCTCCGAGAAGGTCCTCAGCGCCTTGAGCATGTCCAGGCCGTAGGTGCCGGGCAGCATCAGGTCCAGCACCACGAGGCTCACGTCCGGAAGCTCGCCGGCCACCAGCAGGCGGCCCTCGCGCCACCAGACGGGATCGAAGCCCGCGCCCCGGAGGTGCCCGACGATCTGCGAACCGAGCGGCTCATCGTCCTCCACCAGCAGGATGCGGTCCCCCATGCGTCATGCCTCCCGTTGCGTCCCCGGAGGTGTCCGGGGCGTCCAGCACAGTCTGGCTCAGGGCACTCCGGCGTCGAAGCCCGGAGGCGGACCGCCAAAGCCGCCGTCGCGACCGGGCGGCGGGCCCATGCCGCCGTCACCGCCCGGCGGGGGACCGCCACCCCCACCACCGCCGCCCGGGATGGCGCACTGCGCGTTGGCGAGCGACGAGCGGATGACCAGCGTCTTGGCCGCCAGCATCGCGCCGTCCGCCAGGCGCTGCGTGGTGAAGAGGTAGTTGCCCACGCTCTCCGCGGAGACGACGTTGTCGTTGGCGTTGGTCGTGTCGCGCGCCCCCCGCGTGTTGTACAGCGGCTGGGTGTTGACGATGTCGTCGTTGAGCGTGTCGTCGAAGAAGAGCTGCGAGGTGACGAACTCGCTGCCGTTGACGCGCACGGTGAAGTGGATGTGAATGGTGCGGCTGCTGTACCAACCCGGGAAGCAGGTGTCGAAGTCCGCCCGCCCGTTCGCGTCCGTGGTCTGCACGCCGCGGAACCACCGCGCCGCGCGCGCCACCGCATCGCCGGAGGTGCAGAAGTCGCTGGCGTCCTCGCCGGAGTACAGGCCTTCCGGTGCGGCGTGCCAGATGTCCACCGTGGCGCCCGGGATGGGCTTGCACGCCTCGTCGACGATGAGGAAGGCCAGGCGCACCGGCAGGCCGTCGTGGCCCTCGCTGATGTCCTTGCGCTCCACCGTGGTCGCGTAGCAGGGGCCCAGCGTGGACTCGCAGGTGAGGGTGCACACCGTGCCGATGCCGGCGGCGAACGGGTCCGGGTAGCTGGTGGCGGCCGTCATCGCCGCGGTGCCGCCGGTGGCCCACACGCCCGGATCCGTCGTGCCCGCGTCGGGGTCGCCCGTCACGCCGTCGGTCTCGCTGCCACCGCAGGCGATGAGCAGCCGGCCCAGCGGGACCGCGGCCAGCGACAGGCCGATGCCGCGCAGGATGCCTCGACGCGTGATGACCTGGGGGAGCAGGTCCTGAGGGGTCTCGCTCTTCATCCGGTGGTTCCTCCGGGAGACGGGGAGCCGGGAGCGGCGGGGGTGCCACTCGCGGGACCGTCCGGCACGGGCCGGACGGTGAACCGGGTTATCGCGGGCGAACCTTAAGCAACCCTTACGCGCGAGGGGCCGGCCTCAGGAAAAGCGCACGATGAAGGCGGCGAGCAGCGGGCCCGCCGCCTGGCCGTCCGCTGTCGAACGCGGGCCGCCCTCGGTGAGCTTCGCGCCCAGCTCCTCCAGCGCGGGCTTCATCGCCTCGAAGGCGCGGGTCGCCTCGTCGGCAGTGTAGAAGAAGCGCGGGTGCCGCAGCCACCCGGCGATGCCGCAGGTGATGGAGTGGAAGGAGCGCTCCTCGTCCGCTTCGTAGGTGAGGCGCAGGTTGCCGCGATAGCCCTCGTCGCGCACCACGATGCCGCCCTGGCTGCCCATGCCCCCGAGCGTCGCTCCCGCCTCGTAGTCGCTCCAGCCCGTGTCCTGGTCCATGCCTGCACCCTTAACACCGCGCGCACGTCCTGGGCGGCGTGTCAGGGAGGCGCCACGCCGTTCCGCGAGGCCCCGGTCAGGACCGGCGAGGGATTGCGCGGCAGGGTCCGCACGCCGGTTGTCGCCCTTCACGCACCGCACCACGTTTGCGTCTGGGGGGACGTCATGTCCGCGGAACCATTTCATGAGCCTCGTTACTCCGAGGAGGTCGTTCCCTTCCTCGCTGGTGATGGACGCGCGCTGCACCTCGTTCACCTGCGCGGCTTCGAGAAGGCGGACAAGGGACCGGTGGTGCTGGTGCACGGCGCGGGCGTGCGCGGGAACATCTTCCGCGCCCCCGTGCGCCAGACCGTGGTGGATGCGCTCATCGAGGACGGCTACGACGTGTGGCTGGAGAACTGGCGCGCGAGCATCGACGTGGAGCCCGGTGAATGGACGTTGGACCAGGCCGCCGTCCTGGACCACCCGGCCGCCATCAAGACCGTGGTGGAGAAGACGGGGCACGACACCGTCAAGGCCGTCGTCCACTGCCAGGGCTCCACCAGCTTCACGATGGCCGCGGTGGCGGGGCTGCTGCCGGAGGTGGACGTCATCGTCACCAACGCGGTGTCGCTGCACCCGGTGGTGCCTCCCTCCGCGAAGCTGAAGCTGCACTACGCCGTCCCGCTGGTCGCGCACCTGACGCCGTACCTGGATCCGCAGTGGGCCTACGGCGGCCCCACGCGCACGGCCCGCGCCCTGACGCGGGTGGTGATGGCCACGCATCACGAGTGCGACAACCTGGTCTGCCGCTGGACGAGCTTCACCTACGGCACGGGCTTCCCGGTGCTCTGGCGGCACGAGAACCTGAACGCCTCCACGCACGATTGGCTCCAGCACGAGTTCGGTCCGGTGCCCTTCACCTTCTTCCGCCAGATGGATGCGTGCGTGCGCGCCGGCCACCTGGTGCCGGTGGAGGGCTTCAGCGCGCTGCCGGAGGACCTGGGCGAGCGCGAGCCCCAGACGGATGCGCGCTTCGCGTTCTTCGCGGGCGAGGACAACCGCTGCTTCCTCGCGGAGAGCCAGCGCCGCAGCTTCGAGCACCTGGAGCATTTCCACCCGGGCCGGCACTCGCTGCACGTGCTGCCCGGCTACGGCCACCTGGATGTCTTCATGGGCAAGCGCGCGGCCCAGGACGTCTTCCCCCTCCTCCTCTCCGAGCTGGATCGCCCGGTGTGAAAGGTCCGTCATGTTCATCCCCAAGCGCATCAAGAAGCAGGCAGGCCGCTACTCGCGGGTGGACGACATCCCGTACGCGCTGCCCGTGGACTCGAAGGGCGCCCCGGTGATGATGGCCGCCTTCACGGTGGACGCGCGCCGCGCCGCGAGCCTGCTGCCCGGCAACGAGCTGCACCCGCTGCGGGTGACGCGGGACCGGAGCGTGCTGCTCATCACCGTCATCGACTACCACGTCACGGACATTGGCGCGTACATCGAGTTCAGCATCGCGCTGGCGTGCACGCATGGGCTCCGGCCCGCGCCGCCGCTGCTGCCGCTGCTGTTCTCCAAGCGCTACGGCGTGGGGCAGTACGTGGTGGACCTGCCGGTGAACACGGAGGTGTCCGTGAAGGGCGGCAAGGGCATCTGGGGCATGCCCAAGCACCTGGCCCGGCTGGACTTCCGCGTGGAGGACGGCACGGTGAGCAGCCGCTACGTGGAGGGCGGCCAGCTGGCGGTGCACGTGGGCATCGAACGCCCGAAGAGGGCCTGGCTGCCCCTCCGGGCCGCGGCGGTGAACTACTGCGCCTTCCGGGGCTTGTTGATGAAGTCGTCCATCTACTTCCGGGGCAAGTTCGGCTTCCGGCTCGGACGGTGGGCGAAGGCCGACCTGAAGCTGGGGGACCACCCGCGCGTCCGGCCGCTGAAGGAGCTGGGCATCTCCGACCGCCCCCTCTTCACCGGGTTCTTCCCGTCGTCGAGCGGCGTGCTGGATGATCACTTCGAGGCGTGGTTCCTCACCCAGCCCTCGCTGCCCGAGAGCACGTATCCGGAGGGGCTGGAGAGCGTCGTGGACCTGGGCCAGGGCCAGACGCCGATGCCGCCGCCGGATGCCGCCGGCGCGCCGTCCGCGACCGTCCAGGGTGTCTGGCCATGAAGCGGGGCGACCTCCTCCACCTGGCGAACGCGTGCCTGCTGTTCCTGTGCACGTCCATGTACCTGGGCACGGGCTGGTCGCTCATCCTCTTCACGTTCCCCATCGCTCCCCAGCTCACGGTGGACAACTACTACCTCCAGTTCGTGCCACAGGTGCAGGCGGCCACGCGGTTCTTCACCGTCATGACGGCGGTGATGCTGCTGTCGGCGGGGATACTGGCCTGGCGGGAGCGGCGGTCCGCGCTGCGCTGGTACCCGCTGCTGGTGCTGCTGGCCGTGGTGGTGGCCACGCTGCTGACGCGCATCTTCATCTTTCCGTACAACGCGGAGATGGCGGCCGGCATCACGTCGCCCGAGCGACTGGCGGAGGTGCTGGGCGCGTGGATGCGGACGAACCGCATCCGCGTGGGGCTGTGGTCGGTGCAGTGGCTGGCGACGCTGGGCTACTTCGTGCACCGCGTGCTGCGCGCCGAGCGTCCGGTGGTGGCCCGGTCGACCCGCTACGGGCTGTCCCTTCCCCGGCGCCGGGAGGCCCACGCATGAGCGCGGGCCTGTCACGGTGGCTGGAGCGCCGGGCCCGCACCCACGGGCGCGAGTGGCGCCAGGTGCTCGCGGCCATCGCGTGGATCACCGTCGTGGCCGGCGGCTTCCAGTTGCTGGTGCCTGGGATCGAGCTGCGGCTCTTGAGCGCGGACGCCTCCCCGGCGCCCACCCACTTCTTCCGCATCGTGGGCATGTTCATGGCGCTGTTCGGCGGCCTCTTGCTGTACGGCCTGCGCGAGCCCCGCGCGAACCCGGCGGCCTTCCTGTGGTCGGGGCTCCAGAAGGTCGGGGCGTGCCTGATGGTGTCCGTGGCCGTGGCGCGCGGGCTGCTCTCACCGCTGGCGCTGCTCGTGGCGGTGTTCGACGGGCTGTCGGCCCTGGTGGTGCTCGGGTACTTCGCGACGCTGCGGCAGCGGGAGCAGCCGGGCTCCGTGCTCAACCCCCGGCCGGATGTGACGCCCGCCGTGACGGCGACCCCCCTGGAGTCACGCGCCGAGTCACGCGCCCCGACGGTGCGCGGGGCGGGGGAGGGCGCGCAGCCCCGACGCT
>NZ_RAWB01000133.1 GCF_003612055.1 Corallococcus llansteffanensis
TCCCTCGCGCTTCTCGCGCCTGCGCTTCCTCCCGCTCGTGGCCGGTCTCGGCTGCGCCACCGCCTCCACGCCCACGACGCCCGCCGCGTCGGCCGCCCACACCGCCGGAGTCGCTCCGTCCGCGCCCGTGTCGAAGGAGGCCCTCGCCGCGCTGAAGCTGGAGCTGGTGGCGAAGCACGGCGAGGCCCAGAAGGCCCGCATCGAGCGCGGCGTGGACCAGGTGGCCGCGCTGTGGCGCCCGGAGGACGGGGACCTGGCGGCCTTCGCGCGCGAGCAGTTCCTGCCGGAAGGCCCCCAGCTGGACGCGACCTTCGGGCGCCTGGAGCGATTGTTCGAACAGCTGGACGGCCACATGAACGAGCTGGGGCGCGAGCTCCAGTGGTTCACGGATCTGGACCTGGGGCCGCTGCTGCCGGTGGAGTCGCTGCTCGCGTCGTATGACCCGTCCTCCAACGTCACGGCGGACCTGTTCCAGGCGAAGCCGGGCTTCGTCGTGCTGCTCAACTTCCCGCTC
Organism: Corallococcus llansteffanensis; assembly: GCF_003612055.1. Taxonomy (GTDB): domain Bacteria; phylum Myxococcota; class Myxococcia; order Myxococcales; family Myxococcaceae; genus Corallococcus; species Corallococcus llansteffanensis. The sequence continues at coordinate 515 of NZ_RAWB01000133.1, forward strand.
ACCACGCTGGCCGAGCGCACGAAGGCGGGCCCGTCGTGGACGCGGCGGCAGTGGGCGGAGGCGAAGCTCGCGTCGCGCTTCAACCGGCGCGTGCCCGCGGAGGTGGAGCAGCAGGTGTCGCGGGCCATCGCGGACGCGAACCTCTACATCGCCGAGTACAACCTCTGGATGCACCACCTGGTGGACGCGAAGGGCCAGCGCCTGTTCCCTCAAGGGCTGCGGCTCATCAGCCACTGGAACCTGCGCGACGAGCTGAAGGCGGACTACACGGACGCGAAGGGGCTGGCGAAGCAGCGGATGATCGTCCAGGTGATGGAGCGCATCGTCACCCAGACGATCCCCGCCGCCGTCATCAACAACCCGCGCGTGGACTGGGATCCGTTCACCAACGCGGTGACGGTGGCCCCGCCGGAGTCGGTGGAGCCGAACGCGCCGGAGCGCCCCGCCAAGGCGGACGTCGCGCCGGAGCCGGACACGCGCTACGCGCGGCTGCTCGCCACCTTCCAGGCGTCGCGGCGCGCGGATCCGTACTCGCCCGTGGCTCCCACGCGCATCGCGCGCAGCTTCGAGTTGGATCGAGGCCTGCCGGAGGAGCGGGTGCGCGCGCTGCTGACGGAGCTGCTCGCCTCGCCGCTGGTGCCGCGCGTGGCGAAGCTCATCGAGTCCCGGCTGGGACGCCCGCTGGAGCCGCAGGACCTCTGGTACCCGGGCTTCCGTCCAGGTGCGAAGGTGCCGGAGGCGCAGCTGGATGCGCTGACGCGCAAGCGCTACCCGACGGCGGACGCGTTCGCGCGCGACATCCCCCGCATCCTCCAGGGCCTGGGCTTCACGAAGGAGAAGGCGGACACGCTCGCCTCGTACATCCGCGTGGATGCCTCGCGTGGCGCGGGCCATGCCCAGCAGGCGCTGCGCCGGGGCGACTTCCCCCGCCTGCGCACGCGCGTGGAGAAGGGGGGCATGGACTACAAGGGCTACAACATCGCGGTGCACGAGCTGGGGCACAACGTGGAGCAGGTCTTCAGCCTGTACCAGGTGGACCACACGCTCCTGTCCGGCGTCCCCAACAACGCCTTCACGGAGGCCCTGGCCTTCGTCTTCCAGGCGCGCGACCTGGAGCTGCTGGGCCTGGGCCAGCCCGACGCGGCCAGCGAGCGCGAGCGCGTGCTCAACGACTTCTGGCAGTCCTGGGAGATCGCCGGCGTGGCGCTGGTGGACATGGCCACGTGGCACTGGATGTATGACCACCCGGACGCCACGCCCGCGCAGCTCCGCGAGGCGGTGGGCCAGGTGTCGCGCGACGTGTGGAACCAGTACTACGCGCCGGTGCTGGGCCGAAAGGACAGCCCGCTGCTCGGCATCTACAGCCACATGATCAGCTACCCGCTGTACCTGCCGGACTACCCGCTCGGGCACCTCATCGCCTTCCAGATTGAAGAGCACCTGAAGCAGCGCGGCCCGCTGGGCGCGGAGTTCGAGCGCATGGCCACCTTCGGCTCCGTCACGCCGGACGAGTGGATGCGCCACGCCACCGGGGCCCCCGTCAGCGCGGAGTCTTTGTTGAAAGCCACCGCCAAGGCACTGTGATATCCGGACATTTCTTCTTTGACGCTTACTGGAGGAATGACCGTGAATTCTATTTTCCGTGCGTTGCTGCTGGGCTCGTTGTCCACCGTGGTCGGCTGTGCCTCGATGAGGGGTGGCACGAAGCCGACGCCCCCGCCGCCCGCGTCGCTGGTGGACAACTGTGACGACACGCAGAAGGCCGTCTCGAAGGAGGCGGACGCGCTGGCGAGCCCCTACGGCATTGATCAGCACGTGGAGAAGAACTTCGCGGACCGCAAGGTGTCGTGGCTGATGACGGACAGCGCGTACCAGAAGTTCGTGGTGCAGACGGGCGCGAAGAACTTCGGCCGCTGCAACGACGTGGCTTGCTACCTGTTCGCGGCGCCGGCGGGGACCATCCAGGGCGCGGTGGAGAAGGCGAAGACGCCGGATGGGAAGCACGACCCCGCGGTGCTGGGCCAGGCGCTGGGCCTGCCGGCGAAGAACTTCGAGGGCCCGCTGCGGATGATGACGCTGGACCTGGCGGCGCAGAAGGTCTGCACGCGGCTGCCGGTGGACGCGGATCCGGGCGTGTGGAAGTGCACCACGCCGGAGGACAAGGACTGCTTCAAGTTCGGCGGCTACACGTCCGGCGGCGTGCCGGAGGTGATGGTCATCAACGCGCCGGTGGCCGACACGCAGGTGGCGGAAATCCCATGAGCGACGAAGAGGTGGTCCTCCAGAGCCCGCTCCTGTACCGCGTGCTGCGCGGCAGGGACGGGGCGCTGTCCATCGAGGTGCTGGTGGGCGGCATCGTCCAGTTCGAGGTGCGCGTGCTCCTGAACGACGAGGAGACCGCCTCCTTCGCGAAGGAGGGGCGCGCCTTCGCGGACCGGATGGCCCAGGCCATCATGGCCGACCCGCCCTTCGACGGTCGGTCGGTGCGCTGGCCGGTGTTGTGACGTACGCGGCGGGGGCCCGTGTCGCGCGGGCCCCCGTTGCATCCCGTGCCTACGGGCTGACGGCGGTGTTGCCGGGCACGTCCACCAGCTCCACGTCGAACTGGAGCACGGCGTTGGGCGGGATGCGGGAGCCAGGGGGCGGACGCTCGCCGTAGGCGGTGCTGGCGGGGCAGGTGAGCTTCGCCTTGGCGCCGACCTTCATCTTCTGCACGCCCTGGGTCCAGCAGGGGATGACGCCGTTGAGCGGGAACTCGATCGGCTCCCCGCGCTTGTAGGAGCTGTCGAACTCCGAGCCGTCTACGAGGGTGCCGCGGTAGTGCACCTTCACGGTGTCGATGGCGCGAGGCGTCTTTCCGGTGCCGGCCTTGAGCTCGCGGTAGATGACGCCGGAGGGCAGCCGCGTGGCGCCGGCCTCCTTGGAGGCGCGGTCCAGGGTGGTGACGTTGACCTGGGCCTGGCGCGACTTGGCCAGGGCCTGGATCTTCGGGGTGTACTCCTTGGGGTCCACGGGGGGCGTCGCTCCGGAGAGCGCGTCCTGGAGGCCGCGCTGGAGGAGCTGGATCTCCTCGGGCGTCAGGGCGAGCGCCGTCACGCTCTGGCCCAGCGTCAGCCCGAGCGAATAGATGGTCTTCTGATCATCCGTCTTGAGCTCCACGGGGGGCGCGGCGGGCGCCTTCGCGGCGGCCTCGGGCGCGGCGGCCGGCTTGGAGGTCTTCGTCGGGGCCTGGGCCTGGGCGAAGCCCGGAACACCGAGCGCGAGCACCAGGGCCGCCATCCACTGCATACGCATGCTTCCGCCTTTCACGAGAATGGGGCGACTATAGGGCGGCTCATGCGCTGCCGGTCATCCTTCGCGTTCGTGGTGCTGCTGGGAACCCTCGCTGCCCTGGCCTGTGGCGGACCGACCGTGCCGGAGGACGACGCGGTGTGCGCGCTGTCCTTCACGGACACCGGCACCGTGCGCGTCTTCGTGGTCGGGCACGCCTTCACGCTGGATGACGCGGCCTCGCTCGAACACTTCGACGCGTCCTTCCGCGAGGACGTGGTGCGCATCGCGCCGTGCTTGTCCCCCACGCGTCCCAACCTGCTGCTGTTCCCAGAGGACGCGGGGCTGATCGCCTGGTTCTCCGGCCGTCGCGCGATGCTGGCGCGAGGGGCGGGCAGCACGGAGCTGGCCTTCAACGCGATGTACGCGGGCTGGTTCCGGGCGGCGGACGAATACCGCCGACGCTACCCGGGCATCTCCGCGGCGCGGTCGCTGACGCTCGCGCTGGGGGATCCGGCGTGGCGGGCCATGGAGCACACCTTTGGAGGCATCGCGAAGCGCTACGGCGTCTGGGTGATGACGTCCGCCAACGTGCCGTATGTGGAAGCGCGGAGGGACTCCGAAGCGGTGGGCCTGTTCCGCGACGTGGACGCGGACGACAACGAACCCGCGTACGTGGCCACGGGCCCCGAGTGCTTCAACGCGGCGCTGCTGTACGGACCGGACGGCCGGCTCGCGGGCCGCAGTGACAAGGTCTACCTCACGGAGACGGAGGAGGCGGATCTGGACCTGAGCCCCGCGTCGCTGGAGCGGCTGGGCACGTTCGCGCTGCCATTCGGTCGGGTGGGCGCGGCCATCTCGCGCGACGCGTTCTATGCGCCGTTCCTCCAGCGCCTGGAGGACCTGGGCACGGAGCTGGTGACGCAGCCCGAGGCCTGGAGCGGCTGGACGGTGAAGGACGAACAGGGCGGCTGGCTGCCGGACACCATCCTGTCCTCGGGCTGGAGTCACACGCAGAAGTACCGGGGCTTCCGTCACAGCGCGGCGCCAATGCTGAGCGGCAACCTGTTCGACTTGATCTTCGACGGGCAGGTGTGGGTGACACGCAAGAGCACGCCGGATCAGCCACCGCGTGCGTTCGTGGGCAGCCGGCCGTTGACGGGCTGGGTGGACGTGGGGCCGTGGACCTTCCCGGATCCGCTGGAGGCCGACCCCGGCCTGTCCCTGGAGGAGCGACAGGCCCGGCTGCGCGAGCAGGGCGACGCGCTCGAGCCCGGGTCGGGGGACAGGCGCGAAGGACGGTATGCGAGGAGCCTCATCGCGGCCGACCTGTCGCTCGCGGGGGACGGGCCCGGGCCGAAGCTGCCGGTGACGCCCGGGGCGGAGGGGCTGCCGTCGCGGGAGGTGGCCCCCGTGGACGTGGGCGCGCAGACGAACCCCGAGGGCGCCTTCGATGTGGCGGGACGGCTCTACGTCGTCTTCAGCGACGCGCGAGCGGGACGGCCGCAGGTGTACGTGGCCACCTCCGACGACAACGGCCGCACGTTCACGCCCGCGCATCCGGTGTCACTAGGCCCTGGCCGACAGGTGCGTCCGGCGGTCGCGGCGGGCCCGGCAGGCAGTGTGGTGGTGGCGTGGCAGGAGGCGCGCGAGGGCACGAAGGAGGTGCTGTGGGCGGCGGTCTCCACGGACGGTGCCGCGAGCTTCGGGCCGGCGTCGCGGGTGGACGCCGTGGACGCGTCGCAGTGGGAGGCGGCGCTCGCATGGGAGCCTGGAACGTCGCGCGTGGCGCTGGCGTGGACGGACTTTCGCGAAGGGCTCGCGCCGAAGGTACGGCTGTCACGCTCGGAGGACGGAGGCCGCACGTGGGCCGCGTCGTCGCGCGTGGATGCGAGCAACGGCGTGACGGATCGTCATGAGGGCTCGCAGCTCCAGCCCTCGGTGACGTGGGGCGCGGAGGGGGTAGTGGTCGCGTGGCTCGACTACCGCGAACGTGACTGGGAGGTGTACGCGGCGGTGTCGGTGGGGGAGGGGTTCGCGGCCGCCGAGCAGGTCTCGCCGCCTTCAGCCTCGGAGACACTGGCGGGCGAGCCCCGGCTCACGTCGGCGCCGGAGGGTGACGTGGTGCTCGTCTGGGACGACCTGCGCGAGCGTCGCGGGCATCACGATGTGCGCGGAGCCCGGCGTGTGCAGGGCCGCTGGGAACCGTTGCCGTGGGTCGCGGGCGGCGCGGACACGGGGGCCTTCGTCAGTCGCTTCCGTCCTTCGGCGGCGTGGGTGCGCGAGGCGTGGCACGTCGTCTTCCAGGACCTGTCGCCGGGAAAGAGCGGGCTCGGCGCGGCGCGCATGTCCCCGCTCGCGAGCACGGCGCTGGTCGATGCGACGCGGCTGGACGACACCGGGGCTTCGGCCAACCAGCTCACGCGCCCTCGCGTGGTCGCAAAGGTCGATGGGAGCGCGGGCATGGTGCTGTTCGAGGACGACCGCGAAGGCTTCAGCCGCGTGCGCGTGACGGATCCTCTGTGACGCTGGCGTCGCTGGATCAGGGACCGCCGAAGCGGTAGCTGCCGCCCAGCACGAGTCCCAGTGCGCCACGGCCTCCGGGAGTGAGCCACTCCGCTCCGGCGGCCGACGCGTCGTAGCCCGGCCAGTACCAGCCCACCTCCAACTGGAGCGCGAAGCGGCCGAAGGGCACCTGCGTCCCTGCGGCGACGGACCACAGCACGTCCGACTCCACCACGTCGTACAGCGCGGAGCCGGAGACGTAGGTGAGGAAGCGCTCGCGGAGCAGCCAGCTCGCGGCGGCGGTGGCCTCGCCGTGGAAGAGGGCGCCGGTGTCCAGGTCGCTGAACACGTAGCCCCGTCCGGTGAGCGCCAGCGCGGGCCGGGCCCCGTCCTGCTCCAGCGCGAGCCACGTCGCCCCCGCATCCATCCCCGCGACGCCGAGCAGCAGCGGTGTGAGGTGCGCATGGGCGTGCAGGTCCCACCGTCCATTGAGGCCGTAGCTCGCGCCCAATGTGGACAGGGGCAGGGGAACAGGCGCGCCCTCCAGCTTCACCGCGGGCCCACCGACGCCTGCCTCCAGCGCCAGCGTGCCCTCGGGCACCGGCCGCACGTGCGCGGGCAGGCCGCACGCACAGGCCAATGCGAAGAATCCAGCGAGCGGAAAAACGCGGCGCATGGGGGCCAGCCTATCGCGGTTGGCGAGCGTCGTTTTCTTGCGCGCATGACGACTGACCGTACTGTGCCTCCAGGTCGCTTCACCCCCGAAGCGACCTGTTGCACCAGCTGGAGGTCATGAGCCAATGAGCGAGAAGCGGAAGGCCAATCGGGCGCCCCTGGACATCTACCTCAACAAGTACATGGGCGGCGTGCCGTACATGACCCGCGCCGCGGACATCAGCCAGGAAGGCGTCAGCCTGTCCCGCCTCATCGAGCCCCAGAACGACGCGCGTCGCGTGGGCCTCCAGTTCCAGCTCCCCGGCTCCGAGGAGATCATCTACGCCGAGGGTGAAGTCGTACGCGAGTGGAAGGAGTTGGGCCGCCGCGAGCAGTCGGGCGTGCGCTTCACGCTCCTCACCGAGCGGCACCGCAAGATGATCGACGCCTACGTCGACCGTCACGCGAACGAGAACTGACGCGAGGTGTTACCCCGCGCGTGTGCCACCGCGACTACGCGGTGCCACCGGCGGTTCGCAGTGCGCGCGACCAGGCCAGGCCCATCCCCCGGGTCGCCTTGACTTCGCGCGGAGTGGCCCCCTTGAATGACCGGAGAGGTTTTCCTGTGCGCTCGCCGGATCCACGGCGACAGCGGGAGGAGTGCTCCGTGACGCGTTCGCTGTGGGGATTGTTGCTGGTCGTGCCGCTGACGGCGCTGGGCCAGGGCAAGGACGCGAAGGGCGCCGCACCCGCCACTCCCGCCGCCGCTGAAGCTCCGCGCGCCACCCTCGCGCCGGGCATCAACTGGGAAGGCCAGGTCCTGCGCGCCACGGGCTCCGGAGCGCCAGACCTCAAGGCCGCCAACCCCGCGCAGGCCCGCCTGGGCGCCGAGCGCGCCGCGAAGCTGGACGCGTTCCGCAACCTGCTGGAGCAGGCCAAGGGCATCCAGGTGAGCGCGGGCCGCACGGTGGGCGACGAGTGGGCGCGCGACGAGGTGAAGGGCCGCGTCGAGGGCGCCATCCGCGGCTACAAGGTCGTGGCCAAGCGCTACTTCTCCGACAGTGGCGTGGAGCTGGACGTGGAGGTGCCGCTCGCGGCGCTCTCCGCGGCGCTGACGCCCGCGCAGGACGCGGCCATCGTGCTCAACGCCGAGGGCGCGAAGAAGTACACGGGCCTCGTGGTGGACGCGCGCGGGCTGGGCCTGAAGCCGGTGCTCGCGCCCCGACTGGTGGACGCGGCGGGCAAGCCGCTCTACGCCGCGACGGTGCTCACGGACGAGGCGCGCGGCGCGACGGGCGTGGCGGCCTGGTTCGAAAGCCTGGAGGCCGCCCGGAAGGCCGCGCTGGTGGGTGACAAGCCGCTGGTGGTGAAGGCCTCGCAGCTCCAGGGCTCCGACCTGGTCCTCAACGCGGAAGGTGCTCGCGCGCTCACCGAGGCGAACACGCGCTTCCTGGCCGAGGGCCGGGTCGCCATCGTCACGCAGTAGCGCCGAGCCCGAGGAACGACCATGCCCCTGAAGCTCACCGCGCTCTGCCTGTTCCTCGCGACCACGGCGCTCGCCGCCGCGCCCAAGCCCGCGCCGACTCCCGGCGTCGTCGTGAAGGAAGCCTCGGGCGAGGCCGCCATCGTGAACGGCAACGTGGACAAGGCGTTCAACGAGGCGAAGGCCGCCGCGCTGCGCGAGGCGGTGGAGCAGGTGGCCGGGGTGAGGATCGCCGCGGACACACTCACGGCGAACAGCCAGTTGATCAGCGACCGCATCTTCACGAACAGCGCCGGCTACGTGCGCCGCTACGAGGTGCTGGGGCACGAGGTGCTGGCGGATGTGTCGAAGGTGACCGTGCGCGCGGAGGTAGGCACGGAGCAACTCGACAAGGATCTCCAGGCGGTGCAGGCGCTGATCCGCCGGCTGGGCAGCCCGAAGCTCGTCATCCTGACGCAGGAGCAGACGGTGGATCCGAAGGGGCTCGTCACCAACGGCGGCATGTTCGCCACGGTGCTGACGGAGGCCTTCAAGCAGGACCAGTGGACGATCATCGACCCGCACTTCGCCGCGGGCAAGGTGAAGCTCCAGCCGGGTGTGGCGCTGTCGGCCACGGAGGCGAAGGAGATCGGCGACCTGAGCCGCGCGGACTACATCCTCTACGGCACGGTGGTGTTCCGGCAGCAGCCGCCCACGGGCAACGGCATCATCCCGGAGGTGGACGCACAGGGCCGGCAGCTCGTCTTCTCCGTGTCCGGCGAGTACGACCTGGCGGTGTTCGCCACCGACAACGGCAGCCAGCTCGCGAAGGTGGCGGGGAAGTTCGCGTCGGGTCCGGACGACCTGGGCGGGCCGTCGAAGGCGGTCATCTCGTATGACCGGACGGCGTATGAGATCGCGCGGCGGCGCGGCCAGCGCATCGTCACCGAGGTCCGCGCCCCCGTCATCGAGTACGTGCGCGCCTCCCAGCAGGACGGCAACCGCGTGTCGGTGACGGTGCTGGGGCTGAAGGACTACGCGGCGGTGCAGGCCTTCCGCAAGGTGCTGGCGGAGTCGCTCACGGGCCTCCGGGGCGAGCCGGGCAAGGCGACCTTCGGCAAGGACGCGACGCGCTTCGACCTCACGTTCCTGGGGGGCACGGACGAACTGGCCGGGCAGCTCGGAGGCAAGACGTTCCAGAAGCGTAAGGTGTCGGTGACGGGCGTGACGGCGAACACCGTCGAGCTGACCGTGGCGCCGTGATGCGTCTTCGGTGGGCGGCGCTGCTCGCGCTGGCGTTGGGGCCAGGCGCCTGCGCGGCGAAGCAGGACGCGGATCAGCCGGCGTCGATGGCCCGGGCCCGTGAGCTGATGGCCTCCGCCGAGGGCAAGCGCGGCGACCTGGTGCTCCGGTGCGAGCCCGCGGACGCCGAGGTGCTGCTGGACGGCGTGCAGCAGGGCACGTGCAGCGACTTCTCCGGCGTGTCCCGCAGCCTGCGCCTGGGCGAAGCGGGCTTCCACCAGGTCGAGGTGAAGAAGCGCGGATTCTGGCCCTACACGACCTACTACGAGCCCAGCGGGGCGCGGGTGACGCTGAAGGTGAAGCTTCGTCCCGTGACTCCCGATGCCAGCGGAGGTGCTCCGTGAAACGACAGCGAAGGACGTGGACGGTGCTCCTGGCGGGCCTGTTGCCGGGGCTGGCGTTCGGGGCCATTGGCCGGGTGGACGTGCTGGAGGGCACCGCGTCGCGCCTGCCAGAGGGAGGTGTGGCCCAGCCGCTGGCGGTGGGCACGGACGTGGAGGTGAAGGACACGCTGGAGGTCGGGCCGAAGTCCAACCTCAAGCTCACCCTCAACGATGGCAGCGTGCTGATGCTGGGCGCGGGCAGCCGGCTGTTCATCAGCGAGGCGGACTTCGAGGGCCAGGAGCGCAAGGGCTTCGTGGCGAAGCTGGGCCTGGGCAAGGTCTGGGCGAGCGTGAAGAAGGCGCTCGCGGGCTCCCAGGCGAAGTTCGACGTGGAGACGGACCGCGCGGTCGCGGGCGTCCGGGGCACGCGCTTCCGGGTGGACGCTGCCGCCCCCACGGTGATGGGCGCCCTCTCGCCGCGCACGCTGGTGCAGGTGTCGGAGGGCAACGTGCAGGTGACGGCGCGGCTGCCGGTGAAGCCCGGCGAGGCGAAGAAGAAGAAGTCCGGCGAGCGCACCCAGGTGCCGGGGCCCCACGAAGTGACGGTGGAGCAGTGGACGGAGAAGCTCCTCCAGCTCCAGGCGAACGATCAGGTGGTGGTGGACGCGGAGCTGGGCCGGACGAAGGTCGGCACCCTGGACGACAAGGTGGCGGGCGACTCCTTCGGACAGTTCGTCAACCGCAATCAGGGCCCCAAGACGCCGTAGGATGGGTGGGGACAGGGAGGCGGTCATCGGACGTCGCAAGAAAGGCAGTGAGCGCGCGGTGAAGGCCCCGGAACCCGCCGCGTCCCCGGACGTGCTGCCGGTGCTGCATGTCGTGCACCCGGAGCCCGTGCCTCCGGCCGGTGACCCCGGGGCCCTGGACGAGGCGGAGGCCCGCCGGGTCGACTTCGTGTGGTCCGGCGTGATGGTGGGTTCGCTGGCGCTGGTGTTCGCGCTCCTGTCGGTGTTCGGCGGGGTGGCGGTGCCGGTGCTGCTGGCGCTGACGGGCGCGTATGCGTTCAACCCGCTGGTGACGCTCTTGGAGAAGCGCGGCCTGGACCGCACGCTGGGCACGTCCGTGCTGTTCTTCGCGGGCACGCTGCTGATGGTGGGCGCGGGCCTGTACCTGGTGCCGGTGTTCCGCGACGAGGCGGCGAAGCTGCCCGGCTTCTTCCAGCGCGCCAGCACGCAGGTGGTGCCGCAGGTGGAGTCCCTGTTGGGTGTGTCGCTGCCGGACCTCGTGAGCCAGCGCACCGCGGAGCTGGGCGAGAAGGCCTCCGAGCTGCTCCAGAGCGCGGGCCCCACGGCGGCGCGACTGGTGGCGAGCTTCGCCGGCAACACCGCGCGCTTCGCGGCCACGCTGCTGGGCCTGTCGGTGGTGCCGGTGCTGGCGTTCTTCTTCCTGCAGGACTACCCGCGCCTCATGGGGCGCATCCATGACCTGCTGCCGCGCCGCTCGGTGGGGCTGTTGACCCAGCGCTTCCGCGAGGTGGACGAGGTGCTGTCCGCCTTCGTGCAGGGCCAGCTCACCGTGGGCGCCATCCTGTCCGTCATCTACGCGGTGGGGCTGTCCCTGGCGCGCATCGACCTGGCCATCGCCATTGGCCTCATCGCGGGCTTCGGCAACATGGTGCCCTACCTGGGCACGGGCATCGGCGTGGTGCTCGCGGTGCTGGGCGTGCTGCTGTCGTGGCAGGGGCCGTGGCAGCTCGCGGTGGTGGTGACGACCTTCGTCGTGGGGCAGCTCCTGGAAGGCTTCGTCATCACCCCGCGCGTCGTGGGGGAGAAGGTGGGCCTGGCGCCGGTGGCGGTGATCATCGCAGTGCTCGCGTTCGGGGAGCTGTTCGGCTTCGTGGGCATCCTGCTCGCGGTGCCGGCCAGCGCCATCCTCAAGGTCGTCCTGAGCGTGGTCATCCAGCGCTACCGCCGCACCGACCTCTACAAGGGGGGAGCCCGCGCGCCGTGACGAAGCTGGAAGCACTGCACCGCGAGATCATCGCGTGCCGGGCCTGCCCGCGGCTCGTGGAATGGCGCGAAGAGGTGGCCCGGGTGAAGCGCCGGGCCTACCGCGACTGGGACTACTGGGGGAAGCCCGTGCCCGGCTTCGGCGACCCCGGGGCCCGGCTGATCATCGTGGGGCTCGCGCCCGCCGCGCACGGGGCCAACCGGACGGGGCGGATGTTCACGGGGGACCGCTCCGGCGACTTCCTCTTCGCGGGCCTCCACCGGGCGGGTTTCGCCACCCAGGCCCACAGCGAGCGCCGGGACGACGGGCTCCAGCTGAAGGACGCCTTCATCGTCGCCGCCGCCCGGTGCGCGCCGCCGGACAACAAGCCCCTGCCGGAGGAGGTGGCCCGGTGCGCACCCTTCCTCGACCGGGAGATGGCCCTCTTGCCCGGCCGGGTGCTGCTCGCCCTGGGAGCCATCGGGTGGAACGCCGCGCTGGCTTCGGCGACGCGGGTGGGCAACGTGCTGCCCTCGCCCCGGCCCGACTTCGGCCACGGGGCGGAGTTCCGGCTGCCGGACGGCCGGTGGCTCGTGGGCAGCTACCACGTCAGCCAGCAGAACACCCAGACGGGGAGGCTCACCCCCGCCATGTTCGACGGGGTGATGAAACGGATCCGGGCGTTGTTGGACGAAGCGGGGTAGGTGGGAGCGGCGAACGTCGGGAACAGAAGCCCCGTCGTTCGTGTTTCCTTGACAGGTGTGGGAGCCCGCTGTTATTCCCCGCGCCCATCCGCACGACGGGTCGTTAGCTCAGCGGTAGAGCACTACCTTGACACGGTAGGGGTCAGTGGTTCGATCCCACTACGACCCATCACAGTAAGCGTTCCATCTCGCGGGCGGCCGGCTTTCCAAAAAGCCTGCCGCCCGTGGCTTTTCCAGCGCAGGGGTTTTCAAGCCATGTCCGAATCCATCACGGTGACGCTCCCCGACGGCAGTCAGAAGCAGACCGCCCGGGGCACGACCATCCTGGACTTCGTGAAGGGCAGCATCGGCGTGGGGCTCGCGAAGGCGGCCCTGTTCGCCCGGGTGAACGGCCAGGACGTCGACCTGACGCGCACGCTCGACGAGGACGCGAAGCTGCAGATCTTCACGCCCAAGAGCCCCGAAGGCCTGGACCTCATCCGCCACGACGCCGCGCACGTGGTGGCCAGCGCCGTGCAGCGCCTGTTCCCCGGCACGCAGGTGACCATCGGTCCCGCGACGGAGGAGGGCTTCTACTACGACTTCTTCCGCGAGAAGCCCTTCACGCCGGAGGAACTGGAGAAGATCGAAGCGGCCGCCAACGCCGAGCTCAAGCAGGACGCCCCCTTCGTGCGCACGGAGATCTCCATGGAGGAGGCCGTGCGCCTCTTCGAGGAGAAGGGTGAGAAGTTCAAGGTGGAGATCGTCAAGGACATCGCCGCCAAGGGCGCCAAGACGCTCACGCTCTACACCCACGGCGACTGGGTGGACTTCTGCCTGGGGCCCCACGCGCCCAGCACCGGGAAGATCGGCGTCATCAAGATCCTCTCCTCCAGCGGCGCGTACTGGCGCGGCGACCACCGCAACCCGATGCTCCAGCGCGTCTACGGCACGGCCTTCTTCGACAAGAAGGCGCTGGACGCGTACCTGACGCGCATCGAGGAGGCCCGCAAGCGCGACCACCGCAAGCTGGGCAAGGAGCTGGATCTCTTCCACTTCCACCCGTACGCGCCCGGCGCGGCCTTCTGGACGCCCAAGGGCACCGCGATGTACCAGACGCTGTCGGACTGGATGCGCGGGCTCACGGCCGGTGACGGCTACGTGGAGATCAAGACGCCCCTGATGTTCAACAAGGGGCTGTGGGAGACCAGCGGCCACTGGGGCAAGTACAAGGAGAACATGTTCCTGGTGCTCGACAACGAGTCCGGCGAACACGACTTCTCTCTCAAGCCGATGAACTGCCCGTCGCACCACCTGTACTACGGCTTCAAGAAGCACAGCTACCGCGACCTGCCCCTGCGCCTGCACACCCAGGACGTGCTGCACCGCAACGAGGCCGCGGGCTCGCTGGGTGGCCTCACCCGCGTGCGCCAGTTCGCCCAGGACGACGCGCACATCTACTGCATGGAGAGCCAGATCACCGACGAGGTGCGGCGCTTCGTGAAGCTGCTGGACCGCGTCTACAAGGCGGTGGGCCTCACCTACGCGGTGAAGCTGTCCACGCGCCCCGCGGAGCGCCTGGGGGATGACTCCCTCTGGGATCGCGCGGAGGACGGCCTCAAGGCGGCGCTGGAGTCGCTGGGCCTGGAGTACGAGCTGGCCCCGGGCGACGGCGCCTTCTACGGCCCGAAGATCGACTTCGCGGTATCGGACAGCATCGGGCGGCGGTGGCAGCTGGGCACCATGCAGCTGGACTACCTGGCCCCGGAGCGCTTCAACCTGACGTACGTGGGCGAGGACAACGCCGAGCACCGCCCCGTGGTCCTCCACCGCGCCATCTTCGGCTCCTTCGAGCGCTTCACCGCCATCCTCATTGAGCACTTCGCCGGCGCGTTCCCCGCGTGGCTCGCCCCGGTGCAGGCGACGCTCGTGTACGTGGCGGACCGTCAGGTGGAGTACGCCCGCAAGGTGCGCGACGAGCTGCGCGCCAAGGGCTACCGGGTGGAGCTGGACGAGCGCGGCATCACGCTCAACGCGAAGATCCGCGAGGCGCAGCTCCAGAAGATTCCGTTCACCCTCGTGGTGGGTGACAACGAGGTCGAAGCCGGCGCCGTGTCCCCCCGTCGCTACGGCGGCGAGGACCTCAAGTCGATGAAGCTCGCCGACTTCGAGGCGCTCCTGGCGAAGGAAGCCGCGCTGCCCTGAGCAGGGCGGTGTGGGGGCTCTTGACTCCCAGTCCGGGCTGGACTAGTTGCGCGGTTTTCGTCGGAGGGTCCTCCCATCGTTCGCGATCAGAGAACCAATCGCCGTATCCGCGCCCGGGAGCTCCGCGTCGTCGGACCGAATGCGGAGCAGCTCGGAGTCATGACGCTCGAAGCAGCGCTGGCGCGCGCCCAGGCGGACGGTCTCGACCTCGTCGAGATCAGCCCCATGGCGAAGCCGCCAGTCTGCAAGATCATGGACTACGGCAAGTTCAAGTACGAGGAGAAGAAGAAGGCCTCGGAAACGAAGAAGAAGCAGGTCGTGGTCCACCTCAAGGAGGTGAAGCTCCGCCCCAAGACGGAGGAGCACGACTACGAGTTCAAGGTCCGCAACGTCCGCCGGTTCCTGGAAGAGGGGAACAAGGCGAAGATCACCATCATGTTCCGGGGTCGTGAAATCACCCACAAGCAGCTGGGGAGCGCGATTCTCGACGACGTGACGAAGGACCTGAAGGAAGTCGCGGTGGTGGAGCAGCACCCCCGGATGGAAGGGCGCCAGATGTTCATGATCCTGGCCCCCAACCCGAAGGTGGCCCAGCGCGCCCGGGAGCTGGCCCGTCAGCAGGCGGACGCGCTGGCGAAGAAGCAGGAAGGCAGGCCGGCGGACGGCAAGCCGCCGGACGCAGGGAAGGGTGCTTTCCGGGGCCCCGTTGAGGAGTCACCGGAAGCTCCGGAAGTGCCGGCGGCGGTGGTTTCGGCGGTGTCTGTAGGAAACGCTACCCCCATCGCCTCGAAAGAGTGATAGAGGCTTCCGCCAAAGCGTCGCGAACCGTGTTTCGCGACCGCCGTCAGCCGCGATGGCTGCCGTGCCGACAGGAAGCAGAAGGAAGGATTGGGACCATGCCCAAGTTGAAGACCCGCAGCGGCGCGAAGAAGCGCTTCCAGGTGAAGAAGAGCGGCCAGGTGAAGTTCGGCAAGGCCTTCAGCAAGCACCTGTTCACCTTCTCCAAGTCGCCCAAGCAGAAGCGCGGTAACCGGGGCACCGGTCACCTGCGCGACATGGACGCGAAGAAGGTCATCAAGGAGCTGTTCCCCTACGGGGCCTGAGTTTTTCCTCGGGCTTGGACCATCCGTGAGTCCTGGCGGAGCGGCGTGAGGCCGGCACCCCAGGGTCACCTTCAAGAAGTCAGGAGTGTGTCATGCGCGTCAAAAAGGGATTCAAGGCTCGTCGTCGTCGTAATCGCATTCTCAAGCTGGCCAAGGGTTTCCGCGGCCGCCGCAAGAATTGCTACAAGCGCGCCAACCAGGCCGTGGAACGCGCCCTGGACTACGCCACCCGCGACCGCGCGGTGCGCAAGCGCAACTTCCGCTCGCTGTGGATCGTCCGCATCAACGCGGCGGCGCGCACGGTGGGTCTGTCGTACTCGAAGCTGATCGCCGGTCTGGCGAAGGCGAAGATCGGCCTGGATCGCAAGGTCCTGTCCGACATGGCCATCGCGGACCCCGCGGGCTTTGCCGCCGTCGCCAACATCGCGAAGGCAGCCTGAGACACGGCCGGCTTTTGAAGCCGGCCCCCTGAAGCCACACGGGCTGCCTCCAGTACGGGGGCGGCCCTCTTTTTTTGCCCGGTGCCTTGAAGGCGCCCGGGGCGTGAACGGAAGGCGGAAAGAGGACCATGCGAGACCGGTTGCAGGCGTTGGCGGACGCGGCGCGCCAGGAGATCGCGGGCGTGTCGGAGCCCTCGCAGGTGGAGGCGCTGCGCATCCGCTACCTGGGCAAGAAGGGCGAGCTGTCCGCGATCCTGGGCGGCATGGGCAAGCTGCCCCCGGACGAGCGGCGGGCGCTGGGCGAGGTGGCCAACACCGTCAAGGCGGAGCTGGAGCAGCTCCTGGCGGACGCCGTGCGCCGGGCCGAGGACGCGGCGATGGAGGCCCAGCTCAAGGGCCCCAAGCTGGACGTGACGCTGCCCGGGCGCGCGGTGCTGCCCGGAGGCCGGCACCCGGTGTCGCGCACGATGGAGGACATCGTCCGCACGTTCGCGCGGCTCGGGTTCGAGGTGGCCGTCGGGCCTGAGATTGAACTCGACTACTTCAACTTCGAGGCGCTGAACCTGCCCAAGGACCACCCCGCGCGGGACATGCAGGACACGTTCTACGTGGACGAGCCCACGCTGGGGCACGCGAAGAAGGCGGACAGCCCGTCGCTGCTTCGCACGCACACGTCGCCGGTGCAGGTGCGGCACATGCTGGCGCGCAAGCCGCCCATCCGCGCGGTGATGCCGGGGCGGGTGTACCGGCGTGACTCGGACATCACGCACACGCCGATGTTCCACCAGGTGGAAGGGCTGCTGGTGGACAAGGACGTGAGCTTCGCGGAGCTGAAGGGGACGCTGGACGCGTTCGTGCGGGCCTTCTTCGGTTCGGACACGCGCACGCGCTTCCGTCCGTCGTTCTTCCCCTTCACCGAGCCGTCGGCGGAGGTGGACGTCACCTGTGCGTCGTGCGGTGGCAAGGGCTGCCGCGTGTGCAAGCAGACGGGGTGGCTGGAGGTGCTGGGCAGCGGCATGGTGCACCCGAACGTCTTCACCGCCGCGGGCTACGACCCGAAGGAGGTGACGGGCTACGCGTTCGGCATGGGCGTGGAGCGCCTGGCCATGCTGCGCTACGGCATCGACGACTTGCGGATGATGTTCGAGAACGACGCGCGCTTCCTCGAGCAGTTCTGATTCCAGCCGGATGGGCAAGAGGGTGGACCTGTGAAGATTTCGGTGAAGTGGCTGGGCGATTACGTGGCGCTGCCGCCGTCGGTGGACGAGCTGGCGCGCAAGCTGACCGCGGCGGGGCTGGAGATCGAAGGGGTGGAGCGCCCCGGCGAGGGACTGCGCGGCGTGGTGGTGGCGCAGATCCGCGAGTCGGTGCAGCACCCCAACGCGGACAAGCTGTCCGTCACGCAGGTGGACATCGGCGGCTCCGCGCTGTTCCAGGTGGTGTGCGGCGCGAAGAACTTCAAGGTCGGCGACAAGGTGCCGCTGGCCACGGTGGGCGCGAAGCTGCCCAACGGCATGGAGATCAAGCAGGCCGCGCTCCGGGGCGTGGACAGCTTCGGCATGCTCTGCTCGGCGAAGGAGCTGGGCATCACCGAGGACTCCTCGGGCCTGCTCATCCTGCCCGCGGACACGAAGCTGGGCGTGCCCATCGCGCAGGCGCTGGGGCTGGATGACTCGGTGCTGGAGGTGAACGTCACGCCGAACCGGCCGGACGCGCTCTCCCACCTGGGCGTGGCGCGCGAGGTGGGCGTGGTGACGGGCGCGGCGCTCAAGGTGCCCGAGCCGAAGCCCGCCGAGTCCGGCCGTGCGGTGGCGGAGCTGGTGAAGGTGCGTATCGACGCGGCGGACCGGTGTCCTCGCTACGCGGCGCGGGTGGTGGAGGGTGTCACCATCCAGCCGTCGCCGCAGTGGATGCAGGACCGGCTGAAGGCGTGCGGCGTGCGCGCCATCAACAACGTGGTGGACGTCACGAACTTCGTGCTCCTGGAGTACGGGCAGCCGCTGCACGCGTTCGACCTGGACAAGGTGGCGGGCCAGGAGATCGTCGTGCGCACCGCGAAGGCGGGCGAGAAGCTGCGCACGCTGGACGACAAGGAGCGCACGCTGGACGCGGACGACCTGGTCATCGCGGACCGCGATCGAGCGCAGGCGCTGGCGGGCGTGATGGGCGGCGGCGACAGCGAGGTGACTCAAGGGACGAAGCGCATCGTCATCGAGTCCGCGCACTTCCTGGGCTCCAGCGTGCGCCGGACGGCGAAGCGGTACGCGCTGCACACGGAGGCGTCGCATCGCTTCGAGCGCGGGGCGGACCTGGACGCGGTGCTGCCGGCGCTGGACCGGGCCGCGCAGCTCATCGCGGAGCTGTCGGGGGGCACGGTGGCGCCGGGACGGGTGGACGTGCAGCCCGCGCCGAAGCCGCCGCGTCGGGTGACGCTGCGCTACGCGCGGGTGGAGAAGGTGCTGGGCGTGGCGGTGCCGGAGGCGGAGTGCCGGCGCATCCTCGGGGCGCTCGGGTTCAAGACAGTGGACGATGGCGCGGGGCAGACGACGTTCGAGGTGCCGCGGGCGCGCGTGGACGTGGAGCGCGAGGAGGACCTGATGGAGGAGGTCGCCCGCGTGTTCGGCTACGACAACATCCCGGCCCGGCTGCCGCGCGGCCTGGACACACTGGCGCCGGAGCCTCCGCAGATGGAGGCCGAGCGTCGGCTCCGTCACTCGCTGGGTGGGGTGGGGCTGAACGAGGTGGTGAACTACTCGTTCGTCGCACCGAAGTCGCTGGAGGTGCTGGGTGGGAAGGAAGCGCCCATCGCGCTGATGAACCCGCTGAGCGTCGAGCAGTCGGTGATGCGCACGAGCTTGCTGCCGGGGCTGCTGGAGAACCTGTCGCGCAG
>NZ_RAWB01000134.1 GCF_003612055.1 Corallococcus llansteffanensis
TCCGTGACGAGGGTGAAGGTGCGGGAGTTGAGCTGGCCCAGGAGGAAGACGACGCCGCCGCCCAGGCCGAGGATGACGAGGAAGACGAGCAGGCGGGTGAAGGTGCGACGGGCCCGGTAGCCGAAACCCTGGGGTGAATTCGTGGTCATGTCGCCTGCCCTCCGGACGGACGGGCACTTCGCCCGTGCTTGTAAGAGCCCTGAAATTGGGACCTCTCTGGGTCAGACGCTACAATTCCCGCCCCCCGGGAACATCATTTGCAATCTACCTTTCGTCGGATGGGGCCCAGCGAGCTGCTGCCCCGCTACATCTTCGCGGAGAGCCTGTTCGCGCGTCGTCGCGTGCTCGAGGTCGATGCCGTGGCCTCCACGGGAGGCGAGAGCGCGCGCTTCCTGGTGGAGCGGGGGGCGCGCACGGTGGTGGCGTGCGACGCGGACGTGGCGGCGGTGGAGGCGGCGCAGAATGCCCACGCGCACCCGCAGCTGAGGTTCCGCGCCAACATCTACGACGACCTGGAGCCGGCGAGCTTCGACCTGGTGATGGTGACGGACCTGGCGCCGTACGTGCGCGCGCCGGAGCTGTTGGCGGAGCTGGCGCGGCTGGTGGCGCGGCAGGGCTTCCTGGTGGGCGGCCTGCGCAACCTGGCGGGCCTGGCGCTGCCGCAGTTGATGGATCCGGAAGAAGACGTGCCGCCCATGTACGGGCAGCTGCTCGACGCGCTGTCGGCGCACTTCCCGCATGTGGAGGTGGCCACGCAGTCCCCGGTGCTGGGCTACCAGCTCGCGTTCGAGCGCGGGGACGGGTTGCAGGTGGACGGCTCGCTCGTGCGGCACAGCGAGGCGGCGTACTTCGTGGTGATGGCGGGCCTGGAGCCGGCGCGCGTGGTGGACCCCACGTGGGTGCAGCTGCCGCCGGAGCCGCTGGCCTTCACGCGCGGGAAGCTGGATGAGGTCGCCGCCCGGGCGAAGACGTGGGAGGAGCGGGCGGGGCGGCTGAAGGACGCGGTGTCCAAGCTGCGCGCGGAGGTGGGCGACCGGGAGGCGGAGGTCATCGCGCTGAAGCCGGCGCTGGAGGGCGCGCGGCAGGACATGGCGCGGCTGACGGCGCAGCTGGAGCAGGCGCGGGGCACGGTGGAGTCCGCGCGCGAGCGGGACGATTTGAGCAGCCGGCTGCGGCGGCGCGAGCTGGAGCTGCAGGTCGCGACGGAGCGCATCGCGGACGCGGACCGGCGGCTGACGGCGCAGCGGCTGGAGGTGGAGGCCGCTCAGCGCGCGCAGGCGGACGCGGGCGTGCAGGCGCTGGCGGCGCAGGAGGCGCTGCGGCTGGAGCGGGCGCGGCGCGACGAGACGGCGACGTCGCTGGAGGAGTCGCGCGAGCGGCTGACGCAGGCCTACACCGAGCTGCGCACGTTGCAGGACGAGCTGGGGACGCTGCGCATCGACCGGGAGCGGGACCGGCTGGCGGCGGAGCGTGCGCTGGACGGGGCCGAGGACCGGCGCCGGCAGGCCGAGGCCGCGCGCGAGCGGGAGCTGCGGATCGCGGAGCAGTACTCGGGGGCGCTGGCGGCGGTGGAGCACCTGAAGGCGGAGCTTGCCCGGGCGCAGGACTCGGCGCGCTCGGCGGGCGACGCGGTGCCGGTGAAGGAAGCGGAGCTGGCGCGGGCGCGGCGGGAGCTTGCCGAGGCCCAGCAGCGGATGCACTCCGCCGAAGGGGCGCGCAAGGACGCGGAGGCGCGGCTCGCGGAGCGCGAGACCGGGCTGCGCGGGCTGGAGACGGAGCTGGCCGCGGCGCGCGAGTCGGAACGCCGGCTGCGTCAGGAGCTGGAAGGACGGATCCAGGGCGAGGCGGCGGCCCGGGCGCTGGCGGCGCGGTTGGAGGAGTCGCTCCATGCCGCGGGGCAGCGGCTGGAGACGCTGGAGGCGGAGCAGAAGCGGGTCGAGTCCGCGCAGCAGGCGGCGGGGCAGCGGCTGGCCGCGGCGGAGACGGAGCGCGTCCGGGTGGAGGCCGCGCTCGTGCAGGCCATCGACGCGGAGCGGGCGCAGGCTCAGGCGCGGCTGGAGGAGGCGCTGGCGGAGGCCCGTGCCGAGGCCAACGAGCGGGTGACGAACGCGCTGGCCGCGGCGCACTCGGACGCGGATGGAAGGCAGGAGCGCGCGCTGGCGGAGGCGCGTGAGCAGGAAGAGGCGCGGCTCTCGCAGGCGCTGGCGGAAGCGGAGGCCGAGCGGACGCAAGCCCTTGAGCGGATCCGGGCTGAAGAGGAAGCGCGGCTCGAGCGCGCCCTTGAGGATGCGGAGGCAGAGCGTCAGCGGGGGCTCGCCGAGGCGGAGGCGCGGCTTGCTCAGGCGTTGGCGGATGCCACGCGGATCCGGAGCGAGACCGAGGCCGAGACGCTCGCCCGGGCACTGTCCGACGCGGAGGCTCGGCGGGTGCAGGCGCTCGTTGAGGCTCGTGCGGAGGCCGACGCGGAGGTGGCCCGTGTTCGTGCGGAGACGGAGGCGTTGCTGGCTTCCCGGCTTGAGGAAGCCGAAGCAAGTGCGGCCCGTGCTCTTGCGGAAGTCGAAGCGCGTGCGACCCGTGCGCTTGAGGATGCGGAAGCCCGTGCGGCCGATGCTCTCGCGGACGCGGATGCCCTTGCCGCCCAAGCTCTCGCGGACGCTCGTGCGGAGGCAGAGGCCCGTGCCGCCCAGGCTCTCGCGGACGCGGATGCCCTTGCCGCCCAGGCTCTCGCGGATACTCGTGCGGAGGCAGAGGCCCGCGCGGCCCAGGCTCTCGCGGACGCGGAGGTTCGTGCCGCCCAGGTTCTCGCGGAGGCTCGTGCGGAGGCAGAGGCCCGCGCGGCCCAGGCTCTCGCGGACGCGGAGGCCCAGCGGACCCGTCAGCTTGAGGAAGCTGAAGCACTGGCGGCCCGTGCTCTCGCGGACGCGGAGGCCCGTGCGGCCCAGGCACTCGCGGACGTGCGCGCAGAGGCGGATGCTCGGGTGGCCCAGGTCCTCGCGGATGCGCGGGCCGAGTCGAGTGGCCAGACGGAGCAGGTGCTCGCGGGTGTTCGTGCCGAGGCCGAAGCCCGGCTTGCCCAGGGACTCCAGGACGCGCGTGCCGAAGCGGATGCACGTCTCGCGCAGGCCCATTCGGAAGCAGAGACCCTGCGGCAGTCCCTCTCCGAGGCCCGCGATGCGCTGGCTCGCGAGGTGTGGGAGCACGGGGCCCGACTCGCGGAGTCGACTCAGGCTCACGAAGAGGCCGTGCGTCGCAGCGCGGAGCTGGAAGCCTCCCTCCAGTCCCTGCGTCGGGAGCTGACCGACGCGGAAGCCCTGACGACGCTCATCCAGGACGACCTGACCCGGGAGCAGCAGGCGCGGGCTTCGGCCCAGGCCGCGCTCCAGGCCACGCAGGCGAAGCTGGACGCGGTCGAGCAGTCGCTCGCGACCGAACTCGAAGCCCTCGCGGCGGAGCGCGGTCAGCGGCAGGCGGTGGAGACGGCGCTGGGCTCCGCGCAGGAGGCCCTGGCGCGGATCCAGGAGTCGCTGACCTCCGAACAGGAGCGCGGCGCACGGTGGGAAGCGGCGCTCGCCGACACGCAGGCCCTGTTGATCTCGGAGCGAGAGCAGCAGGCCCGGGCACAGGTGGCCCTCGCGAACGTGCAGGAGTCGCTGGACGCCGAGCGCGCCCTGCGCACCCGGCTGGAGGGTTCGGCGTCCTCGTGGACCGAGGCCCAGAGCGCGCTGGAGGCGGATCGGCTCCGGTTGGATGCGGCGCTCGGGGTCGCTCGCACGGTCCTGGAGGAGGAGCGTTCGCAACGCGTTCGTCTGGAGGAGTCGCTCGCGCGGCTCAAGGACGACTCCGCGGCGGCGCTCGATGAAGAGCGGTCGCTCCGGACGAAGGCGGGGGAGGCCCTCGCCTCGGTCCAGGCCACGCTGGACGAGGAGCGCGACCTGCGCGCCCGTTCGGAAGACACGCTGGCCTCGACGCGCGAAGCCCGGGCCCTGCTCGAAGCGGAGCTGACGACGGACCGCGCCGCGCGGCAGTCCACCGAGGCCGCGTTCGAGCACACGCGCCAGACCTTGATGGAGGTCCAGGCTGCCTTCACCGAAGCACAGCGCGCGAATGAAGCGGCGTCGCTGGCGCATGCGGCGGCCCTGGCGACCGCTACGGAAGAAGCGCGGGTGCGCGCCCTGGAGGTGGAGGAAGTCCGCGCCGCGCTGACGGAGGCGAAGCAGGCGCAGGCGTCGCAGGACCTGGCGCTCCGGGAGTTGCGCGCGGAGCTCACCGAAGCACGAAGGTCCGAAGTGGAGGCCCTGTCCTCGTTGGACGAGGCCCGCACGCAGGCCACCAGCGAGCGCGAGTCGCGCGCGAAGGACGAGGCCGCGCTCGTGGAGGCCCGCACGGCATGGCGGCAGGAGCGTGAGGCCCTGGCCGTGCTCCGCACGGAGCTGGAGACCCTGCGCGCGGAGTCCACGGCGCAGCGGGAGCGACTGGTCGAAGCTGAGCAGGAGCGCGCCGCCGCCGATGCCCGCGACGAAGCGCTGCGCGCGAGCCTGGAGCAACAGCAGACACGGCTCGCTTCCGAAACCACGCGTCGCGCCGAACTGGAGGCGTCGCTCGCGGAGGCCGAGTCCCGGTACACCGCCGAGGCCGCGCGCCTTTCCGTGATGCAGCAGGCCCTGGCGGACGCGGAGGCCCGGCTCGGCTCCGAGACCGCACGGTTCGAGCAGTCACTCGCGGACGCCGAGGCCCGACGTGCCTCCGAGTCCACGCGTCTTGCTTCACTGGAGCAGTCACTCGCGGAGGCAGAGGCCCGACAGTCCGTGGAGTCTTCGCGCCGTGCCGAACTCGAAGCGTCGTTGCAGGAGGCGGAAGCCCGCCACGCCGCCGAGACCGCGCGCCGTGCCGCACTGGAGCAATCGATCGCGGAAGCCGAGGCACGCCAGACCACCGAGACCGCGCGCCGCGCCGAGCTCGAAGCGACGCTGAAGGACGCTGAAGCGGCGCTGTCGGCAGCGGAGAGGCGCTACGCCGCCGAAACCGCGCGCCGTGCCGAACTGGAAGCCTCGTTGACGGAGGTGGAGTTCCGACTCGCCGCCGAGACCGCGAACCTGGAGGCGCTGGAAACCTCGCTGGCGCAGGCGGAGGCGGCCCGTCAGCGCGCGGAGGCCCGGCTCGCGGAGGACACCGGTTCCCTGGAAGCCGCGCGCGAGGCCGAAGCACGGGCCGCACGCCTTGCGGAAACCCTGGCCGCGCGTGAGCAGGAATTGCGCGAGGCCGGTGCACTACGCGTCTCCATGGAAGCGCAGCGGGAAGGCGCGCTCTCCCGCGCCGAAGGTCAGCAGCAGGAATTGGAAGAACTCCGCGAACAGCTCGCGCTGAAGGAGCAGGAACTCACGGCCCTTCGCGCGGACACGGCCCGACTGGGCGCCGCTCACCAGGAGATGATGCGCCTGGGCTCCGAGCTGCAACGCGCCCACGCCGCGCTGCATGAGCGGGGACAGCACGTCGGCCGACTGGAAGCGGAGCTCGTGGACGCCAGCGACCGGCTCGCCGCCACGCGCGAACATGCGGAGCTGCTCGTGGTGCAGTTGGAGACCGCGCGGCGCTTCGCGGGCAAGGCCACGAACCTGGAGGCCTCGCTCGAAGGCCTGCGCTCCGAACTGGAGACCGCACGCGCCGACGCGGCCCGGCTCACGGAGTCCGCCCGAGCCGAGAACGAGCGCGCGGCCGTCCTGGAGCAGCAGCTCGCCCAAGCCACCGCGGAGCGCGAGGCCTCGCTCGCCGAAGTCACGGCCCAAGCCCGTGCTGCGCAGGACGCCTTGGAGGCACGGCTCGCGGAAGTGCTCTCGCTCGCGAGCACCGAGAAGGCGGAGCTGGAAGCCCGGCTGGCCTCCGTCTCCGCGAGCACCAACGACGCCCAGTCCTCGTTCGAGGCCCGGCTCGCGGAGCTCACCACCCGCGCGGATCAGGAGCGGGCCGACCTGGAAGCACGCATCCAGGGCGCCAGCACGGACAAGGCGGAGCTGGAGGTTCGCCTCGCGGAAGTCACCGCGCAGGCCGACGCGGAGAGGGCGGAGCTCGAAGTCCGGCTCGCCGAGGCGCTCGCGAACGCCGGCACGGACAAGGCGGAGCTCGAAGTGCGCCTCGCCGAAATCACCGCGCAGGCCGACACGGAGAAGGCCGCCATCGAGGCTCGCCTCGAAGAGGTCACCACCCGCGCCGCTCAGGAGCGGGCCGACCTGGAGGCCCGCCTCGCGGACCTCGCCGCGCAAGCGGATGCCGGGAAGTCCGAGCACGACGCCCGGCTCACGGAAGCCCTGGCGCGAGCCTCGACGGAGCAGGCCGACCTGCAAGCCCGCCTCTCGCGGTCCGCGGAGCAGGCTCGCGAAGCGCTCGCGGCGCTGGAGGCCCGGCTCGCCGAGGCGCTCGCGGACGCGCGAACCCAACAGGCCGCGCTGGAGTCCCGCGTGGCCACCCTGTCCCAGGCCGCCGCCGACGCCGAGGCCCACGCCCGCCGCGCGGACTCCGAACGCGAACGCCTCCAGTCGGACCTCACGGTCGCCCGCGCCGCCCGCGTCCGGTTCGAGGGCCGCGCCACCACGCTGGAGACCGCCGCCGCGGACGCCGCCCGCATCCTGGACGCCGAGCGCGCCGAACGTGACCAGCTCGCCGCGCGCATCCGCGAACAGCAGGCCCGGCTCGAAACACTGGAGACGGAGCGCGAGACGCTGGTCCAGGCCCTGGAGGAGGCGAAGACGTCCACCGCCCAGCCTCCCGAGGATGTGCTGGAGATGGCCGCCGAGATGGAGGTCCTCCAGGCCCACGTCGAGACCATGCAGGACCAGCTCGCCGCCCAGGAGGCGGAGCTGGCGGAGCTGCGCCGGGCCAGCACCCCCGCCACCCCCACCGCCTCGCGCCGGGCCATGCCCGCCCTGGACGTTCCGTCCCCGTCCAAGAAGGTCGGCGAGCGCGAATAAAAGGCGCCGTCTAGACTTACCCCCGTGGACGCAAGCGAGCGCATCTTCAAGTACCACGGCCTGGGCAACGACTTCGTCGTCCTGGACCGTCGCAGCACGGGCGTGGACATCGACGCGGAGCAGTCGCGCTGGCTGTGCGACCGGCGCCGGGGCATCGGGGCGGATGGGGTGCTGGCCCTCCTGCCTTCGTCCCGAGGCGTCGCGCGCATGGTCGTCCACAACGCCGACGGCAGCATCGCGGAGATGTGCGGCAACGGTCTGCGCTGCGCGGTGAAGTACTTGGTGGATCAGTCCGGCCAGCACCCCGCGACCCTCGACGTGGAGACGGGCGCGGGCGTGCTCGCCTGCAAGCCCGGCTACGGCGACGGCGGCGTGGTGGGCGTGGACATCTCCATGGGGCCGGCGCGGCTGGTGGCCGCGAACCTGCCCTCGGGGACGACGGGGCAGCCCTTCGTGGACGCGCCCGTGCCCGGCCACCCGGACCTGCGCGGCACCGCCGTCAACATGGGCAACCCGCACCTGGTCCTCCTGGACCAGCCCCTGGAGGACGCTGAGCGCCTGGGCCCTGCCCTGGAGCACCACCCGGCCTTCCCGGACCGCACCAACGTGGAGTTCGTGCGGGTGGACGAGGACGGCCTCACCGTCGTCGTCTGGGAGCGAGGCTGTGGCCTCACCCAGGCGTGCGGCACGGGCGCGTGCGCCTCCGCGGTGGCGGCGGTGCTGGGCAAGCGGCTGCCGGCGAACGCCTGGCTGCGTGTCACGCTGCCGGGCGGCGACCTGCGCATCCGCGTTCCGGACGACCTGTCCGACATCCGACTCCGCGGTCCGGTGGCCTTCGTCTTCGAAGGCGTTGTAGCCCTTCCAAGGGCCCGATAACCTTCGGTTTTCCTCCCTCCTTCCCCTGAGTGCCGTGGCTGGTCCCATCCTCGTCGTCGACGACGACCTGTTCTTCCGACAGCTCGCCACAGACTTGCTGTCGCGCCGCGGCCACCGGGTGGTGGCCGTGGAGAACGCCACTCGCGCCCTGGAAGAGGTGGCCCGGGCGACGTTCGACCTGGTCCTCACCGACGTGGTGATGCCCGGCGTGGACGGCTTCGCGCTCACGGCCCGCCTGCGCGAGCGGGACCCGGAGCAGGAGGTCATCCTCGTCAGCCAGCGCACCGACGTGCAGGGCTCGGAGGTCGCGCTGCGCCTGGGCGTGGCGGACTGCCTCACCAAGCCCATCGAAGAGGCGGACCTGCTGCTCGCGGTGGACCGCGCCATGGAGCGCGCCCAACTTCGCCACGAGCGCTCGCGGCTCCAGGACGAGAACCTGGAGTTCGCCCGCTTCCACAACCTCCAGCAGCGCTGCCTGGAGCTGTTGTCCCATCCCGACCTGGAGTGGCTCCAGGAGCGCGTCATCGCCGACCTGGGCGCGGTGTGCGACGCGCAGAGCGCCGCGCTGTGGGTGGTGGACGACCGGGGAGACCTGGGGCTGCGCTCGTACCGGGGGCTGTTAGACAAGCAGTTCCTGCCGGAGAAGATGAGCCCGGAGGGGCCGCTGTCCCTGCGCCTGCGGGAGGCCCTGCCGTGGCTCGCGCGCGATGAGCGCTCCGCGGTGCTCTACGTGCCGCTGGTGGCCGCTGGCGAGGTGATGGGGCTCGCGCAGCTGTCGGATCCGCTCACCGGGGACTTCCGCGCGGAGCACACGCGCGACGCGAAGGTGCTGGCGGACTTCGCCGCGGTGGGCGTGAAGAACGGCCGCAAGCTGCTCGCGCTCCAGCGCCTGGGCCTGCGCGACCGCGACACCGCCGCGTACAACCTCAGCTACTTCACCGACTACGCCTCCAAGGAGATCTACAAGGCGCGGCGGTATGGGCGCACGTTCTCGCTGCTGACCTTCAGCATCGACAACCTGCCGCTCGTGCGCGTGCGGCTGGGCGCGTCCGAGGCGAAGAAGGCGGTGCGTGGCATCATCAAGGCGCTCAGCAAGATCATCCGTGACTCGGACGTCATCGCGAAGGCGAGCGACCAGGAGTTCTACCTCCTGCTGCCGGAGACGGACTTCTTCGGCGCGATGATGTTCGTGCGCCGCGCCGTGGCGGCGGTGCGCGACGAGGCGGAGGTGCAGGACGTGGAGCAGCGCCTGCCGCTGGCGCTCGTGGGCGGCGCCAGCACCTTCCCCAAGGACGGGGAGGACTTCGACGAGCTGGTGCACCGCTGCCGCCGCCGCATGGACGAGCGCCGCGCGTCGCTCCAGCGCCGGCTGATGCTGGACGGGCTGCCGTTCTGGGACGAGGTGGACCTGCTCCTGGGCACGCCCAACAGCCCGCGCCTGCCCACGGACGACCGGGCCGAACCCAGCCGCCGGGGCAAGGTGGCGGACGTGCTCTTCGACGAGCTCCAGGTGGAGATCGCCCGCGAGCTGGTGCGCGACCCGGGCTCACGCGGGCTGCTGTACGTGGGCGGGCCGGAGATCCGTGCGGACCTGCCGCTGGCGGTGGGCCTGGAGCAGGCGCCGCCGGACCTGTCCTCGCGCATCTATCTGCTGGGCCGGCGCGTGGACCTGGAGTCGCACGCGGCGCTCACGCCGGTGTTCCTGGAAGGGGACGAGCGGGTGGCGCGGCACGAGTTCATCCTCTGGCTGTCGGAGAGCGCGTCGTACGCGCTCATCCAGCGGCGCGGGCGTGGCGCGACGTGGGGGTTCCACACCTCGGACACCGCGGTGGTGGACGGGCTCATCTCCAAGCTGCAGGCCGAGTACGACCTGCAGCCCTACTGACGAAGCGGAAGTGCGACCGTGGCCCAGGTGCGGAAGATCCTCATCGCCGACCCCGACCTCGACTCGGTGCGCGCCCTGTCGCGGGCGCTGCGCACGAAGGGCTACCAGGTGCACTACGCGCCGGACGGCTCGCGCGCGCTGGAGGTCGCGGTGCTGCGGCACCCGGACCTGACCCTCTTCGACGAGGCGTGCCGGCTCTTGGACGCGCGCACCTTCGTTCAAATCCTGCGCACCAACCCGCGCACCGAGGACATCCCGGTGGTCCTCACCACGTCCAGCCTGGACACGGACCGGGCGCGGGGCCCCCGGGACGGCATGCTGCGCAAGCCCTTCAACCTGGACGAGGTGCTCAGCCGCATCGAGCACATCTTCCGGCGCAACGAAGCGGCCAAGGACCTCAAGAGCGAGCAGCAGGAAATCGAAGGGTCGCTCAGCCAGCTCAGCATCCCGGACCTGATGCAGATCCTGGGCATGAACAAGCGCAACGGCAAGCTGTCGCTGGAGCGCGGCGCGGAGCGTGGGGAGATCATCGTCTCCGATGGCCGCACGGTGAACGCGCGGCTGGGACGCGTGGAAGGGGAGAAGGCGCTGTTCCGGTTGCTGTCGTGGACGGAGGGCAACTTCACGTTCACGCCCGGCACCAACGCGGCGCGCCCCCGCATCAACCGCGCGATGGACGACGCGCTGCTGGAGGGCATGCGGCAGTCGGATGAGGTGAACCGGTTGTTGCCCGGCCTGCCGCCGCGCCACACGCGGCTGATGCTGGCGCCGGAAGTCGACCTGTCCGAAGCGCAGCACCCGGTGACGGCGCAGGTGATGGAGTTGCTGCGCCAGCCGCGCGCCCTGGGCGAGGTGCTGGACCTGGCGCCCGCCACGGACATGGAGGTGCTGGGCGTGCTGACCACGCTGCTCCAGAAGGGCATGGCGCGCCCGACGGAGAGCGAAGGCCAGAACCTGGGCGCGGGCGACCTGATTGGCGCGGCGGAGGTGCACGCGCTGCGCGGTCGCCTGTTGCGCACGCGGGCCACCACGAAGGTGGCCACGGCGAAGGTGTTCGTGTGCGGCAGCGGTTCCTCCGCGGCGCGGCGCGTGCTGGCGCGGGTGCCGGGCCTGGAGGCGCTGTCCGCGGACCCCACCGCGGTGAAGAGCGGCTTCGGGACGCTGGGACGCCTGGAGTTGAGCGACGTGCTGAACGTGGACTTCTGCGTGCTGCCTCCCGCGGAGGCCGCGCGTCCGCTGTGGCGGCCGTTCAGCGCGGGTGCCATTGGCGCGCTGTTGATGGACAACTCCGAGCCGGCGGTGAAGCTGGCGCACTACCTGGCCTGGGAGGTGCGCATCCCCATCGTGGTGGTGGGCACGGAGATCCCCGCGCCGTTGCAGGGCGCCCCGGCCGGCGTGAGCGCCCCGGGCGAGGACCTCACGGATGCCCTGCGCGCGATGCTCATCCAGGCGCTCAACCCCGCGCCCACGCTGCCCGGGGTGTCACAGGTGCAGCGCGCGTCCGTCACGCCCCCCTGACGCGGCCGTCGCTCCTCAGGAACGGGTCGCGGGGCTCCGGCGCTCCAGGTACATGGGCAGTCCGCCCTGGGGCCTCAACGACAGATGCGACTCGGGTTGCAGCGAGAACCCGGGCGCTTCGCGCAGCCGGTAGCGCTGGGCGACCATGGCCAGCACGAGCTGCGACTCCATCATCGCGAAGCCGTTGCCGATGCACTGGCGTGGCCCTCCGCTGAACGGGAAGTACGCGAAGCGGTGGCGCTTCGCGGCGGCCTCGGGGGCGAAGCGCTCCGGGCGGAAGGCCTCCGGCTCCTCCCAGAAGTCCGGGTGGCGGTGGGTGACGTAGGGGCTCACGTCCACCGCGCTGCCCTTCGGAATCCGGAAGCCTCCGATGACGTCTTCCTCCTGCACCGTGCGGCTGAAGATGACCCCCGGGGGATACAGCCGCATCGCCTCCTCCACCACCTGCCGCGTGTAGCCCAGCTTCGGCACGTCCTCCGCCGTGGGCGGGCGGCCCCCGAGCACTTCATCCAGCTCCGCGTGCAGCCGGGCCTCGGCCTCCGGATGCTTCGCCAGCAGCCCCCACGTCCAGCCCAGCGCGGTGGCCGTCGTCTCATGGCCCGCGAGCAGCATCGTCAGCACCTCGTCCCCCAGCTGCGTGTCCGTCATGCCCGTGCCGGTGTCCTCGTCGCGCGCGGCCATCAACATGGAGAGCAGGTCGCCGGTGTCCTCGTCGCGCTGGCGCCGCTGCGTGATGATGCCCTGCACCGTCGCTCGCAATGTGCTGCGCGCGGCGCGGAAGGCCCGGTCCTCGCGCGTGGGCAGGATGGGCGGCAGCAGGCGCATCGAGCGGAACCGTTCCGCGATCTGCCGGCTGAGCTCGTTGAAGGCCGCGCCGACCTGCGCGGCCTGGTCCTCCACGGAGGTGCCGAAGAGCGCATCGCCGACGATGCTCAGGGACAGCCGCATCATCTCCGCGGTGATGCCCACGGGCGTCCCCTGCGCCGCGGCCGTGTCCCACCGCTCGAGCATCTCCCCGGTGGTCCGGACCATCCGCGCGGCCATGCCCGCGATGCGCTGCCGGTGGAACGCGGGCTGGGCCAGCCGCCGCTGCCGGAGCCAGAAGTCCCCCCGGCTCGTGAGCAGGCCGTTGCCCGCGATCCAACTGCCCATCCGGTACGAGAGGTGGTCCTTCGTGTAGTTCTTCACGTGGTCCTGCAACACGTGGCGCACGCCATCCGGGTGCGCGATGAGGTGCGACTTCACCGGGCCCAGGCGGTAGCTCGACACGTCTCCGTACTCGCGCACGGTGGTCTTCAAGAAGCCCAGCAGGTCGCGTTGCACCTGGGGCAGCACGCCCATCAACAGGTGGCCCTTGGGGCCGGGAGCAAGGCGGGAAACGGGGGCGGTGGCGGTCGTCATCGGGTCACTCCTCCTGGCGGCAGATATCGCGCGCCCCATGCCCCCGGCGCATGGTCCCCGGGCGCCAACGCGTTGTCCCGTGGCGCCACCGCGCGTTGCGGCGGCGGGGCGGGCTGGGCCATGCTGGCGCGCGATGCGTCCCCAGGCGCTCCAGTCCTCCCTCTTCCGCCCGCTGTTCCACGTCGGTGAGTCACTGGGAATCCCTCGCGCGCGCCTGGTCGAGACCGTGGGCGTGGAGGAGGAACAGCTCGCGCGGCCGGACGTGCGGGTGCCGTACACGGCGCTGCAACGCCTGTGGGCCCTGCTCGTCGAAGTGGGAGGCACCGAGCCGCTGGCCGTGCGGCTCGCGCAGGCGGTGGAGCCCACGCACGTGGGGCTCGTGGGCTACGTGCTCGTCAACAGCCCCGATCTGGGCACGTCCCTGCAACGCTACTGCCGCATCAACGCGCTGTTGGATCCTCGCACGCAATGGCGCGTCCTCCAGACCGCGGGCGGGATGCGCGTGGAGCTGCACCTGGATCCGCTGGACGCATGGGCCCCACGACTCCAGCACCCGCCGGAGGGGCTCCTGGTGACGCTGGTGTCCAGCGCCCGCATCCTCAGCGGCGAGGACTGGCGGCCCACGCGTGTCTGCTTCGCGCACCCGCGCCACGCGGCCTCCGCCGCCGTGGAGGACTTCCTGGGCATCGCCGCCGAATACGACGCGAGCGCCTACTTCGTGGAAGGGGACGCCGCCGCCGCCCGGCTCCCCATCCGCCACGCGGACATCGAGCTGGGCAACCTGCTCCACGCCCGCGCGGAGGCGGAGCTCGCGGAGCTGTTGACGCACGAGGCCCGCTCGTGGCGCGAGCGCGTGGAGGAGGTGCTCGCGGCCCAGCCCCGCACGGGGGACCTGGTGCCCACGGACGTCGCCTCACGGCTCGCGGTGAGTGAGCGCACGCTCCAGCGCCGGCTGCGCGAAGAGGGCGTCACGTTCGCGGGCCTGGAGGACGCGGTGCGCCGCGACCGCGCCTTCCAGTTCCTGCGAGACGGACGGCTGCCCCACTTCGAAATCGCCTTCCTCCTGGGCTTCAGCGACCCCAGCGCCTTCACCCGTGCCTTCCGCCGGTGGAGCGGGACGACGCCGGGCCACTGGCAGCAGGCCCAGGGCGCGAAGGACGGCTCCGCCTAGGCGCGGGGTTCCCGGCGGGCAGGCGTTGGAATCCGTGCCCGGCGCGGAATGTTTTCCCCCTGGGCGCGGCATCCATCGCGCCCCAGGAGAGGGGAGCGCGGATGATCAAGACGCTGCGGGACGCGGAGGAGCTGGTGCGCACGCGCCACGTCATCACGGAGGTGCCCACGCACGGGCCCACGTCCCTCGTCGAACAGGTCATGGGCGGCCGGCCCACCGGGAGCTGGCGCGAACACGCGAAGGGGCGGCTCGCGTACCGGCTGGGCCGCATGCTGCGCGCGTCGCCGGACGTGCTCGCGGTGCGGCTCGTGGAGGGCAAGGTGGCCTTCGTGGACCCCACGCTGTGGGCGTCCGTGTACCGCGTCGCGATGGAGCCGGCGCGCCGCCGTCCTTCCCTCCAGGGGCTGTCCACCGAGGCCCGCTCGCTGCTCTCCACCGTGGAGCGCGACCAGCGCGTCCAGCTGGACAAGGAGGGCCCGTGGACCAAGGCGCGCGAGGCCCTGGAGGAGCGCCTGCTGGTCCACTTCTCCGAAGCGCAGCAGGAGGACGGCCGCCACGTCGCGGTGCTGCGCTCGTGGCGGGACTGGGCCTCCCCGGAGCTGAAGGTGGATGCGGCCCGGCTCTCCTACGAGGACGCCCAGGCGCGGCTCCGGGCAGCGTGTGACGGGGCGCCCACGGGGCTGGGGCCCTGGGTGTTCTGAAGCACCGGGCCGCGGCTGACGCCTGACGTCAGGCGGCTTCCTCGCGGACCTCCAGCGCGTCGCGGACGCCCGGGAGCCGGACGAGCAGCTCGTACTCCGCGGGCTGGATCATGGACACGCGGCGTCCCGCCACGCGCTCCATCCAGATCTCGATGCGGTGCTCTCCGGCCGGATTGACGTGGCGGGAGATGCGGGCCCGGCGGCCCTCGTTCTGACAGGCGAGGATGTCCTGCTGGAGGCTGCGCAGGCGGCGGAACACCTTCAGCGCCATCCGACCCTCGGGGGTGTCGAACGTGTGGAAGTGCCGGTTCCGCGACAGCGGCCGGCCGGGGTCATGAAGCCTCTCGACGAGGCGGCGCACGAAGGGGTCCATCGACGAGGGAGGATAACATCCGGTACCCTGTCGCTCAGCGATGCCTCATCGATTTTTGCCCCGTTCCTGGACGCTTGTCCTGCTCCTGCCGCTTGCCTGCAAGGACCCGGAGACAGCAGCCGCCCAGACCCAAGCCACGCAGGTCCAGACCTCCCTTTCCGAAGGCCGCGAGGCCTTGACGAGCGGCAACTACGGCCGTGCCATCGCCGCGCTCCAGAAGGCGTCCAACGCCGCGCCGGAGAGCGTGGAGCCGCTGCTGCTGCTGGCGGAGGCCCACCGGCTGGGCGGCAACCCCGGCGCGTCCATCCTCACGCTCAAGCAGGCCGAGGGGCTGCTGCCCGGCAGCGACCCCGTCATCCAGAAGCAGCTCGCGGACCTGTACCTGCGGGAGGGGCAGGGCGCCCAGGCCATCACCACGCTCGTGTCGCTGCGCAACGAGGGCAAGCTGTCCGACGCGGACATCCTCGCCCTGGCGCGCCTCCAGGCCCGGCAGGGGCTCGCCGAGGACGCCTTCACCACGCTGGAGCGCATCCTCCGGGAGAACCCGGACGACGCCGCGACGAAGACGGTGGAGGCTGAAATCCTGCTCATGAAGGGCGAGGAGCTGCTCGCGGCCAACCTGATGGACCGCGTGCTCCAGGGCTCGCCGGAGTTCTCCGCCGCGCGAATCCTGAGGGCGCGCTACTTCCTGATGAGCGGCTTCGCGGAGCTCGCGGAGGCGGACCTCCAGGCCGTGCCCCCGGCGGACGCGGCGACGACGGACGTCGTGGCCATGAAGGCCCGCGTGCTGATGGCGCTCAACCGCCCGACGGAGGCCGAGAGCGCCCTCAAGGCCCTGCTGCAGGACGACGAGGAGAACGCGGAGGCGCTCGCGTGGCTGGCGGACATCGTCCGGGCCCAGGGCCGCGCGTCGGAGGCGCAGCAGCTGGTGGACCGCGCGCTGCACCTGCAACCCAGGCTCGCCCGCGGGCTGTACGTGCGCGGCCGGGTGCTGGAGGACCAGGACGACCCGCGCGCCGCCGAGGACAGCTACCGCTTCGCCCTCAAGGCCGAGCCCGGCTTCAGCCCCGCGCTGTCGCGCATGTGGCGGCTGCACCTGAAGGCAGGGCGCAAGCCGGAGGCGCAGGTGACGCTGGAGCGCCTGCTGGGGTTGGGTGAGGCCGCGGTGGAGGAGAAGGCCGCGCTCGCGAACCTCTACGCGCAGTTCGAGACGCAGCTGCCGCGCGGCAAGAAGCTGATTGAAGAGGCCCTGCAGCGCGAGCCGCAGAACCCCGACTACCTCCGCATCCAGAAGGCCATCGACAAGGCCACGCCGAAGAAGAAGAAGGCCCCGACGGGCCCCTTCATCATCCGCGGCGGGCGGCGCTGACGGCGGACGGGGCGGAAGAGGGCAGCCTGGCTTCCGCCACCACCTTCTCCAGCGCCTTCAGGCCCTTCTTCTGGCCCACCGCGACGACGAGCAGGTTCTCGCGGGTGAAGTAGCGCCGGGCCGCGTCGCGCACCTGCGCGGCCGTCTGGCGGTCCACCAGGTCCGCGCGGTGGCTGAACGTCTCCGGGGTGCGGAACAGCTCCGTGCCGCCAAACCACCCGGCCAGCTCCCCCGGTGAGTCCTGGGAGAACTCCAGCAGCATGCGGTGGCGGCGCTTGGCGCGGTTCAGCTCCTCCTCGCCCACCTCTTCGTCGCACAGCGCGGCGAGCACCCGCAGCGACTCGGCCACCACCTGCGACGCCTTCTCCGGCGCGCTGGCGGCTTCAATCTCGAACAGGCCGGTGTCGTGGTACGTGTCCAGGCCCGCGTGCACGGAGTACGCGAGGCCGCGCTTCTCCACGATTTCAAACGGCAGCCGCGACGACAGGCCGTCGTCCAGCAGGCGCCGCAAGATCTGGAGCGCGGGGTAGTCCTCGTGCTGCTCCGGCACGGCGCGGAAGGTGAGCTTGAACTCCGTCTGCGACTCGTCGTGCGTGACGAAGTGGAAGTGCGGCCCGGGCCCGATGACGGGCGGCGGGGCTTCCACGGAGGCCTCGCCGCGCGGCAGGTGGGCGAAGGCGCGCTCGGCCAGCGCGATGACTTCCGAGTGGCGCACGCGGCCCGCGGCGGTGACGACCAGGTTGCCGGCCACGTAGTGCCTGGCGAAGTGCTCGCGCACCTGCTCGTGGGTGAGGGCCTTCACGGACTCGCGGGTGCCGGCGATCTTCAGGGCCAGCGGATGGTCGGGGAAGAGGATGCGCTTGGACAGGTTGTCCAGGTCGATGTCGCGCCCCTTGTCGTCCACCTCATCCAGCATCTCCTCCAGGATGATCTGCCGCTCCACCTCCATGTCGGTGAGGCGGGGGCGGGTGAGCATGTCGCCGATGACGTCCATGCCCACGCGCAGGTGCGACGGGTGCAGCGGCGTGTAGTAGTAGCCGTGGTCGCGGGTGGTGGCGCCGTTGAGGTTGCCGCCCACCTCTTCCACGGCGGCGTTCATCTTCACCGTGTCCGGCCAGCCCTCGCTGCCCCGGAAGAAGAGGTGCTCCAGGAAGTGGCTGACGCCGTTGTTGGCCACCGTCTCGTGGCGGCTGCCGGTCCGCACATACACGGCCAGCAGCGCGGTGTGCAGGTGGGGCGTCTCGACAGTGACGACGCGCAGCCCGGAGGGCAGCACGTCCCGGAACGGTTTAAAGCTCATGCGCAGGGAAGCCTTAACACGAAGGTCGTCCCCTGGCCGGGAATACTCTGGCAGGAGAGCGAGCCCCCGTGGGCCTGGAGGATTTGCTGGCTGACCGCGAGCCCCAGGCCCGTGCCGCCCTCCTTGGTGGTGAAGAACGGCTCGAAGAGGTGGCGGCGGACCTCCTCTGTCATGCCGTTGCCGGTGTCGCGCACGGTCACCTCCACGTCACCCTCGCGGGGGGCGGTGGCCACGGTGAGCCGGCCTCCTGACGGCATGGCCTCGCGGCTGTTGCGCAGCAGGTTGAGGAACACCTGCCGAAGCTGGCCTTGATCCGCGAGCACCCGGGGCGTGCCGGGGGCGAAGTCGCGCACCACCTCCACACCCGCGCGCACCAGCTCCTCGCGCGTGAAGTCGAGCACGCCGTCGAGCACCGCGGTGATGTCCTCCGGCTCCAGGTCCGGCCGGGCGGGGCGGGCCATGCGCAGGTACTGCTCGGTGACGTCGGTGAGGCGGTCCACCTCGTGGGTGACGGCGGCGAGCAATTCGCGGGCCTCGGAGGCGGTGTCGGAAGAGTCGAAGCGCGCGGTGTCCACCGCGTCCTGGAGCAGCTCCACGTTGAGGCCGATGGAGGACAGGGGGTTTCGCACCTCGTGGACGATCTGCGCGGAGATGCGGCCCACGGCGGCGAGCTGTTCGGCGCGCATCAGCGCTTCGGCCTGGGACTTGAGCTGCGCCTCGCGGGCCTGGAGCGAGCGGGCCATCTGGTCGAACTCGCGCGCGAGCAGCGCGACCTCGTCCTCGCCGCGCACGCCCAGCTGGGCGGAGTAGTCACCCCGGCCGATGCGCGACACGCCCTCGATGAGGGTGCGCACCGGGCGCAGCGTGCGGGCGGACCACGCGGTGACGCCCACGCCCACGCCAATGGCCATGATGGACAGCGCGATGATGGTGAGGCCGGTGCGGCGCTCGCGCTCCTCGGCGCCGTCCACGCGCTCGCGGATGCGGTTGCCCAGCGTGGCGCGCAGCACGCGCAGCTCGCGGCCGATGATGGCCTCCAACTGGCGCAGCTCGGCGGTGGCGCGCGTCACCTCCGCGCCCTCGGGGGACTCGGACGCGAGCGCGGCGAACACGGCCTCCACCGCGCGGCCGTAGGCGAGGGAATTCTTCGACAGCTCCCCGAAGCGCGAGTCGAGCTCCTTCACGAAGGGCACCTCGCCCTCGGGCGCGAAGGTGAGCACCTCGCGGGCCTTGGCGCGGGCGGCCTCCAGGCGTTGGGCCATCTGGGGCGAGTAGTACAGGCTCGCGAGCCGGATGAGCGCGCGGCGCGTCTCCACGCTGTTCTGCTCGAGTACGCGCTCGGTGTCCTTCTCCTGGCTGGTCTGGAAGGTCTCCAGCGCGGCGGCGTCCTGGGAGAGCTGGAGGTAGCCCTGGCTGACGAGGCGGATCTCCAACCGGTTGCGGTGCAGCTCCGCCACGCTGAAGAGCGACACCGCCCCGAACGTCAGCAGCACCAGCGCGTAGCCCAGGAAGATGCGGGTGGCGAGCGAGAGCTTCATGCGGGAGGGGACAGGACATACGTCCTGGGGCCCGCGCATTACAGCGCAATCCCGGGCGGGCCGCCTGCTTCCACCCCTCCCGACCGTCCAGACTTCGTCCCGCGGGCGGCGCAAGGGGGCTGGTAGCGTCCGCCGCATGTCCCCGCGC
>NZ_RAWB01000135.1 GCF_003612055.1 Corallococcus llansteffanensis
CTTCAGCTCCGCGTTGTCCGCGCCGTCGCTGAACAGCAGCACCCCGGACAGCTTGCGCGACCCCTGCCCCGCCGCGCCCGCGGACCGCAGCGCCGCCAGCAGGTCCGTCGTCCCCGCGCGCGCCGGCTCACTGCCCAGCTGCGCGGGCGTCACCGGCGACAGCTCCGGGTCCACCCCGTACACCTCCACCGTGAAGCGGTCCTGCCACGCGGCGAACTGCGGCGCGGCCTTCTCCAGGAACGCCGCCACCTGCGCGCTGCGCGTGGGCCCGCCCGGCTCCGACGGGAAGTTCATGGACGCCGAGCGGTCCACCAGCACCGCCACCCGGTTCTTCATCCGCGCCACCTGCAGGTGCCGGATGCCGGGCTCCAGGAGGAAGAACAGCGCCGCCACGCCCGCGCCCAGACGCAGGCCCCACAGGAGCAGCCGCCGGCCGCGAGACGGCTCGCGGCGCACGCCCCAGGCCGCCAGCCCGATGCCCAGCACCAGCCCCACCGCCAGCAACACCAGCGCCCACGGGGGCAGGGGCGAAAGGCTGACGAGCTTCCACGCGTTGAAGGACGGGGAGTTCATTCGGTCGCGCGCCAGGACACGTCAGCGCCGCTTGTTGAGGATGAGGGGCAGGTGCACCGCGTCGTCCTTGTAGTCCAGACACAGCGCATACATGCACAGGTTGATGCCCAGGCGGATCGCCAGCTCGCGCTGCGGCTCGCCGCCCGGGGACACGTCGAACTCATAGTCGCCGGACTCGCTGCGGCTCCACGCGCCCGCCACGTCGTTCTGCGAGTACAGCACCGCCGCGCGCTTGCCCACGCTCGCCACCAGCGGCAGCGGCTTGTGCAACAGCCGCCCGGGCGCCGCGTCCAGCAGGAAGAAGGACTTGAAGACGACGTGCGTCGACGGCGCCTCCTTCAGCGGGTTCTGCGGCAGCACCCGCGCCATCTCCCGGCGGAAGCTCGCGTCGAAGCCGTCCCCGTCACTGCCGTCATTCGCATCCGCGAACACGAAGCCGCCGTA
The DNA here is from genome assembly GCF_003612055.1 of Corallococcus llansteffanensis. GTDB lineage: Bacteria > Myxococcota > Myxococcia > Myxococcales > Myxococcaceae > Corallococcus > Corallococcus llansteffanensis. The sequence continues at coordinate 1,018 of NZ_RAWB01000135.1, forward strand.
CGTCAGGTAGCGGCGCAGGTTGGACACCTCCGCGTCGGTGAGCGGCGGAAAGCCCCCGTCCCCCCCGAAGTAGAGGAAGGGGTACTCGAAGAGGTCCGGGCTGCTCAGCGCGAACGGGCGCGCGTCCGGCACCACCTCCACGGACGTGCGCCGCTGCAGCTCCCACGCGAGCCGCCGCAAGCCGGACAGCCGGCCGTCCCAGCGGCCGCCATGCCGCGCCACGGCCGGGATGAACCGGCTCTTCTCGCCGAAGGCGGACGCACGCCGGGACAGCAGCGGGACGAGCGCGGAAGTGCCGATGAGGAGGTTTCGACGGGACAGGGGCCGCACGGGCATGGGGACGTGCTTATACCGTCGGCGGGTGCCTGCATTCCCTGGTATAGACGCGCCCCATGGCGAAAGGCGGACAGACGCCCCCGGAGCCCGGCTCCGACGAAGTGCGCGCGGCCTGGGCCCGCAAGGACGCCGGTGACGTGGCCGGGGCCCGCAAGGACGCCCGACGCATCCTCGCCCAGAGCCCCTCCCCCGAGGACCGCGACCTGGCCGAGGCCCTGCTGCGCGCCACCTCCACGCCCCGCGCCCTCTACGGCTTCGCCCTCCTGGGCGCCGTCCTCCTCGCCCTTCTGCTGGGGCTCGCCCTGACCCGCTATTCCTAGCGGCCAATGTCAGTAGGATGACGCGCCATGGAAGGCTTCCTCCTGGCACTCAAGTCCTACCAGACCTTCAACCCCTCGGCCTGGGTGGGCATCTACCGCCTGCTGCCCATGTGGACCGGCGCCGTGGTGGCCGTCGTGGGCCTGGTGCTGCTGCTCGCGGGCGGCGGCCGGCTGTTCCGCGTGGTCGCGGGCCCGATAGGCGCGGTGATTGGCCTCGTGTGGACGGGGCTCGTCACCCAGAAGCTGGGCCTCGTGGGGCTGGATCCGCGCCTGCCCACCTTCGTGGCCGCGGCGCTGATGGCGCTGGGCTTCCTCTTCCCGCCCGCCATCACCTTCGTGGGCATGGGCATCCCCCTGGGCCTGCTCGCGGGGGAGATCGCCGGCCCCACCGACTTCCTGCTCGGCTTCGCTCCGGGCTTCCTCGTGGGCGGACTCGTGGGCGCGTTCCTCCACCGACAGCTGAGCGGCATCGTCGCGTCCGCGGCGGGCGCGTGGCTGCTGGTGATTGGCGCGCTCGCGGCGCTGCACCAGTTCGGCGGGCTCGTGGAGGCCGCGGCCAGCCGCCCCTGGGGCGTCATCATCGCCGCGCTCCTCTTCGCGCTCGCCGGCAGCATCTACCAGCTCGCCATGCGCCCCACGCCCGAGGAGTCGGACAAGAACAAGGCGGAGCGCGAACAGTTGAAGCAGCGCCAGGCCGAACAGCGGGCGCTCGAGAAGCGGTGGGGGGTCAAGTAACCCCCGCCCGGCAATCCTTTACGCCGGGGGGGCCGGGGCGTACATTCCGCCGCCTTTCCCCCCGGAGTTCCCCGAGCATCGATGGGCCAGGCCAGTCGCAAGGACAAGGAAAAGCAGGTCGAGTCCCCCGCGGCGGCGCCCCTGCCGGCCTCCCCCGGGGCGCTCCCCGCCGAGGCATGGCGCAAGCCCGCTGGACTCACCCGCCGGGGCTGGGCCGTCCTCGTCGGCATCATCGTCTTCATCCAGTTCCCGCTCATCCACTACGCGCTCTTCCGGGGCCAGGCGGACCTCACCGCCACCATCCCGTACGCGCAGTCCTTCAACGACCCGGCCGTCGTCGCCCGCGACTTCTTCTCCACCGGCGCCTACTGGCGCGTGACGGGCGGGGAATTGCTGGGCCCCGCGCCCAAGAACAACCCGCTGTGGCTCCAGGCCGCGCTGCCGGATGACGTGGCGGTGGAGTTCGACGTGCGCCCCGAGTACCCCGAGGGCGACATCCGCGTGGAGCTGTTCGGCAACGGGCGCGACCCGGCCTCCGGCTACGTGCTGGTGCAGGGCGGGTGGAACAACGGCCTGTCCGTCATCGCCCGGCGCGACATCAACGCCCCCGGGCTGGACGCGCTCCAGCGCCGCGCGGCCCGCATCGCGGAGCGGGGCGGAGGCCAGGGCGCTGACCTCGTCGCCACCGGCGTCTTCCAGAAGGACACCGCCATGCGCGTGGAGTCCCGCGTGGGCACGCCCATCCAGGCGGGCCGCGTGTACCACTGGCGCATCGAGCGGCGCGGCAACGTCCTCAAGTGGGCCATCGACGGCACGCTCGTGGCGGAGCTGGACGACCCGTTCCCCTTCAAGGGCAAGGGACATGACCGGCTGGGCCTGTCCGGTTGGGAGTCGCAGCTCTTCTTCGACAACCTGCGCGTGGGCACCCCGGACTCCATGCCCGCCACCATGGCCGTGAAGGAGGAGCCCACCCTGCCCCCGGGTCCCTCCGAGGACGACTTCAACCGCGCCACGCTGGGCGCCGCCTGGAACGTGACGAACCCCGCGGGCGTGACGCTGGAGGACGGGGCGCTGGTGGTGCAGGGCCTGGGCAACCGCCCGGTGTGGCTCAAGAAGCCCCTGCCCCCGAACGCCACCATCGAATTCGACGCGTGGTCCGACACCGCCGACGGCGACGTGAAGGTGGAGGCGTGGGGCGACGGCCGCTCCTTCTACGCGGGCGACCCGCGCCTGCAGTACACCGCCACCGGCTACGTCTTCATCTTCGGCGGCTGGCGCAACACCCAGTCCGTCATCGCCCGGCAGCACGAGCACACCAACGACCGCGCGGTGCGCGACGGCGCCGTGGTGACTCCCGGCCAGCACTACCACTTCAAGATCACCCGACGGGACGGGCTCCTGTCGTGGGAAGTGGATGGCAAGCCCTTCCTGACCCTCCAGGACGCCTCGCCCCTGTCCGGCCCGCGCAACCAGTACTTCGGCTTCTCGGGCTGGCAGACGCGCGTCCACTTCGACAACCTGAAAATCCAGCCGCTGTAGTCTTCCCCCGGCGGCGAAGGAAACATCCGTGCGCAGAGTCGGAATCTTCGGCTGGGGCGTGGTTGCCCCGCGTTCCCCCAACATCGAGGCCTTCGCCCAGAACCTCGCGTCGTCCGAGACCTGGCTGACCCCCTTCAACGGCTTCGGTCCGGACAACTTCCTCGTCGGCAACCCCACCTTCGACCTGGCCGACTACAAGCCGTGGATCGACGCCCGCTTCCCCGGCAGCCGCTTCTCCCAGTTGGAGCGGAAGATGGGGCAGCCCACGCAGTACGCCATCGGCGCCTTCATCCAGTCGCTGGCGCAGAACCCCGGCATCGAGAAGGAGCTCCAGGAGCTGGGGGCCCGCGCGCACGTGTACGTGGGCACCGGCCTGGGCGACCTGCCCACCATCCAGAACATCTCCCTGGACCTCTACCGCGCCCAGCGCCGGTGGGACCGCTTCTGGGCCAGCCCCGAACACAACAGCGCCGTGCGCGCGTGGCGCGAGACGCGCGAGCCCCTGCCCGACATGCCCCCGGAGCCCTCCACCATCGAGGAGGTGGACCGCGACAAGGCGGAGGACGACTGGTGGCACTTCTGGGCCGGCCGCTCGCCGGAGCTGCGCGAGTACCTGGAGGATCTGCGCGAGATTGAATCCATGGGCGTGCCCGACGAGGGCGACGTGGAGTCCGCCAAGCTCGCCGTCATCAAGGAGAAGCGCACCCGCAACGGGCGCCTGCAGAAGAAGTGGAGCTCCCCGGAGCCGCCCTGGAACGCGGTGTCCTCCAACGTGCTGTGGAACATCCACAACACGCCCGCCTCGCAGGTGTCCATGCTGGGGCAGATTACGGGCATGACGTTCGCGCCGGTGGCCGCGTGCTCGTCGTTCGGCTACGGCCTGAAGCTGGCCATGAACGCCATCCGCCTGGGCGAGGCCAAGGCCGTGGTGCTGGGCATGACGGACGCGGCGCCCAACCCGCTGGTGGTGGGCGGCTTCTACAACGCGCGCGTCATCTCCGCGGACGCCGCCGTGTCCAAGCCCCTCACCGCGCTGCGCGGCACGCACATCGCCGGGGGCGCCGTGGTGTGGGTGGTGGGCGACTACGAGCACTTCACCGCGAAGGGCTTCAAGGCCCTGGGCCTGGAGCCCGTCGCGGTGGGCGTCACCGCGGACGCCGACCACATCATCACCCCGTCCAAGGAAGGCCCCACGCTGGCCATCCGCGAGGCGCTCGCCTCCGCCGGCTGCGAGCCCAAGGACGTGGGCGCCTGGGACCTGCACGCCACCGCCACCCCGGGCGACTTCCTGGAGGTGCAGAACCTGCGCGACGTGCTGCCCGACTCGGTGCTCATCACCGCGCGCAAGGGCACCTTCGGCCACGGCATGTCCGCGGGCGGCGGCTGGGAGCTCACGGCGCAGTACCTGGGCGCCGAACAGGGCAAGGTCTTCCCCACGCCCCTGGCCGCGTCGGAGCTCAACAAGCAGATTGGCAAGGTGCACCGCCGCTTCGTGTTCGACCACGAGGAGCCGGCGCCCGAGGGGTGCTCGGGCAAGCTGTCCATGGGCGTGGGCGGCATCAACGCCTGCGTCATCTCCCGCCCCTGGAAGTAGCCCCGGGGCGCGGGAGCGCGCCTCACGGATACTTGGCGGACGCCTCGGCCTCCAGCGCCGAGGCGGCCTTCGGGTCGAGCCGCCGGAGGAACTCCAGCTCCAGCTCCAGGTCGCGGTAGCTCTGCTTCTGGGCCGCGCCCAGGCCGCTGGTGCTGCGGCCCACCGCGTTTGGATCCGCGAGCTTGCCGGACGACGAACCGCCACCTCCCGAGTCCGTGTAGCTGACGCCCACCGACTGCTGGACGCGATCGTTCCGGAGCGCGCGCAGCACGCACCGGCCATCCCGCAGCGTGATGCCCTCGATGAGGTAGCGCGTGGAGGACGTGGGGCCCAGCGTGCCGCCGCCCGAGTCCAGCCACTCCGTCTCCAGCACGTAGCGCCCCTGCAGCTCGCGCCACGAGTAGCCGTGCTCCTCCATCGTCGCCTTCACCTCCGGCCACAGCTCCGCGAGCGGTCGCGAGTAGGTGACGGTCGCCGTGCGGTCGCGCAAGTAGGCATGGCGCTGGGGGCCGGCGCACCCGGCGAGGAGGCCGGACACGACGAGCACGGCGGACAGGACCCACGACGGGGCCCCACGGGGAATGTGGCGCATGGGGGCAACCTCCCGGACGAGGAAGCAGCAGGGGACAGGAAGCGCCAGCATAGCGCGCCCCTCTCAGCCCATGCGCCACCCCTCCCCGCCGGGCAGCTAGCCCTTGGGCACCGCCACCATGTCGAAGTCCGGGATGCGCTCGCGCATGAACTCGCGCATCCGGTTGATGAGGGCCGCTTCAATCTGCCGGGCGCGCTCGCGGCTGACGCCGTACTTGTCGCCGATGTCCTGGAGCGTCAACGGCTCGTCCGCGGTGAGGCGGTGCTCGAAGATGTAGCGCTCCTTGCCCTCCAGCGTCTGGGCGAAGGCGGCCAGGTTCTCCCGGAAGAGGGCCTTGAGCTGCTCGGAGCCCAGGCGCTCGTCGGCGGGCACCGCGTTGGAGGGCAGGTAGCGGTCCGCGCGGGTGGCGCGCGAGTCCTCGTCGTTGCCCAGCGGCGCGTCGATGGACAGCTCGTCGTGCCCCAGCCGCTGGTCCATCTCCACCACGTCCTGCTCGGTGACGTTGAGGCGCTCGGCCAAGAGGCGCGGGCTGGCCTCGAACCCCTGGGAGATGAGCTTCTCCTGCTCCTGGCGCAGCTTGAAGAAGAGCTTGCGCTGGGCCTCGGTGGTCCCCAGCTTCACCATCTTCCAGTTGTCCATGATGTAACGGAGGATGTACGCGCGGATCCACCAGGCGGCGTAGCTGCTGAGCTTCACGCCCCGGTCCGGGTCGTACTTCTTCACCGCCTGCATCAGCCCGATGTTGCCCTCCTGCACCAGGTCCAGCAGCGACAGCGGGTTGCGGTGGTACTCGTGCGCCAGCTTCACCACCAGTCGCAGGTTGGAGGCCACCAGCCGGTAGGCCGCCCGCACGTCTCCCGTGGACTGGTACTCCTTGGCCAGGGTGTGCTCCTCCTCGCGGGTGAGCAGCGGGTGGCGCGTCACCTCCGCCATGTAGGCCTGGAGGGGGTCGCGGTTGGTCAGCGCGGGCGCGTTCTGGGCGCGCACCAGGGCGGCGGCCTCGGCCTTCGTCGGGGTCCGGACAGGGGCGAGCGGCGCGGGTTCCTCGATTTCCGCTTCCACCTCGTCCAGCTCCGCCAGGTCCGGCTCCAGGGTTTCCGGGTCCAGGGCCAGCGCCTCGCCCTCCTCGACCTCCGCCTCGGCTTCGTCGAGGGGGGCCTCCGGGCGGACAGGCGCCGCGGGACGCTTCGCGCGGGCCTTGGGGGCCGGGCTATTGGTTCTCTTCCTCCCATTCGCCATGCGCGCTCCATACCCCAAAGTGCCGCGATTGTTGCCAGAGGGTAATGCAGGGGCTATGCCCATGCCCGATGAGCGACATCCAAGAGCCCACGCCGGGAGCCCCGGCGCCTGACGAAGCCACGACGCGTCCCGGCGAGTACATCGCGGACATCAGCTTCGAAGACATGAACCTCTCCGAGCCCCTCCGCCGCGCGCTGGCGGATCGCGGCTACACGAACCCCACCCCTGTGCAGGCCAAGGCCTTCGGCCCCGCGATGGCGGGCAAGGACCTGATCGTCCGCAGCAAGACGGGCACGGGCAAGACGGCCGCCTTCGGCCTGCCCCTGCTGGAGAAGATTTCCCCCGATGAGAAGCGCGTGCGCGCCCTCATCCTCTGCCCCACGCGCGAGCTGGCGCTCCAGGTGGCGGAGGAGCTCACCACGCTCGCCAAATACAAGGGCGTGAAGGTGGCGGCCATCTACGGCGGCGCCTCCATGAAGCAGCAGGAGGATGCGCTCGAAGAGGGCACGCCCATCATCGTGGGCACCCCGGGCCGCGTCTTCGACCACATCAACCGCGGCAACCTGAAGCTGGACGGCTGCGACCACGCCATCCTCGACGAAGCCGACGAGATGCTGAACCAGGGCTTCTACGAGGAGGTCACCCGCATCCTCGACCGCCTTCCGAAGACGCGCCAGGTGCTGCTCTTCAGCGCCACCGTCCCCACGGACATCCAGAACCTCATCGCGCGCTACACGACGAACGCGGAGACGCTGCTGCTGTCCGGCGACGTCTTCACGGTGGAGCACATCCACCACATCCGCTACGACGTGTCGGATCAGTTCCCCAAGCCGCGCAACCTCATCTACATCCTGGAGAAGGAGGAGCCCTCCAACGCCATCATCTTCTGCAACACGCGGGATGACACGGCGCTGGTGACCGCGGTGCTCAACCGCAACGGCTTCGACGCGGAGCTGCTCAACGGAGACCTGCCGCAGAAGGAGCGCGAGCGGGTGATGGGCAAGGTGAAGCGCGGCGAGGTGGCCTTCATGGTCGCCACGGACATCGCGGCGCGCGGCATCGACATCTCCGGGCTGGAGTACGTCATCAACTACTCCCTGCCGGAAGACCCCGCCGTGTACCTGCACCGCGTGGGCCGCACGGGCCGCATCGGCAACAAGGGCACCGCCATCAACCTCTTCTCCGGGCGCGAGCTGGCGACGTTCTCCGTGCTGGAGAAGAAGTACGGCATCAAGTTCGAGATGCGCGAGATGCCGGCCCCGGAAGAGGCCATGCACCTGTGGACCGAGCGCCACGTGCGGGAGATCCGCGAGGCCACCGGGTCCAGCATCTTCGAGGGCTTCCTGCCGCTGGCGTCGCAGCTGAAGACGCGCAGCGACGCGGACGACCTCATCGCCTTCCTCATCAAGTACTTCTTCAGCCACCTGCGCATGGAGAAGGCGCAGGCCGCCGGAGAGACGGAGAAGCGCGAGCCGGTGGAGCAGCGCAAGCCCCTGGAGCGCCGGGGCAAGGACCGCGAGCGCGAGCGTGAGCGTCCCCCCCGCCGCGAGGACCGGGGCGAGCGCACGGAGCGCACCGAGCGTCCCGCCGCCCCGCGCGCGGAGCACCCGGAGCGCGAGCGCCGTCCGCGCCGCGACGAGGCCCGCCGCGAGGACCGGGGTGAGCGGGGCCTCCGCTCCGCCGCGCCCGCCGCGCTGGAGGCCGGCCCGGGCGAGGTGAAGCTCTGGGTGAACCTGGGCATGGACGACGGCATGGACGAGGCGAAGCTGCCCGCCACGCTGGAGTCGCTGGGCGCCCCGGGCGGCAAGGTCATCAAGGCCCTCACGCGCCCCACCTACGGCTACGTCTACGTGCCGGAGGCGGAGGCCCCGGGCTTCGAGGCCCTCAACGGCAAGACGCACGGCGACAAGGCGCTGAAGCTGGAGCGGCACCGTCCGCGCGGCCAGCGTGAGGAGCGCCGTCCCCGCCACGAGGCCCTGCCGGACCTTCCCGGTCAGGCGCGCCTGTGGGTGGGCCTGGGCCGTCAGGAGGGCCTGGACGAGGCGGGCGTCGCCGCCGCGCTGGAGGCCGCGGGCGCCCCGGCGGGCAAGGTGCTGCGCACGGACCTGCGCCCCACGTATGCGTATGTCTTCGTCGCGGAGGAGGACGTGGCGGGCTTCGAGGCCACCCACGGCAAGCCTCACGGCGAGAACAAGACGCTGAAGGTCGAGCGCGCGAAGCGGAAGTAGTCCCGTCTTCCTGAAGTCCCGAACTACGGCGCGCCTTCCGAACCGGGAGGCGTGCCCTGCGAGGGCGCCTTCTTCCTGCGGGCCCGGTGGTAGTGCGCGGTGCACAACCCCCGGGCCAGCACGGGCCGGCCGCAGTCCGGCGCGGTGCAGGACGCGGGCACGGGCTCCCGGGCGGCAGGCGTCGCGGCGCCCGGGCTTCCGCTGAACATCACGTCCGCCACGGCCAGCAGGCGGTCCACGTCCCCGCGGCCCAGTCCCCGCACCCGAACCCACTCCACCAGCCGATGAGCCCCCGCGTCCTCCAACCGGAACAGCTCCCACAGCGGCAGCTCCAGCGCGGCCGCGACCTGGAGGAGCGTGTCGTAGCTGGGGTTGCGCTCGCCGCGCTCCAGCAGCGACACGAAGCTCACGGAGATGGCGCACCTTTCGGCGAACTCCTCCTGGGTGAGACCGCGCCGCTCGCGCAGGCCGCGGATGCGCCGGGCCAGTCCCTGGAGGTTGGAGCTCGCGTCGCTGGGGTCCCCGGGGCGCATGGACGAAGCCATCGTAGCGCACCCCTTCTGTTAAGGTTTTCCGACCAGGAGCCAGCCCCACCATGAACGCCGTCGACGGCACCAACTACTACTTCCGCAAGGCCGCGCGGGTGATGGACGTGGGCACGCCCATCGAGACGCTCCTGGCCACGCCCCTGCGCGAGGTGAAGGTGCAGGTGTCCATCGAGATGGACTCCGGTGAAATCCGCACGTTCCTGGGCTACCGCATCCAGCACGACAACAGCCGCGGCCCCATGAAGGGCGGCCTGCGCTACCACCCCGCCCTGGACCAGGACGAGTGCGTGTCGCTCGCGTCGCTGATGACATGGAAGACCGCGGTGGTCAACGTGCCCTACGGCGGCGCCAAGGGCGGCGTGGCGTGCGACCCCGCGCAGATGAGCCTCAAGGAAGTGGAGCGGCTCACGCGCAAGTTCGTGGATCAGATTCAAGACGTCATCGGGCCCACGCGGGACATCCCCGCGCCGGACGTGAACACCAACCCCCAGGTGATGGCCTGGGTGATGGACCAGTACTCGCGCTACCACGGGCACTCGCCCGCGGTGGTGACGGGCAAGCCCCTGGAGCTGTACGGCTCCAAGGGGCGTGAAGCCGCCACCGGGCGGGGCCTCCTGTACGTGTGCCGGGAGATCCTGCGGGATTTGGGCATGCCGGTGAAGGGCACGCGCTTCGCCATCCAGGGCTTCGGCAACGTGGGCAGCCACATCGCGCAGCTCATCTGGGGCGACGGCGGCGTCGTCGTGGCCGCGTCCGACGTGCTGGGCGGCATGTACAACCCGGTGGGCCTGGACGTGCCGTCCCTCTTCGAGCACGTCAAGCGCACCGGCACCGTGACGGGCTTCAGCGGCGGGACACCGTGTCGCAACGAGGACGTGCTCGCGGCCGACTGCGAGGTGCTCATCCCCGCCGCGCTGGGCCACGTGCTCACCCGCGACAACGCCAACTCCGTGCGCGCGCGCCTGGTGGTGGAGGGCGCCAACGGGCCCACCCAGCCGGAGGCGGACGACCTCTTGGAGAAGCGCGGCATCTTCGTGGTGCCGGACATCCTCGCCAGCGCGGGCGGCGTGACGGTCAGCTACCTGGAGTGGGTGCAGAACCTCCAGCACGTCTCCTGGGAGGAGGACCGCGTCAACGCGGAGCTGGAGAAGACGATGAAGGAGGCCTACGACCGGGTGGCGCAGATTGCCCGCTCCCGGAAGGTGTCCATGCGGACGGCCGCCTACATCCTCGCCATCGGCCGGGTGGGCAAGGCCACGGTGCTGCGCGGCATCTAGCGGCCGTCTGCCGCATCGCGTCCAGGCAGGCGCCATTCACGGCGTCGCTTCCGTACGGGGCCGGCTTCCGCTACACGGCCGGCCATGATGGTCACCCTGCAGGACATCCAGGCGGCGCGCGAGCGGCTGCGCACGGCGCTGCGCCCCACGCCGTGCCCCGCGTCCGACTACTTCACCGAGAAGACGGACTGCGCGGTGGTGTACTTCAAGCTGGAGAACCTCCAGCGCACCGGCGCCTTCAAGGAGCGCGGCGCGCTCAACAAGCTGCTGACGCTCACGCCGGACGAGCAGCGCCGCGGCGTCATCGCGGCCTCCGCCGGCAACCACGCGCAGGGCGTGGCGTACCACGCGCGCCGGCTGGGCATCCGGGCCACCATCGTGATGCCGGAGCGCACGCCGCTCATCAAGGTGACGCGCACGCGCGACGACTACGGCGCGCGCGTCGTCCTCAAGGGCGCCAACTTCGACGAGGCCTACGCGGAGGCGCTGCGCATCCAGGCGGCGGAGGACCTCGTGTTCGTCCATCCGTTCAACGACCCGTATGTCATCGCGGGCCAGGGGACCATTGGCCTGGAGCTGCTGGAGCAGTGCCCGGACCTGGAGCTGGTGCTGGTGCCGGTGGGCGGCGGCGGACTCATCTCCGGCGTGGCGTGCGCGCTCAAGGAGACGAACCCGCGCATCCAGGTGGTGGGCGTGCAGGCCTCCACCATCGCGAGCATGAAGGCGTCGCTGGACGCGGGGAAGCGCACGGAGCTCACCGCCGCGGGCACCACCATCGCGGACGGCATCGCGGTGAAGATCCCGGGCGAGCTCACCTTCGAGCACGTCCGCAAGTACGTGGACGCGGTGGTGACGGTGGACGAGGAGGAGATCGCCGCCGCCATCCTGATGATGCTGGAGCAGGAGAAGTCCGTGGCGGAGGGCGCGGGCGCCGTGGGGCTGGCCGCGCTCGTCAACGGCCGGGTGCCGCAGGCGAAGGGCAAGCGCGTCGCCATCATCGTCGGGGGCGGCAACATCGACATGAACGTCATCAGCCGCATCATCGAGCGGGGGCTCGTGAAGGCGGGCCGCCTGGTGCAGCTGGAGGTGCGGCTGCCGGACCGGCCGGGCATGCTCGCGCGGCTCACCACGCAGATCGCCGAGATGCGCGCCAACGTGGTGGACCTGCACCACGACCGCGCCTTCTCCAAGGCGGGCCTGGGCGAGGCCACGGTGGAGGTGATGCTGGAGACCACCGGGCATGCCCACATCCAGGAGCTGATGGCGGCGCTGGAGTCGCAGGGCTGGCAGGTCGCCCGCACGTAGGGCGAGGGACCTTGCGCGGTTGCGCCGGCGTTGGGCGATACTGGGAATTCCATGACGACGCCCTTCATCGCCATCCTGTTGCTCGCCGCCGCCCCTCCGCCGCAGAAGGCCAAGGAGCTGGCCGCCCAGAAGCAGTGGGAGGAGCTGTACCTGGCCTTCGCGGCGGCGGATCCGTCCGGGTACCCGGAGGCGCAGCGGCCGCTCGTCGCGGGCCCGCTGCTCAAGGGCTGCGAGGCGCTGCTCGCGGAAGACGCGGTGATGGCGTACTCGCTGGGTGAGCGCGCGGTGGCGTTCCAGGAGACGGCCGGGGCGCTGCGGTGCCTGGCGAAGTCGGCCCTGAAGACGGATCAGCGCGCGTCCGCGGAGGAGGCGCTGAAGAAGGGCCTGGAGCACTTCCCCAAGGACGGCGCCTTCGGGCTGGAGCTGGGGCGGTTGCAGTTGCAGGACCAGGACTCGGCGGCGGCGCTCGCCACGCTGGAGCGGGTGCCCGCGAAGTCGAAGGAGTCCAGAGAGGCGCGCCAGTTGATCCAGCAGGCGCGCGCGAAGGCGTCGGTGGAAGGGGCCGCGCGGCGCGAGGCGGAGCGCCTGGAGCAGCGGATGAACGGCGAGGGGGACACGCGCACCGCGAAGGGGTCCGAAGGCGGCGCGGACATCCGTCCGGCCAGCCTCAGCTACGAGTCCGGCGTGGGCAAGGACGGCATGCGCGTGCGCGCCAACCGGCGCTTCTCCATCCGCTACTTCAACAGCGAGCGCGACTTCGGCCAGCGCGCCGAATACGAGGGCAAGGTCGTCTCCGCGCTGGACGAGGCGTATGACTTCACGCAGCGGACGCTGGGCCAGGCGCGCGAGCGGCAGCTGGACGTCGTGCTCTACACGCGCGACGAGTTCCGCACGCACCTGGGGCCCACCTACGCGGCGCGGGTGGCCGGGCTGTACCACGACAACGCCATCCGCATGAACGACGCGGCGGAGCTGACGCAGCAGACGAAGGCCACGCTGGTGCACGAGTACGTGCACGCGGCGTTGGATGAGATCTGCACCGGCGGTGGAGACGTGCTGCCCCGCTGGTTCAACGAGGGCCTGGCCGAGTACATCGAGTGGCGCTACCTGGGGCTCGACGGACCTCCGCGCAACCTGAAGGACGTGATGCGCGGGGCGGCGAAGCAGGGCCGGCTGCCGAAGCTGATGGAGATGGACACCCGGGCGCCCATCTCCATGGCGTCGCCGGAGGTGGCGTACGGCACGTCCGCCATGGCCGTGCGGGAGCTGGTGCGGCTGGGCGGGGCGGAGAAGCTGTTGTCCTTCGTCCAGTCCGTGAGCCGGGCGACCCCCTTCGAGAAGGCCCTGCAGACCGCCTACGAGAAGGACTTCGCCGGCCTGGACGAAGCGGTGCGTACCGCCCTCTCGGGGAGGTAGCGGCCAGTCGGGCTTGGCGGATTGGTTTACCCCCTGGCGGGAGTCTCCTAGACTCGCGTCCCCCAAGATTTTCGCTGCGGCGGTCCCCGTTTGACGCTGGCGCAGCAAGGTGACGGATGTCCGATACGCGCGCCGCGATGAGAGAGTTCCGTTTCCTGGACGAGAAGCGGAAGCTGGGAAGCCTGTCGGCTGTCGAGGAGGCTCGCTGGGTCGAGTTGCGGGGCCTGTTGGGCATCCAGGAGGCGGCGGACACCGCGGCGGCGGCGGCCCAGGCGTGGGCCCAGCCCGAGCAGCCCCAGGGCTACTACGGCGAGGACGGCCAGTGGTACGCCTACCCCGCCGGCTACGAGCAGCCCCAGGGCTACTACGGCGAGGATGGCCAGTGGTACGCCTACCCCGCCGGCTACGAGCAGCCCCAGGGCTACTACGGCGAGGACGGCCAGTGGTACGCCTACCCCGCCGGCTACGACCCCAACGCGGCCTATGATCCGAACGCGGCGGCGTGGCCCCAGCAGGGCTATGACCCCAACGCGGTCCCGGCCGGTACCGACGCGGCCGCGGATGATCCGAACGCGGGCAATGCCCAGGCCTGGGCGGCCTACGACGCGGCGCAGGCGCAGGCCGGGTATGCCCCGCAGGCGCCCGCGGATCAGGACAACCTGAACCTCAGCACCGACGACATCGACATCCCCTCGCTGAGCGAACCCGCGCCGTGGATGCCGCAGCCCGCGGCCACGCCCGTGGCGGCGGAGGAAGGCGCGGCGGAGGCCTGGGACACGAGCGCGGAGGAGGACTTCTCCGGGCTCTCCACGGCGACGCCGCCTCCGGTGGCCGTGGCCGCGCCCGAGCCGTCGCTGGAGGATTCGTTCGCCGACCTGTCGATGGAGGTGGAGACGGAGGCGCAGGCCCCGGTCACCTCCGGGCTGGATCCGATGGCCGAGGCGCTGGCCTCCGCCGAGCACGCGGCCGGAGAAGCGGACCTGCTGGCGGCCGAGCCCGAGGCCGAAGCGGTGATGGCCGAGGACCTGGCGCCCGCGCACGTGGACGCGGCGTGGGACGCGGCGCCGCTCGCGGTGGAGTCCGACGAGGCCCGTGACGCCGCGCTCGATACGACGCCGCTCGCGGTGGACGCGTCGGCCCCGGCCGAGGGTGGGACGTCGGATTGGGATTGGAGCGACGTCGCGACGACGCAGGCCGGTGCTCCTGCTCCGGCGGGTGGAGAGGTGCTGGAGGCCTCGGCCGAGGCGGTCGCGACCGACGCCGGTGCGGCGTGGCAGTCGGAGGAGGCCGCTCCTGCGACCGGCGAGGAGATCGCGCTCGGATCCGGAGACATCGCGGAGGCGTGGGCGGACAGCGACGCGGCCTCGGAAGTGCCCGCGGAGGAGATCGCCCTGGAATCCGGGGACGTCGCCAACGCGTGGCAGTCGGATTCAGCGTCGACCAGCACGGCGACGTGGCAGACCGACGAGGCGGAAGCTCCCGCCGAGGAGCTGGTGCTCGGCTCGGATGACGCCGGGGCGACGTGGCAGGCCGGTGGCGAGGCTTCCGTCGAGACGCCCGGGGCTGGCTCGCTCGATGCGGCGGCGACGTGGCAGACCGGCGGATCCGCTTCGGAGGAAGCGCCTGCCGAGGAGATCGCGCTCAGCACGGAGGATGTGGCGACGAGCTGGGAGGCCGGCAGCGAGGCTCCGGCGGAGACGTCCTCCGACGAGATCGCGCTCAGCACGGACGACGTCGCGACGAGCTCCGATGAGATCGCGCTCGATGCAGGCGACGTCGCGGAGGAGAGCGCGACGGCCTGGACGGAAGCGCACGGCGAGGAGCAGGGCATTGGAGCGTCCGCGCACGCCGCGGAGGCGCCCACGTTCGACGTCGCTGACCTGGGCGCCGAGGAGCCGCAGGAGACGCTCACCCCGCCCCCGTCTCCGTTCGCGGAGGACTCGGGGATCCCATCGCTGCGGATCCGCAGCATCCCGGTGGGCCCGGACGTCGAGGCCGACACGCTCGAGCTCGGTGCGGACGACGTCGAGCCGACGTCGCTGTCCGAGGCGCGTGCGACCCTTGTTTCGGAACAGTGGACCGAGCTGAACGGGAATTCCGACGAGGCCGTGCCGCTGGCCACCGCGAGCGAGTCGCTCGCCGAGGCCCAGTCCACCGAGGCATCGGCGTGGACCGACGTGGGAGAGGACGCGCAGGCCGAGTGGTCCGCCGAGGGAACGCCCTCGGATCCGACCGCCACTGTCGGGTTGCAGGAGGAGTCCGCGCCCATCGAGCTGCAGCCCGAGTGGGCCGCCGATGCGGTGGAGCCCGCCGCCGAAACGCCGGCCTGGGCGCAGCCGTCCGAGGAGTCCTCGCCCATCGAGTTGCAGCCCGAGTGGGCCGCCGAATCGTCCGAACAGTCCACCGGGACCGCGACGGCCTCCGAATGGAACCCGGCGGCGGAAGGGTCCGCGACGCTCGAACTGCAGCCCGAGTGGGCCGCGACGGAGGACCCCGCCTCCGGTGAGGCTGCGCCCATCGAACTGCAGCCGGAATGGGCGACCCCGGAGGAGGCCACGCCCGAAGCGGCGGCCCCCGCCTCCGAGTGGGAGACTCCGGTTGCCGAGACCGCCTGGGCGGTGTCTGGCTCAGGACCGGCGGCCACCGCCGACCAGGGCAGCGGAAGCGCGCCGACTGAAGAAGCACCACTGATCGAAGCGCAGGCCGATTGGGCCACCGAGGAAGCCGCCACGGACCCGGCGTCGTCGGATCCGTCCAGCGAGTCGGCCCCTGTCGAAGCCGCGCCGCTCGAAGCCCAGCCTGAGTGGGCTACCGAGGAAGCCGCGCCCGTCGCGCAATCGTCCGAATGGGGCACTCCGGAAGAAGCCGCGCCCATCGAGGCCCAGCCCGAGTGGGCCACCGAGGAAGCCGCGCCCGTTGCCACGCAGTCGGAGTGGGCCACCGAGGACGCCGCGCCCGTTGCCACGCAGTCGGAGTGGGCCATGTCGGAAGAAGCCGCGCCCATTGAGGCACAGCCTGAATGGGCCACGGCTGAGGAGACCGCGCCCGTCGCCGTGCAGACCGAATCGGCCACGACGGAAGCAGCCGCGCCCGTCGCCGCGCAGGCCGAGTGGGCCACCGCCGAAGAGGCGACTCCTGCAGCCGTGCAGTCTGAGTGGGCCACGACGGAAGACGCTGCCCCCATCGAGGCGCAGCCTGAGTGGGCCTCGACGGAAGACGCTGCCCCCATCGAAGCGCAGCCTGAGTGGGCCACGACGGAAGACGCTGCACCCATCGAAGCGCAGCCTGAGTGGGCCACCGCCGAAGAAGCCGCGCCTGCCGCTGCACAGTCTGAGTGGGTTGCGGCTGAGCAATCCGCGCCTGTCGCCGCGCAGTCTGAGTGGGCCACGTCGGAAGACGCCGCCCCCATCGAAGCCCAGCCTGAGTGGGCCTCGGCCGAAGAAGCCGCGCCTGCCGCTGCACAGTCCAAGTGGGCCATCACCGAAGCAACCGCCGCCATTGCCGCACAGTCCGACTGGGCCTCGTCGGAAGACGCGGCCCCCATCGAAGCGCAGCCTGAATGGGCCACCGCCGAAGAAGCCACGCCCGTTGCCGCGCAGGCCGAGTGGGCCGCGAGCGACGAGGCCACTCCTGGTGCCGCACAGGCCGAGTGGGCTACGACCGCAGCGGCCGCTCCTGCTGCCACGCAGGGCGAGTGGGCCACTGCGGAAGAGACCGCTCCCGTCGCGGCGCAGTCCGAGTGGGCGACGTCGGACGACGCCGCGCCCATTGAGGCACAGCCCGAGTGGGCCACGTCGGAAGACGCCGCGCCCGTCGCAGCCCAGCCCGAATGGGCAACGCCGGACGACGCCGCGCCCATCGAGGCGCAGCCCGAATGGGCCACCGCGCAGGAGACCGCGCCCGTCGCAGCCCAGCCTGAGTGGGCCTCCACCGAAGAAGCCCCCATCGAAGCGCAGCCCGAATGGGCCACCACGGAAGACGCCGCGCCCATTGAGGCACAGCCTGAGTGGGCCACCACGGAAGACGCCGCGCCCATTGAGGCACAGCCTGAATGGGCCACCTCGGAAGCGGCGGCGCCCGTCGCGGCTCAGTCCTCGTGGACGACGTCGGACGACGCCGCGCCCATCGAGGCGCAGCCCGAGTGGGCCACCACGGAGGAGACTGCTCCCGTCGCCGCACAGGCTGAGTGGGCCACCACGGAGGAGACTGCTCCCGTCGCCGCACAGGCTGAATGGGCCACCTCGGAAGAGACTGCTCCCGTCGCCGCACAGGCTGAATGGGCGACGTCGGACGACGCCGCGCCCATCGAGGCACAGCCCGAATGGGCCACCTCGGAAGAGACCGCGCCTGTCGCCGCGCAGCCTGCCTGGGCCACCTCGGAAGAGACTGCTCCTGTCGCCGCGCAGCCTGAATGGGCGACGTCGGACGACGCCGCGCCCATCGAGGCCCAGCCCGAATGGGCCACCTCGGAAGAGACCGCTCCCGTCGCGGCGCAGGCTGCCTGGGCCACCTCGGAAGACGACGCGCCCATCGAGGCCCAGCCCGAATGGGCCACGGCTGAGGAGACCGCGCCCGTCGCTGCGCACTCCGAATTCGCGACCACGGAAGAAGCCGCGCCCATCGAGGCGCAGCCTGAGTGGGCCACCACGGAAGAGGCTGCCCCTGTCGCCGCGCAGCCCGAGTGGGCCACCGAGGAAGCCCCCATCGAAGCGCAGCCCGAGTGGGTCACCGACGAAGCCGCTCCGGCCGCGCCGCAGGCCGCGTGGGCCACGTCCGAAGACGCCGCGCCCATCGAGGCCCAGCCGGAATGGGCCACGGACGGATCCGCCGTCGCGGCCGAGCCCGAGTGGGCTGCCGAAGAAGCCCCCATCGAAGCACAGCCCGAGTGGGCCACCGAGGAAGCCGCCCCCGTCGCGGCTCACTCCGAGTGGGCCTCCGAAGAAGCCCCCATCGAAGCGCAGCCCGAGTGGGCCACCTCCGAGGAGGCCGCTCCCGAGGCGTCCTCCGCGTGGGCCGCCTCCCCTTCCCCGGCCACCCAGTCCGCCTGGGCC
>NZ_RAWB01000136.1 GCF_003612055.1 Corallococcus llansteffanensis
GCCCCACTCCCCCCGTCCGACGCCACCAGCGAGGACCTGCGCGCCGTCGCGGAGCTGGCCCAGGCCCGCAACGCGATCGTCGAACAGATTGAAAAGCGCGTCGTCGGCCAGCGCGACGTGGTGGAGCACCTGCTGATTTCGCTCTTCAGCCGTGGCCACTGCCTCTTCGTGGGCGTGCCGGGCCTGGCGAAGACGCTGCTCATCTCCACGCTGGCGGACGTGCTCAACCTGTCCTTCAACCGCATCCAGTTCACCCCGGACCTGATGCCGTCGGACATCACCGGCACGGACATCCTGGAAGAGGACAAGACGACGGGCCGCCGCTCCTTCCGCTTCATGCAGGGGCCGCTGTTCGCGAACATCATCCTCGCGGACGAGGTGAACCGCACGCCGCCCAAGACGCAGGCCGCGCTCCTCCAGGCGATGCAGGAGTACCGCATCACCGCCGGCGGAAGGACGTACCCGCTGGAGTTGCCCTTCCTCGTCTTCGCCACGCAGAACCCCATCGAACAGGAGGGCACCTATCCCCTCCCCGAGGCACAGCTGGACCGCTTCATGTTCCTGGTGGACGTGGGCTACCCGTCCGCCGAGGAGGAGGTGCAGATCGTCAAGAGCACCACCGCGGGCGCGCCGCCGAAGCTGGAGAAGATCCTCTCCCCCGAGCGCATCCTCGCGCTCCAGGAGCTCGTGCGCCGCGTGCCGGTGCCGGACCACGTGGTGCGCTACGCGGTGGAGCTGGTGCGCCACACGCGTCCCAAGGAAGCGGGCGCGCCGGACTTCGTGGCGAAGAACGTGTCGTGGGGCGCGGGGCCTCGCGCGAGCCAGTACCTGGTGCTCGCGGCCAAGGCGCGCGCCATCCTCAACGGCCGCTTCGTGGCCACGGTGGAGGACGTCCGCGCGCTGGCGAGGCCCGTGCTGCGCCACCGCGTGCTGCCCAACTTCACCGCGGAGAGCGAGGGCATCACGTCGGTGAAGCTCATCGACCAGCTCCTCACGGTGGTGAAGGGCTAGTCCGCCCCCGCCATGGCGCTGCTCGACGCCCAGACGCTGTCCCGCCTCCAGGGCGTGAAGCTGCGCGCCCGCGCGGTGATGGAGGGCGTGCTGTCCGGCCTCCACAAGAGCCCGCATCAGGGCCAGAGCGTGGAGTTCGCCGAGCACAAGGAGTACGCGCCCGGCGACGAGCTACGCCACCTGGACTGGAAGGCCTACGGCAAGTTCGACAAGTACTACGTCAAACGCTTCGAGCATGAGACCAACCTGCGCTCGGTGATGGTCGTGGATGCGTCCGCGTCCATGGGCTACCAGAGCGGCGCCCTGTCCAAGCTGGAGGTGGCGAAGACGCTCGCGGGCGCGCTCAGCTACCTGCTCGTGCGCCAGCAGGACGCGGCGGGGCTCGCGGTGATGGTGGGCGGCGCGTTTCGCGACGTGCCCCCGCGCGCGTCGGCGGGCCACCTCAACGTGCTGCTGGACGCGCTGGAGCACACCGAGGCGAAGGGCCCCACGGACCTGGGCAGCGCGGCGGACCACCTGGCGGAGGTGCTGCCCCGGCGCTCCACCGTCATCGTGCTGTCGGACCTGCTGGATGAAAAGCAGGAGGCGCTCAAGCGGGTGCTCGCGCTCCGGCAGCGCAAGAACGACGTGGCGGTGTTCCACCTGGTGGACCCCGCGGAGCTGACGTTCCCCTTCGACGACCCCACGCTCTTCCTGGACATGGAGGGCGAGGGCCGCATCGAGGTGAACCCGCGCGAAATCAAGCAGAGCTACCTGGAGGAGTTCGGCGCCTTCCTCGCGGACGTGAAGTCGAAGTGCGCCGAGGCGGACGTGGACTACGAGCTGGTGCGCACCGACGAGCGGCTGGATGAAGTGCTGCTGCGCTTCCTGGGGCGTCGCGGGAGGCGCAGGTGACGTTCGGCAACCCGTGGTTCCTGCTGGGCGCGCTGGGTGCGCTCATCCCCGTGCTGGTGCACCTGTTCGACCGGCGCCGGCCCCGGGCGCATCCGTTCGGGCCGATGGCCTTCGTGCTGCGAAGCCAGAAGCGCACGGCGAGCCGCCTCAAGCTGAAGCGGCTGCTCCTGTACACGCTGCGCACGCTCATCCTGCTGGCCATCCCGCTGGCGCTCGCGCGGCCGGAGTTCAGCCGCGACGCGCAGGCAGCCACGGTGACGCGAGGCCCCGCGGCCACCGCCATCATCCTGGATGCGTCGCTGTCCATGCGCTGGTCGGACGGCACGCCGCTATTCGAGAAGGGCCGCGACGAAGCGCGCGATGCGTTGAAGGACCTGCTGCCGGAGGAGCCCGCCACGGTGCTGGTGTGCACGGGCTCGCCGGAGACGCCGCCGCCCCCGGGCTTCGACCGGGCCCGGCTGCGCGCCCTCGTGGACGAGGCGAAGCCCACCTACGGCACGGCGGACCTGTCGCGCTGCCTGGACCTGGCGGCACGCGCGCTGGAGGAGAACCCGATGCCGGGCAAGCGCCTGGTGGTGGTCTCCGACATGACGGCCACGGGCTTCCGGCTGGAAGCGCCGCCGCCCACGGTGAAGGGCCCCACGGGGGCGCTGGTGAAGCCGGAGGTGGTGCTGCGCGACGTGGCGTCTGGCCGCGAGTCGCTGGACAACCACGCGCTCGTGGACCTGCGGGTGGAGCCCGCGCTCCAGGCGGGCCCGCGCTCGTACCAGTTCACCTTCACGGTGCGGAACTTCGGCGCGAAGCCCGTGAAGGACCTGGAGGCCGCGGTGCGCGTGGGCGAGTCCACGCTGGCCAAGGGCTTCGTCGACGTGCCGGCGGGTGGAACGACGCAGAAGACGCTGACGGTGCGCTTCCCGCAGGGTGGCACGGTGGTGGGCGCGGTGACGCTGGCGCCGGACGCGCTGGCGGAGGACGACCGGCGGGCCTTCGTGCTTCCGGTGCCTCGCGGGCTGAAGGCGCTGGTGGTGAACGGCTCGCCGCACGCGACGCGCTACCGCGACGAGGCCTTCTTCGTGGACGCGGCGCTCACGTCGCCGGGCTCGCCGGTGGACGTGGCGGTGCGCGACGCGGAGGTGGGGCTGCGTGAGGACTTCACCGCGTATGACCTGGTGCTGCTGCTCAACGCGCCCGCGCCGTCCGAGGACGAGGCGGCGAAGCTGGCGGCCTTCGTGGAGAACGGCGGCGGCCTCTTCGTGAGCGTGGGCGACCACGTGAACCCGGAGGCGTACAACCAGCGGCTGGGCGCGCTGCTGCCTCGGCCCCTGCGGCTCGTGCGCACGAGCGCCGAGCGCGAGGACCCCGACGCGGAGACGAAGACGGCGAAGCTGGCGCAGGTGAAGGTGGACCACCCGCTGTTCGCGCCCTTCACCGGCCGCGCGGAGGAGGGGCTCATCGGCGCGCGCTTCTACAAGTACATGCTGCTGGAGGCGGACAGTCCGTCCGCGCCGGGGACGAGCCAGGTGCTGGCCACGTACGAGGACGGGGCGCCCGCGGTGGCGGTGGCGCGCCGGGGCAAGGGGCGCGTGGCGCTGTTCACCAGCACGGTGGACCGCGACTGGAGCGACTTCGCCATCCGCACGAGCTTCCTGCCGCTGATTCAGCGCTTCGCCGCGTACCTCACGGGCTCGCTGGAGGAGCGCGAAGAGGTGCGCGTGCGCGTCGGCGAGACGGTGACGCTGCGCCCGGAGGGCACGCAGAAAGTGGCCGGGGTGCGCGCGCCGGACGGCAGCGAGGTGCCGGTGAAGGCGCAGCCGGACGGCTCGTTCGTCGCGGGCCCCACGGTGGAGCCGGGCGTGCACACGGTGCTGGGCGCGGACGGCAAGCCCGTGGCCGCGCTGGACTTCGCCGCCACGTTGGACCCGGCGGAGAGCGACCTGTCCCGCGTGCCGCAGGACACGCTGACGGCCTACTTCGGCGAGGACACGGTGAAGGCCTCCACGGGGGACGCGGACAAGCCCTCCGTACCGCTGTGGACCTGGCTCATCCTGGCCGCGTGCCTGGCGTTCTTCTTCGAGGGCACGCTGCTGCGCAAGTAGCGAAGGCGCGCGTCCTCACGGTGGACGCGGGCAGGCCCCCCGCATGAGCAGGGCGCCACGAACCGGGCGTGCCGCTTCGAGGCCATGCTGCCGCGAAGCGTGAGCGCCCTCACGGCGGATGCGAGCCGTACCCCAGCCGGCCTGAACAGGGCGCACCCTGTGAGGGTGCCGGGCGTGCCACTGCGCGGGCACGCTTCCACGCCATGCGCCGGTCGCTCCGCGCCCTGACAGGCAGCCGACGCTCGGGCTCGCATCCGCTGCCCCACGCGGGGCGCGCTCTGCCACACTGCGCGGCCGTGAGCCCTGCTTCCGCCCTCTATCGCGACTGCGCCCGCCTCTTCATGGTGGGCTTCCCTGGCACCCGCATCGACGCCGACCTCGCGTCCCTGATGGACGACGGCGTCTATGGCGCCATCCTCTTCAAGCGCAACGTGGGCACCGCCCAGGAGACGGCGGCGCTGTGCCACGACTTGAAGGTGCGCGCGGGCAGGCCGTTCATCCTCTCCGTGGACCAGGAGGGCGGCCGGGTGGCGCGGCTTCGCGGCGAGCCCTTCACCGCGCTGCCTCCCATGCGCGAGCTGGGACAGCGCGGCGACGAGGCCCTGGCTGAACGCGTGGGCCGGCTGCTCGCGCATGAGCTGCGCGCGGTGGGCTTCGACTGGGACTTCGCGCCGGTGCTCGACGTGGACACCAACCCGGCCAACCCCGTGATTGGCGACCGCAGCTTCAGCCGCGACCCGGAAGAGGTGGGCCGGCTGGGCGTGGCGCTCGCGCGCGGGCTGGAGGCGGGCGGCGTGGCGTCCTGCGGGAAGCACTTTCCGGGACACGGCGACACGACGACGGACAGCCACCTCACCCTGCCCCGACTGCCGCACGACCTGGAGCGCCTGCGCCGCGTGGAGCTGGTGCCCTTCCAGGCCTTCGCGAAGGCGGGGCTCGCGTCGCTGATGACGGCGCACGTGCTGTTCGACGCGCTGGAGCCCGGCGTGCCCGCGACGATGAGCCACCGCGCGCTGCACGGCATCCTGCGCCAGGAGCTGGGCTTCGACGGGGTGCTCGTCAGCGACGACCTGGAGATGAAGGCCATCGCGGACCACTACTCGGTGGCGGAGGCCGCGGTGCAGGGCACGCTCGCGGGCGTGGACCTGTTCCTCGTGTGCCACCGCGCGGACGTGCAGCGCGGCGCCATCGAAGCGCTGGTGAAGGCGGTGGAGTCCGGCCGCGTCCCGCGCGAGCGCATCACCGAAGCGCACCGGCGCCTGGACGCGCTCGCCGCCCGCTTCGCGCACCCCGCGGAGGACCGGCTCGCCACGCTGGGTGACTCCGCGCACCGCGCGCTCGCGCAGGGCCTCGCCAGTGCCTTCACCGGCAAGGACCCCACGGAGGTCATGCTCGCGTCGCGCTGAAGCCGCGCGCTACCGCTCCGGCGTCCTTCGCGCCCTGGGTGCCCGACGGGTGCGGAGGGCTGGCGGGCTCCTCCTCCGAGGTGCTGTTGCCCTCCTCGTACCGACAAGCCACGAAGCATGAAGCTGGCCGGCGCGATGCAGGCAGGGCACGGAAAGCACCCGCGCTCCCGGGCGTCACTCCTTGTCTTGGTGGCCCTGGATGAACTGCTGCGTTCCCCCCGGGTCGCGCGTGGGCTCCTGGGGCGTGGTGAAGCCCGGCGCGCCAATCTTGTTCGTCTGCCCCTGGGCCCCCGCGCCGTCCTGCGCAGCCGTGGTGCCCGTGCCCTGCTGGCCGGAGCCTCCGGTGGCGGGCGGGGGCATCGGGGCCGAGGGCTCCCCTGGCTGCTGCGTGTTGACGGTGCCCTCGTAGCGGCTTCCCTCGCGGGGAATCATGGGCTTGTCGCGGTTGCAGCCGGGCCCCATCAGCGCGGCCGTGGCGGCGAAGGCTCCCAGCAACGTCCAGCGGTAGAGGGTTTGGGAGTGCATGACCTGGCTCCTTCTGGAGGCGTTGAGGGCCTCGACAGTAAAGGAGTGGCCACCCCGCTCCCCCGCCGGGAGTGGCGGGGCCGGAGCGCGGGCGCCCGCCGGCACGCCGGCCGGTGGGACGCCCTGGACTTCGGAACGACTACCGCTGGCGCAGGTAGATGGGCGGGCTGACGTAGCTGTAGGGGACCTCGTAGCCGCGCACGCCCTCGTTCGCGGTGGAGACGCTCCAGCCACCCAGGCCCCAGGCGGCGGGCGAGTAGGTGGGGCCGCCCAGCGCGCCGTAGCGGCGGGCCATCATGCCGCCCGCATCGTCCCACTTGGAGTTGTTGGCCTGGCCGTCCCTGGCCGGCGTGCGCGGGTCGATGCTGGAGCCCAGCTTGCCGATGGTCTCGTTGTAGCCCCGGTCCACCGTCAGCACATGCTTCGGCAGCTTCGCGGCCGCGTCGCCGTGGTGCGCGTCACCCGGGGCTTCGTGCCCCTGCTGCTCGGCCACGTTGTAGACGGCCTCCGGCTGCGCGCCGCGCTGGGCGAAGGCATTGCCCCGCGACTCATCCGGCTGCTTGCCGCCCGTCTCGGGGAGCCCGCCGCAGGCCGTGCCCAGCAGCACGCCCGCCGCCAACGTCGCCGCCCCCATCCACCGCTGAATGCCTCGCTCGCGCATGTTCATCGTCTCCGCCATCCCCGAGGAAGGGTCATGCCGTCCGCGCCAGCCCCGGGCACCCACACCCGATGACTGGCCTTGCCGGTCGCCCACTGTCCGGCCCGGAGGCCTGGACGGGGCTGAATCAAAGGCCGGTCCCTCCCGGGGAGCGAGGGACCCGCCAGGGGGAAGGCATACACGGTCCCGGCCTCCCTGTCCCGCCAGGAGTGCACCGGGAATCCGCCACCCCGCCCCACTCAGGCGCGAGCGCCCTTGCGGGCCGGAGCCTTCGCTACAGTCTTGGGCGCGGAGGCCTTCTTCGCCGCCGGTTTCTTGACAGCAGCGGGCTTCGCGGCCGGAGCCTGCTTCGCCGCCGGCGCCTTCGGGGCCGCGGCGGCGGGTTGCTGGAGCGCGGACAGCACCTCCGCCACGTGCCCGGCCACCTTCACCTTGGGCCACACGCGCAGGACCTTGCCATCCGGCCCGATGAGGAAGGTCGCGCGGATGAGGCCCATGAACTTGCGGCCGTAGAGGGACTTCTCGCCCCACACCCCGTACGCGTCCGCCACCGCGTGGTCCGGATCCGCCAGGAGCGAGAAGGGCAGCCCCTGTTTCGTGGCGAACTTGTGGTGGCTCGCGGTGCTGTCGGGCGACACGCCCAGCACCACCGCGCCGGCCTTCACCAGCGCGGAGTGCTCGTCGCGGAAGTCGCACGCCTCCGTGGTGCAGCCGGGCGTCGCGTCCTTCGGATAGAAGTAGAGGACGACGTGCCGTCCCTTGAGCTGCGAGAGGGAGACGGTGGCGCCGCTCTGGTCGGGGAGCGAGAAGCCGGGGGCCTTGTCACCTGCTTGGGGCATGGGCATGTGACGGCTCCTTACCCAGCCCCCAGCGGCTTCTCAACCCCGCGCGCGCCCTTGTGTCAGTGCCCTTCCTCACCGGGCGGGTGGTCGTTGGCCTCCAGGCGGACCAGGTCGGCCTGACAGTCCTCCAGCGCCTTGCGCAGCTGGTCGCGGCCCGGCTCTGTCGTGGACTCGCCCAGCTTCTTGGCGAGCGCCTCGCACGCGGCGCGCTTCGTCTCCACCTCGCTGGCGCCAGCGCCGGTCGCGCCGGGACGGGCCAGGGGGCGTGCCGGAATCTGCTCGCGGGCCGCCTTCAGCGAGGCCAGTCGCCGGTCGGCCTCTGGACGGCTCTTGGAGTCCTTGGGGACGGCCTCGAGCTGGGAGAGGACCTCCGTCCAGGCCGGGTCCCGCGGGGGGACCTTCTGGTTGATCAGCTCCAGGTAGCGCCCTTCGGCTTTGGCGAGCTGCTCCGGACCGGGGTCCTTTGAACAACCCCACAGCGCGAGCAGGCCCATGAGCAGCAGCGCGGCGGAGTGTCGTGGGTAGGCGGTGCGCATGGCGGGGGTGCTTCCTCCTGCTGGCCACCCGGTTAAACCACGGCTAGGGTGCGCCGTCGTGGCTCCCATCCTGCTCGCCTTCCTGCTCGGCCTGACCCAAGGTCTGCTCCATGCCCTGGGGCCGGACCACTGCGCCGCCATGGCGACGCTCGGTACACTGGGTGGCGGCCGGCGCCGCATCGCGCTGGTGACGGCGCTGCGCTTCGCGCTGGGACACGCGGCCATGCTGGGTGGCATCGCCGCGGTGTGCCTCTTCGCGGGCGTGGGCCTGTCAGAGACCTTCGAGCGCTGGGCGGAGGTGTTCGGCGGCGCCGTGCTGGTGGCGCTGGCCATCACCGCGCTGCTCTTCCCGAACAGCCTGGACCACGGCCACCCGCACCTGCCCGGCCACGACCGCAAGCCGCACGAGCACGTGCACACCGTGAGCACCGCCGCCGGGGCCTTCATGGCCATCAGCGGCGTGCGCTCGCTGCTCATCGCCCTGCCCCCGCTGTTGGTGGGCGGCAGCATGAGCCTGTCCGCGTGGACGTACCTGCCCGGTTTCGCGCTGGGCATCCTCATCGGCATGGGCGCGGTGGGGCTGCTCTTCGCCGAAGGGCTGTCGCGCGCCAGCGCGCGCCTCAGCCTGTGGATCCAGCGCGGGGTCGCCCTGGGCTCCGGCGCGCTGGGCCTGTTCTGGATCGGCTCCCGGCTCGGGTAGCACGGGGGCACCGGGCACCTGACCCGGCCGGCGCCTGACGCCTACTGGCGCTTGTCCAGGATGCCCAGCGCCATCATCGACACCAGGAAGCCGTAGACGACGTGCTCCGGGCGGTTGGCGAACGCGAGCAGCTCCGCCACCACGCGGTTGCCGTCAATCTTGGGCAGCAGCTCCGCCTCCCAACGCTCCAGCTCCACCTCGTTGAGGCCGTAGGCGGGGGCGACGGCGGGGATGAGCCGGTCCTCGGGCTGGAGCAGGCGACGCAGGCGCTCCGGCTTGTAGAGCTTCTTGATGCCACGGACGATGAGGTTCGCCGGGTGCACGTCCAGCTTGATGGACTCCGCGGAGGCCTTCTCCTTGAAGCTCATCACGTACGTGCCCTCCTCCCAGGAGAAGAGCGAGTAGATGATGGCCTTCACCTGCTGGCCCACGTAGTACAGCCGCTCCGTGTCCTTGAGCAGGGCGCGCTCCACCAGCACGTCACCGGTGCGCCGGTGGCTCAGCGCGGCGACGGCGGACGCGTCCTGGAGCTGCTCGGCCTTGATCTTCCCCACGCGCACCAGGAACTGGCCGAAGCGGTCCGCCAGCAGGTTGGAGAGCGCGAACACCGGGGTGCCGTTCTCGAAGTAGACGACCTTCTTCACCTTGCCGCGCTGGATGCCCAGCTCGCCCGTCTCGCGCGACAGGTAGAAGGCGGTGAGCAGCGACGGCAGGTTGTCCTTCAATTCGCCCCGGCGGCTGCCCGGCGCGCCCGCGCCCACCGGCAGCGGGTCCGGCGGACGGCCCGGCGTGGGGGCCCGCACGTGGGTGGAGGGCACCTTCTGCATGGGCGTGGCGGTGAGGTTCGCGCCCCGGATTTCAGCGGTGAGGTTGCCGCCGCCCGTGACCTTGATGCGGCCCGTCAGCTCCATCGCGTCCTGGGGGCCCTCCTCCTCCACGTCGATGTCCAGCTCCACCTCGAAGGCGTCCTGGAGCGAGGCGGCGGGGACCTTCTTCTCCGCGGGCAGCACCTTGGCCACCGCTTCGAGCAGCTTCTGCGCCTCGAAGGGTTTCTCGAAGTAGCCGGCCGCCTGGTACTTCTGGCGCGCCTCGTTGGCGTGCTTGCCGCCCTTGAAGACACCCGTGATGAAGAGCAGCGGGAGCTGGGGGTTGTCCTTCCGCAGCGTGTCCGCCAGGTGGTAGCCCATCATGTCCGGCAGCAGGATGTCCAAGACGGCGCAGCCGGGGGGCTGGGCACGCGCGGCCTCGATGCCCTGCTTGCCACGGCTGGCGCCCACCACCTCATACCCGGCGTCCTCGAAGAGCTGGGTGAGGAGGGAGAGGAGCTCCTGGTTGTCGTCCACGACGAGGATTCGAGGCGCCATCGCGGGGGGACCGTAGCAGATTCGGACGCCCTGTCGGCCAGCGATTCCGGGAAGACCGGAGGGGTGTCCCCCTCAGTGGAAAGATGCAAGCGTGCCGCTGGGGCGTTAGGGTGGCGCCCGCCTCATGTCCTCCCTCTTCTCGCGCATGCGCCCGGCAGGGCTCCTCACCTGCCTCCTCCTGCTCTCCCCCATGGTGGCCGTCGCCCAGTCCGCGGCGGACGCCGGTGACGACCCCGGCGGCGAGGAGGGAGAGGACACCACCGGCCGCGTCCCCACCGACTGTCGCAGCACCAGCGACTGCGCGCCGCGCTTCACCTGCGCGGTGGGCAAGTGCAAGTACACCGGCGTGCGCAAGGCGCAGACCCAGGGCTGTCTGCTGGGCCCCGAAGCGGCGCTGATGGTGTTGGGCGTGGCCGCGGTGGCCGGCGCCCGACGCCGCCGGTAGCCCCCGGAAAACCCCCTCTCCCTAGGAGCGACGCGCGATGCGGCTGGGCCTCAAGGCGGACAACCTCCTGGAGCGGGTGGCGGACTTCCTCAACCTGGCGCCCCAGCCCCTGGCGCACGCCTTCTTCGGGATGATGGCGTCGCGCACGCTGATGGCCGGCGCGCGCCTGGGCGTCTACGCGGCGCTGGCGGACGGCGCGGCGACCGCGGAGGCGCTGGCGGCCCGGCTCAAGACGAGCACCGAGGGCATGCGGGCGCTCCTGGAAGCGCTCATCGCCTGCGAGGTGGTGGAGCTGCAGCGGGGCCGCTTCCGGCTGGCCCCTCGCGCGCGGCGGTGGCTGGATCCGCGCTCGCCGCAGGCCATCACCGCGTTCCTGGAGTTCAACTACGCGCAGTGGGACTGGTGGGGGCAGCTGGAGAACGCGGTGAAGAGCGGGCAGTCGGTGGACATCCACCAGTTCGCTCCGGACGACCCGCGCTGGCGCGACTACATCCAGGCCATGTACCAGCTGGCGCGGCTGGCCTCGCCGGAGGTGGCGGCGGCCATTCCCCTGCCCCGGGGCGCGAAGCAGCTGCTGGACCTGGGCGGCGCGCACGGCTGGTACGCGGCGGAGCTGTGCCGGGAGCACCGGGGGCTGAAGGCCACGGTGCTGGACCTGGAGGGCAGCGTGCGCGTGGGGCGGGAGATCATCGCCCAGGCGGGGCTGTCGCACCGGGTGACGCACCGGGAAGGCGACGTGCTGCACGCGGAGCTGGGCGGGCCGTATGACGGCGTGCTGCTGTTCCAGGTGATG
Organism: Corallococcus llansteffanensis; assembly: GCF_003612055.1. Taxonomy (GTDB): domain Bacteria; phylum Myxococcota; class Myxococcia; order Myxococcales; family Myxococcaceae; genus Corallococcus; species Corallococcus llansteffanensis. The sequence goes on from NZ_RAWB01000136.1 coordinate 11,271, forward strand.
CACCACCTGACGCCCGCGCAGAACGTGGCGCTGCTGCGGCGCGTGCGCGGGTCGATGGCGTCGAAGGGGACGCTGGCGGTGCTGGAGTACCTGCGCGAGGAGCGCGACACGGCGGGGACGTCCGCGCCGCTCATCGGGCTGCACTACTTCCTCACGTCGGGAGCGGCGGCGTACACGCCCGCGGAGCTGGAGGGCTTCCTGGACGACGCGGGCTTCCGCGTGCAGAGCAGCCGGCCCATCCGCCACCTGCCGTTGCAGACGCTGCTCATCGCGCAGCCGGCGTAGAGCCGCCGGAGCCAGGGGGGCTGCCCGGCCGTCCGCTTGTCAGACGGCGTTGCTATCTCCACACTCCAGGCATGGCCTATGGCGCGCAGACGCTCGAGGGTCCCGCGACCCTCGCTGATATCGAGGCCCTGCCCGAGGGCGTGGTGGGCGAGATCATCGACGGGACGTTGTACACACATGCGCGGCCCCGGGCCGGGCACATGGACCTCATGGGGGCGCTGATTGAAGGGCTGCGAGGCCCCTTCCAGCGGGGCCAGGGCGGTCCAGGGGGTTGGTGGGTGCTGGTGGAACCCGGCATCCAGGTGGAGGGGGCACCGGAGTTCAGTCCGGACCTCGCCGGGTGGAGACGGGAACGTGTGCCCGTGCTGCCCACCGGCAGGTGCACGGTCGCACCGGACTGGGCGTGCGAAATCCTATCCCCGTCCACGCGAAGCTTCGATCAGCGCATCAAGCGACCGTTCTATGCGCGCATCGGCATCCGGCACCTGTGGTTCATCGACATCGACGCACGCACGCTCACCGTGAGCGAGCTGCGGGACGGACGTTGGTGGGAGTTGGGCGTGCACGGCGAGGATGATGTCGTCCGCGCGGCACCGTTCAACGCCATCGAGTTGCGACTGGGCGAGTGGTGGCCCGGCTCCGAAGCGTTTTGAGGAACCGGCTCAACGCCGCTTCGGCTTCGCCTTCAGCTTCCGGGCGGCCCGCTCGCGCTCCACCTGCACCCGCCGCTCCAGGACCTCCTTGTTGAACTTCGCGAAGAGCACCATGTCCAGGAGCCGGGGGCTGGGGGACGGACCGACGTGTTCGAGGATGGCGTCCATCGCGGAGATGGACTCCGGCACCCGGTCCTCCTGGAGCAGCACGAAGGCGCGTGACATGAGCGCCGAGGCCACGAGGGCCCGCATCCGCGGGTCCGCGTGCTGGCAGTAGCGCACGTCCACCTCGTCGAACTGTCCCAGCGCCTCGTCCTTGCGGCCCAGGCCCCGGAGCGCCACGCCCTTCTGCAGGAGCGCCGCCGCCATGTGCTCGACGTGGAGTGAGTCGTCGCTGCCGTCGAACCGGGTCAGCAGCTCGTCCGAAAGCCGCAGCGCCTCTTCGTACTCCTCGGCCTGGTTGTACGCGGCGGGCAGCAGCTCCCGCGCCATGCCCACCGGGACGTGCAGGCCGTGCTGCTTCTCCAGGGCGCCGAAGCGACGCAGCACCCCTCCCAGGCCCGCGATGCCCAGGTCCGGGCGGTCCTGGTCCATCATCACGCGCGCGCGGTGGACCATGGCCCACGCCACGACCTCCCACAGCGCGGGCTGCTTCGGGCTCCAGAAGCGGCGCTCCACCTCTTCGAAGTGGACCAGGGCCTCGCCAATCCGGTCCGGGTGCTTCTCCGCCATCACCACGCCCCGGTTGCCCAGCGCGCGCGCCACCTGCACCTGGAGCGCGGGCACCCGCGACGTCGTGAAGCGCCGGTACACCTCGTCACAGAGCGGAATCACCTCTTCCACGTGGCCGGAACGGATGAGCTCGCGCGCCCGGTCCATCATCGCCTTCGCTTCGACCTCCGGCGGCACCGCGCCTTCAGCGCCCGCCATCAGCCCGTCCCTCGCCTCCGGGTGACAGCGGCGGCACGTCGCGGCCTTCGCCGAAGTCGAGCGCCCAGAAGCGCGGCCGGACCTCCTCCTTCAACAACAGCCGCAAGAGCAGGTACTTCGCTTCGTCCTGCCCGTCCAACGCCATGGGGAAGGTGCCGTAGTGCATCGCCACCGACGTGCCCGAGCGCAGCACGCGGTGCGCCTGGAGCGCCTGCTCCGGCCCCATGTGCACCGGGTGGATGACGCGCGGACGGAACGCGCCGATGGGCAGCACCGACAGGCGCATGGGCCCGAAGCGCTCCGCGATGCGGTCGAAGTGCGGACCCAGACCCGTGTCGCCCGCGAAGAGCGCCGGGCCTCCGGATGTCTCCAGCACCCAGCCGGCCCACAGCGTCTCCTCCTGGTCCGTCAGCCCCCTGTTCGAGCGGTGCTGCGCGGGCACCGCCGTCACCTTGAGCCCCGGAGGCCCGCTCTTCGCGGACTGCCACCAGTCCAGCTCCTCCACGCGCTGGAAGCCCTCGCGCGTGAGCAGCTCGCGGTTGCCCAGGCCCACGAGGAACAGCGGGTGGTGCGCGGCCTCCAGCCGCCGCAGCGTGGGCAGGTCCAGGTGGTCGTAGTGGTTGTGGCTCACCACCACGACGTCGATGGGCGGCAGGTCCTCGAAGCGGATGCCCGGGGGCCGCACGCGCTTGGGGCCCACGAAGGACACAGGGCTCGCCCGGTCCGAATAGATGGGGTCCGTCAGCACGTTCACCCCGTCCGCCTGGAGCAGCACCGTGGCGTGGTTGATGAACGTCACGCGCAACTGGCCCGCGCCCACGCGCTCGGGAGGCTTGGGCCCGAAGGGCAGGTCCGCGTAGTCGCGCCACGCGCCGCGCTCCTCCTGCAGCGCGGCCTTCAGGAGCTTGAGGGGTGGCAGCTTCGGCGCGTCGCCCAGGTTCTGGAACGTCTCGCCGTCGAAGTGGTCCGTCGCCGGGCCCCGGTGCACGGTGCCGGCGAAGCAGCCCGTCCACAGCGACAGGGCCAGCGCGGGCCACAGCCGCGTCACTTGATGACAATGGTCCAGTCGCATTCGAAGGGCTCTCCGTCGAGGGATGGCAACACGTAGCGCGTGGCCTGGATGCTGGCCAGGGCCTGCGCGAGCAGGTCTGGAGGCAGGGTCGCTTCCCGCACCTCGCACCGCTGGGGCACGCCGCCCTGCACCAGCCGGCACGTCACGCGCACGTGGTGCTTGCGCCCCTCGCGCCAGCGTTGGAAGGCCTCCTGGAACACCGGGTCGTCCGGCGGGCCGCCGCGCACGCGCCGGGGCTCCTTCACGTGCTGGTACAGCCACGCGCAGGCGTCCTTCACCTGCCCGTCACAGGCCTTGCCCATCAGGGACAGCGCGCGCAGGCGCTCCGGCCCCCGTGCGTCCGAGGCCAGCAGGGTGAGCGCCTGGTCGAAGCAGCTCTTCGCCGTGCGCACCGTGCAGTCCCCGGTGCTGGCCGGAGGCGTGTTCGCGGCGAAGGCCCCCACGGGCGCGGGGCGCATGGGGTCCTCCAGCACGCGCGCCGGGTCGCTGCGACGCTGCCCGCACGCGGACACGGCGCACAGCAGCGCCAGCGCGGACCACCGGAAGGACTGCGGACGCCAGGTCATGGCGCCATCGTAGACGGCCCGCGCCCCGGAAGGGACCTCAGCCGTGCGGCACGAAGCGCGAGTCCCCGCCCAGCAGCGCGTCGAAGTTCCCCAGCAGACGGGCCCACTCCTTCTGGGCGCCATCCCGGTACTGCTCCGCGTTGGGGCTCATCTCATGGGTGAGGGTGACTTCACAGCCCGAGTCCAGGGCAACGATGTCCACGGTCACCCGGTCGTAGTCCGGCGAGTACTTGGGCACCCCGAACGTGAACACCAGCCGGCGCGGCCGGTCGAGCTCCAGGTACTTGCCGGTGTGCTCCACCTCCTCGCCGTCGCGCAGGTCGGAGAGACGGAAGATGCCGCCCACGCGCGCGTCGATCTCCGCGCGCACCAGCGGCGTGGCGCGGGTGGTGAAGAGCCACTGGCGAGCCTTCTCCGGGTCGAGCCAGGCGTCGAAGACGCGCTCGGCGGAGGCCTTGAAGCGGTGGGTGACGCGGACCTGGATGGGGGCGGGTGAGGTCATCGGGTTCGGCCTTTCTTGTCGGCAGGGGCGGAGGCCGCGGCGCGGTCCTCCTCTTGGAGCAGGTCATCGAGCGCCTGCAGGCGGGCGCTCCAGTTCGCGCGCTGCGCATCCATCCAGCGCGCCACGTCGTCCATCGGCTTCGGGGTGAAGGACAGCAGGTGTTCGCGGCCCTCGCGGCGCCGGTGCACCAGCTTCGCGCGCTCCAGCACCCGGATGTGCTTGGACACCGCGTTGAGGGACATGGCGAAGGGCTGGGCCAGCTCCGTCACGCGCGTCTCCCCCGCCGACAGGCGCTGGAGGATGGCACGTCGCGTGGGGTCGGCCAGCGCCAGCAGCGTCTGGTCCAGGTGGTTCGGGGTCGTCGGCATCCGCATCGTTCAACCTCTGGGTTGAATATCAACGCAGGCCCTCGACCTGTCAAGACAGGGGTGGAGACGTCAGCGCGCGGCGTCCAGTGCCCGTGCCAGCGTGCGCGTCCCTGCGCGGAGGGCCTCCGGGCGCACACCTCCGAAGCCGAAGACGAGGCCGGACTCGCGGCGGCGGCCGAGGAAGTAGCCGGACAGCGCGGCCACCTCCACGCCCAGCCGGGCCGCCTCGTCGCGGACGCGCAGGTCGGACAGCGGGGAGGCGAGCGACGCGGACACCTGCATGCCGGTGTCGCAAGGCCGGGGCGCCAGGGCGCCCGAGCAGTCGGTGCGCAGGGCCTCGAGCAGGGCCTCACCGCGCTCCCGGTACGCCACCCGCATGCGGCGCAGGTGCCGGCCGAAGTGGCCCTCCGCGAGGAACACCGCCAATGCCGCCTGTTCCAGCGAGGAGGCGGGCGCGACGGTGGAGGCACGCGCGGCGGCGAAGGCATCCACCAGGGGCGGCGGCGCGACGAGGAAGCCCAGGCGCAGACCCGGGAACATCGCCTTGCTGAACGTGCCCACGTAGACCACGCAGCCGGCTTCATCGAGTCCCTGCAGCGCGGTGAGGGGGCGGCCCCGGTGGCGGAACTCGCTGTCGTAGTCGTCCTCGATGATCCACGCGCGCGTGCGCTCCGCCCACTGGAGCAGCGCCATCCGCCGCGCCAGGCTCAGCGTGACGCCCAGCGGATACTGGTGCGAAGGGGCCACCAGCGCGACGCGAGCGCGGGCGGCCCGGGCGATGCCTGCGCCCACGTCGAGCCCCTCCGCGTCCACCGGCACCGGCACCGGACGCCCACCGGCGGCGAGCACCGCGCGACGGGCACCGGGGTAGCCCGGGTCCTCCACCCAGACGGTGTCTCCGGGATCGAGCGCGAGCCGGAGGACTTCATCGAAGGCCTGTTGCGTCCCCGCGGTCACGAAGACCTGTTCGGGCACGCAGCGCACGCCGCGCGACGCGGACACGTGGGCCGCGATGGCTTCCCGCAGGGGCGCATGGCCCGCGGGGTCGCCACCGTCGAGCAGGCCGGTGCTCGCGCGCGCATGGACGCGCGTCACCGTGCGCCCCCACAGCGCGGTGGGGAACAGGTCGAGCGCTGGCACTCCGGGACGGAAGGCACGGGGTGCGGACCCCAGGCGCGGCGAGCCGACAGCCGGGGACTTCAGGGCCCGCGCCGACGCGGCGAGCCGGGGACCCCGGGACACCCGGGGCGCCGCGCTCCGGGCCCGGTCATCGGGAGTGATGGGCAGCTCGGGCGCGACGCGGGTGGAGGAGCCCGGGCGGGCCACCACGTAGCCCTCGGCGGCGAGCGCATCCAGCGCCTGGAGGACGGTGCTTCGCGCCACGTCCAGCTCGGCGGCGAGCTGGCGGGACGAGGGGAGGCGCAGTCCGGGGGGCAACGCGCCGGAGAGGATGCGCGTGCGGACACCCTCGAAGAGCTGTTCGTGGAGCGGCGTGGAGGCACGCGAGTCCAGCCGCAGGAGCAGCGAGGTGGCGGCGTCCAACTGGTAGGGTCGATTCTGGCTCAAGTGGTCTTCATGACCCTACCAGCTTGCTGGCAAGGATGGCCTCCGCACCCGTCCTCCGGAAGCCTGATGCCGCCCCTCTCCCCTGCCTGCTGCTCGGTCCTCGAACTGCGTCAGTACACGCTGCATCCCGGTCAGCGCGACGTCCTCATCCCGCTCTTCGACACGCACTTCGTGGAGGCGCAGGAGGCGGTGGGGATGCACCTCGTCGGTCAGTTCCGCGACGAGGACCGGCCGGACCGGTTCGTGTGGCTGCGCGGCTTCCGCGACATGGAGTCCCGCAAGGCCGCGCTGGGCGCGTTCTACGGCGGCCCGGTGTGGAAGGCGCACCGGGAGGTCGCGAACGTGACGATGCAGGACTCCGACAACGTCCTGCTGCTGCGCCCGGTGCGGGCGGACACGGGCCTGGAGCATCCGGGTCCACCGAGGCCTCCCGTAGGTGCGGAGGCCCGTCCCGATTCGCGCGCGGAGCTGACGCTCTGCTTCCTGAAGGCCCCGGCCGACGAAGGCCTCACGACATTCTTCGAGCAGCGCGTGCGGCCGGTACTCGCGGAGACGGAGGCCATGCCCCGGGCCCTGTTCCAGACCGAGCCCGCGCCGAACACCTTCCCTGCCCTGCCCGTGCGCACGGGCGAGCACGTCTTCGCCTGGCTCACCGTGTTCCCGGACGCCGCGCGCCACCGCGAGCACCTTCGACGACGGGCCGGATCGAAGGCGTGGACGAAGCAGGTGCAGTCCGGCCTTGAGCCCTGGCTGAACAGGCCGCTCGAACACCTGACGCTGGCGCCCACCTCCCGCTCCCAGTTGCGTTGAACCTCTTGCTGAAAGGACCTGCCCCCATGAAGCCCCTTCCTCCGCTCCCCACCGGCGACGTGCACGACTTCGACTTCTTCATGGGCGAATGGAATTGCATCAACCGACGCCTCAAGAAGCGGCTGTCCGGCAGTGACGACTGGGACACGTTCTCGTCGAGGACACGCTGCCAGCCGCACCTGGGCGGCGTGGCCAACGTGGAGGAAGCCGCGTTCGAGCGGGGGTTCTCCGGCATGGCGCTGCGGCTGTTCGACGTGCAGCAGCGCCGCTGGTCCATCTACTGGGTCGACAGCCGCGGCGGTGTGCTCATGCCTCCCGTGCACGGGGGCTTCACGGGCGACCACGGACTCTTCTACGGCGAGGACACCGACGACGGCCGCCCGGTCCAGGTCCAGTTCCGCTGGACCCGCCAGGGGGCGGATCGCGCGCGGTGGGAGCAGGCGTTCTCGCTTGACGGTGAGACGTGGGAGATGAACTGGGTGATGGAGTTCACGCGGGCGAAGTGACCCACCTGCGAACCTGGACTCCCACACCCCGCCCCGGTTTGAATGCGCCCGCTCTTGACCGGGGGTCCGTCCGTTGCGTCACCTGCTCGCCGCTGTCCCGCTGTGTGCGCTCTTCGGTTGCAGCTACGTGAACCTCGCTCCGCCAAACCCAAGGTACACGGGCGTGTCGGGGGATTCGCCACCCGTGGGCATCCGGATCGGCACGTCTCCTGAAAACCCCTTGGAGGCGCCCGAGCCCCCCACGGAGGGCCAGACACCCGCGGCCCCTGCCGCCGAGGCCTCCGCTTCTCCCGGCTCGACGCAGTAGTGAACGAACCGGCCGCGGCCCCACCGCATCCGGTTCGACAGGCAGCCGGGCATCTGGGAACCATCGCCGCACCCACGCCGCTCGCCCCCGAGGGCGGGCCGTGCCCCGGAGCCGCGATGAAGCCCCACGTCATCTGTCACATGGTCTCGTCCATCGACGGACGCATCATCCTGAAGCACTGGCCTGAACCGGGGCCGGTGCACGGTGAATACGAACGCACCGCCGCCACCTTCGACGCGGATGCCTGGATGTGCGGGCGCATCACCATGCAGGACTTCGCCGCGAAGGGGGACGTGCCCAAGCCGCCGCCCCCGGCCCCGGTTCAGGCCAGTGCTTCAGGA
>NZ_RAWB01000137.1 GCF_003612055.1 Corallococcus llansteffanensis
GCTCGGGAGCGCCCCGCCGGCCCTGGTGCTCCGCCTCGGTCAGGAGGGTGCGCATCCGCACATCCGCCTGGGCCCGCTGAAGCTCCAACAGGTAGCCGCGGTAGTTCTCCATCATGCTCGCCGCTTCCTGCATCACGCCCTGGGTGAGGTCGCGCTGCATCGTCAGGACGGTGAGCAGCACCCGGGAGGACTGGCCGTTCGTGGACCCCTCCTGGCCGTGCGTGGCCTCCTCCTGGCCGTTCCGGGGCAGCCGCACGGGGGACACCAGCTTCGGCTGCTGCTGGAAGACGCGGTGGTTCAGGTAGTCCGCCAGGGCCTTCGCCCGCCGTCGGGCGGTGGGCTCGTCCGGCGCGGTGAGCTGGATCTTGAAGGACGTGATCTCCTTCTGGGTATGGAGGTACTCCACCAGCTCGGAGAGGACCTGGTCGCTCGTGGACCTGAGCTCTGAGCTGCCCGTGAGGTCGCGGAAGACGAGGGGGAGCGTCAGCTCGATCTGCTTCGGCGTCTTGTCCTCGCTGGAGTCCCCCACCAGCCGGAGCCACCGCGCGTTGTTCAGCCGCTTCCTCCACGCGGTCCGGGCCCGGAGGACCGCGGCGTCCACCTCGGGGCTGCTCTGGGCCAGCTCGACGATCCGCTGGCCGCTGCTGAAGCCCAGCAGCGTGGCCGGGGAGAGCTGCGGCTGGTACACGACGGTCTCGCCATCGCGGCTCTGGAGGGTCCCCGCCAGCCGCCCGATGATCTGGAACAGCCGGAGGCCGTCCTTGATGCGCATGCGTGGATTGAGCTGACGCCAGAGCGGCCCCACCCAGGGAACCGGGTAGCTCCGCGACCGGGGGGGGACGCGGGAGATGGGGTTCGCGGCGATGAGGATGTCCGCGCCTTCCGCCCGCAGGACGTTCGCCGGCACGTTGGCCACCAGGCCGCCATCCAGCAGGCGGCGGTTGCCGATGAGGGTGGGTCCGAAGAGCGGGGGCAGGGCGCTGCTGGCCCGGATCCCGCGCCCGATGGAGCCGGTGCGCAGGTCCCACTCCACTCCCATGTCCGCGTCGGTCACCACGGGGAAGAACGGCACCTCCATCTCATCGAGGGGCCACGGGCCGAGATGGAAGTTGGTCCACAACTCCAGGATCGCGCTCGACACGGCGGTGAGACTGACGATGGGCAGCATGACGTGGGCCTGCCCGATGAGCAGCTCGAGCGCCCTGCGACGTCCGACGCAATAGAACGCCCCCACCACGGCGCCGAAGCTGGAGCCGGCGACCATGTCGATGGGCACCCGCAGCTGGGAGGCCTCCTCCCCGTCCTCCTGGTCGCGGGGGTCCAGCTTGTCCAGCAGGGCGATGCTCACGAAGCCAAAGGGCCCGCCTCCCCCGAGCGCCAGCCCGACGCGGCGCCCGGTGGCGGCCCGCGCCCAGCGCTCGAAGGACTCCCTGGGGGACTCCAGCCCCGGGCCGTCCAGCGACGTGGGCAACGGTCCTTTCTGGAGCCACGAGGCGGGGAAGAGCAGGCGGACCGCCCCCATGGGCCACTCGTCAGGCTCCTCGGGCTTCCTGCGCGCGGACAGCCGGCGCAGCTGGCGGCCCGCGGCCCGCTTCATCACGCCGGCGACGCGCGTGGCCCGCTCTGTCCTCGCCAACGGCACCTCGCGATGGAAGAGCCCCGACAGCGAGAGCCCCAGGCCCGGCTCGGGTTGGGGTTGCGGCAGGTGGAGCAGTCCGGCGTGGATGCGCTTCACCCGCTGGGGCAGCTCGAGCGCGGGGGGCTGCCGGTCCCCGCTCAGGCTGAGGTACTTGAGGGGCTCCTCGGCCGGCACCTGCCGCGACAGTTGCTGGAGCACCTCCTGGCGTCCGCGGGCCGTGAGCGCGGACATGTCCACCAGGGTGACGTTGATGCGGCCCGCGAACTCGCTGACACCCTGACTCCACGGAGTGCTCATCCAGGTGGTCGCCGTGCTCTTGGGAAGCAGGGGTTCCACGTCCGTCCGGACGGGTGGGCGCTCGCAGTGGGCCACCCAGCCGCTGATGGCCTTCGCGGGCCTGTGGAACGTCAGGGGGCCATTCTCCAGCGCGCCCTCCACGAGCCGCACCACGAGCACATGTTCATGCAGGTGGACCGCCATCCGTTCGGCGAGGAGCTCGCCCAGGGCGCTCCATTGCGGCAGGCCCTCCTGCTGCTCGCCCCACACGATGACCTGATGCGCCGTGGGGGGCGCCGGCGCCCCGAGCCGCTCGGGGCATCCCCTCAGCACGGCCCGGTCGAAGTCAGGCTCCTCGGACTGGATGCGGTCGAACCACTCCCTGCTGATGCGGAAGGCGAGGGCGTCCTTCCCCTTGTCCCCGCGGAGGCGGGAGGCGAGGGTGCCCTTCCCCGAGGGCCTCAACATCACGCACCCCGGCAGCGGCTTGTGGGTCAGGAATTCATCGAGCCCGACGCAGGTGGGGGCCGCGAGCCTGGAGGTGGGCCCGTTGGACGAAGCGATGTCGCAGCACCCCTTGAGCACGACGTAGAAGCCGTCCGGGACGGCGGGCTCCAGGAACAGCGGCGTGGCCTCCGAGCCTCCCTTCACCTTCACGGGCGTGGCGCCCTCCACGAGCCGGAAGAGGTCCGCGTCCTGGGCGTTGGCCAGCCGCGGCGACTCGCTCAGCACGCGCACGAGCTCCACCGCGGCCTCATCCGCTTCGCGGGCGGCGAGAAGGCGCTCGAGGAGCGCGTCCTCGTCATGAAAGGCCTCCTGGAATTGTTCGCCCGGCAACTCCAGGAGCTCGGTGGGAACGACGGCCTTGGCGTCCGCTTTCTCCGGACGGAGCACGTCGTCGCGCTTCCAGCGGGCCAGGGTCTTCAACCCCAGGACGCTTCCCGGCCCGAGCACCCGCACGCCGCGCGGCAGGGCGGGGCTTCGCCGTTCCACCTCCATCTCGCCGGAGCGGACGAAGCGCAGGGCGGGTGGCCGCTTCGCGAGCGTGTCTCCGGGCCGGAGGGTGACGGGCCTCAACAGCGGTGCCAGTGCCGACCACCAGCCCTCCTGCTCGTTCTCGGCGATGCGCGACATGGCTTGCTCCCCGGACTCAACGCGTCTTGTTCAAGGGTAAGCACCTGCGCTCGGGTGCCACGGGCACCGGGCATCCGCTTTACCGCGCGGAAGCGCGCTGTCGTGTCATCCCCGGAACCGTTGCTCCGGCGCGTCGAGCCGCCACGGCGGGCTCGAGTGGTAGCTTCCTCCGTTGGTTTGCGGGGGGATGCGATGGAACGATTCCTGGCGGTGGAGCGGTGATTCCGGTCCGGATCCTGGGGACGGCCAGCGTGCTGCCGGGGCGCGCTGTCACGACCGGGGAGCTGGCGGTGGCCCTGGGACGCGACCCCGCGGCCATCGAGCAGAAGACAGGCATCCGGACCCGCCACTGGGCGCCCCCGGGGACTTCCCTGGCCGTGCTGGGCGCCGAAGCGCTTCGCCAGGCCCTCGCCGCCGCGGGGCTGGAGGCCCGGAGCCTGCGGCGCCTCCTGTTCGTCTCCTCCACCGGAGGCGATGTCCTCATCCCGGCCACCGCCAACCGCGTCGCCGCGGAGCTGGGGCTCGCGGGCACGTGTGATGCGTTCGACCTCAACAACGCCTGCATGGGGTTCGTCTCGGCCTTCGACGTGGCCAGCCGCTCGGTGGCGACCGGGCTCGCGCCGGTGGCCATCGTGGTGGTGGAGCTCGGCTCGCGCATCATCTCGGCGGAGGAGCCCCGGCCCTACCTCGTCTTCGGCGATGCCGCCGTGGCCGCCATCCTGGGCGTGGCTCGCGAAGGGGAGGGGGTGCTGGGCGCGGCCTTCGCCAATGACGGCACCCAGCCCGCGGAGGTGTGGATGGCCCACCCCCTGGTGACGGGCGTGAGCGAGCGGGTGCGCTTTGAAAGCTCCCACCAGCGCATCGCGGAGGTGGCCCTCCAGGCGCTGAGGAACGCCACCCGCTCCGTGCTGGAGCAGGCGCGTCTGTCATTGGACGAGGTGGAGTGGGTGCTGCCGCACCAGCCCAACGGGGCCATGCTGCGGCTCATCACCGAGTCGCTCGGGGTGGAGCCGGCGCGCATCGTCCCCGTCGTGCAGAGGGTCGGCAGCGTGGGGGCGGCCTCCATTCCCTTGAGCCTCGACTGCTTGCTGCGCACCCGCGCGGTGCGGGCCGGGGAGCGGCTGCTGATGGTAGGCGTTGGAGCGGGGGTCTCCTCCGGCGCCGTGCTCTACCAGGTCGGCGGATGAATCCCGGGGAGTGAGCGGCGGGCTGTCATTCCCCCCCGCCCCCGGTGTCTCTCCGAGCAGGTCCCGGGTGGGCCCTGTACGCATCGGGCTCACACTGGCTCAATGGTCATCGTGTGAAGGGAGGCTTCAGATGCTCGGACAATCATCATTGCAGCGGCCATGGGAGCCCATCAGGGAGGCCGAGCGCTCCGGTGATTTCCCGCCCGTGGAAGTAGGCAATCGCTATCAGCTCCTCCGGTACCTGGGGCGCGGCGGCTTCGGGACGGTGTACCTGGCGAGGGACAGGCTCGGCGGGCTGGTGGCCTTGAAGCGGCTGCGCTCGAATCACCACGAGCGCGCGGACGGGGGGCGCCCTGTCAGCGAGCTCCCGTCGAAGCATCGCTACCGGGCGATGCTCGTCCTGGCGCATGAGTTCGAGGTCCTCGCCTCGCTGCGCCACCCGAACATCATCAGCGTGCTGGACTACGGCTTCGACGGGACGCAGCCCTACCTCGTGCTCGAGCTGCTCAACGAGGCGCGGACGTTCACGCAGGCGGGGCGCGGGCAGCCCCGGTCCGTCCAGGTGGACATGCTGGTGCAGATGCTCCAGGCGCTCCACTACCTGCACCGGCACGGCATCATCCACCGCGACCTCAAGCCGGCGAACATCCTGGTGGTGGACGGGCAGGTGAAGCTGCTCGACTTCGGCCTGGCGGTCGGCCCGGAGCAGCGGGTGCGCGCGATGAGCTCGGGGACGCCGGGCTACCTCGCGCCGGAGGTGCTCCGGGGAGACGCCCCCTCGGAGCAGTCGGACCTCTACGCGGTGGGAGTCCTCGCCTATGAGCTCTTCGTGGGCAGGCATCCGCAGGTGTCGTGCTCCCCGCTGCCCCGCCGCGAGGAGAGCTCAGCCCTCGCATGGCTGGACGAGCCGGAGAGCCTGGACGGGGAGGGCGGGGCCGACAGCTTCGAGCCGGACCTCGCCTGGATTGTCGACCGACTGATTGTCGGGATGCGCGATCCTTCGGACTGCCGGGTCTACGACATGCCCCAGGAGCTCGAGCCGGGACTGGCCCAGCTCCTCTGCAAGCTGCTCGACCCGCTGCCCCGCCAGCGATTCCAGAGCGCGGACCTGGCCATTGGCGCGCTCTGCGCGGCCACGGGGCAGAGCCTGCCGGTGGAGACGGTGGCCACCCGCGAGAGCTTCCTGCAGGCGGCCCGCTTCGTCGGCCGCGATCATGAGCTGGGGCTGCTGGGTGCCGCCCTGGAGAGCGCCGAGCGGGACGAGCAGGGGGGGGCGTGGCTGGTGGCGGGCGAGAGCGGCGTGGGCAAGTCGCGCCTGCTGGACGAGTTCCGCGTCCGGGCGATGACGCGGGGCATCCCCGTGCTGCGCGGGCAGGCCGTGCGCGCGGGCGGCCTGCCCTACCACGCGTGGCACGAGGTGCTGCGCGCGCTGGCGTGCCTCACCGAGCTGGGGGACTGGGAGGCCTCGCTCTTCAAGCCCCTCGTGCCGGACCTCGCGGAGGTGCTGCACCGCCCCGTGGCGGACGCGGAGCCCCTGGCCACGGAGGCGGCCGACCAGCGCCTGCTCCTCGCGGTGGAGGACATCTTCAACCGGCTGCCCCAGACCACGGTGGTCCTCCTGGAGGATCTCCAGTGGGCGGACTCCTCGACGCTGTCGCTGCTGAAGCGGCTCGCGAGGCAGGCCTCGGGGACGCGGCTGCTGCTGCTGGTCAGCTACCGGGACGATGAGCGCCCCAAGCTGCCGGAGGAGCTGCCCGGCATCCAGGTGCTGAAGCTGCCCCGGCTGTCCTCCGCGGAGATCGCCCAGCTCAGCGAGTCGATGATGGGCTCGCCCGGGCGCGAGCCGCGCGTGCTCTCGCTCCTGGAGCGCGAGACGGAGGGCAACCCCTTCTTCCTCATCGAGGTCATCCGCTCGCTGGCGGAGGTGTGCGGGCGGTTGGACCACATCGGCCATGACGTGCCCCTGCCGGCCACGGCCTTCGTCGGAGGCATGCGCTCCATCGTCGAGCGGCGGCTGGGCATGGTGCCCCCGAGGGCGCGCGAGCCGCTGCGGCTGGCGGCCATCCTCGGCCGGGACATCCACGAGGAGCTGCTGCACGAGGCCTACCCTTCGCTGGACGTGACGGGTTGGCTCGTCGAGTGCGCGGACACGGCGGTGCTGGAGGTGACGGGGAACCGCTGGCGCTTCGCCCACGACAAGCTGCGCGAAGGGCTGCTGGACAGCCTCCTGCCCGAGGAGGCACGGGCGCTGCACCGCCAGGCGGCGAGGGCCATCGAAGCGGCGCATCCGGACGATGCGGGGTGGATGGCGGCGCTCGCCCACCACTGGGGCCACACCGGAGACGTGGCCCGCGAGGCGCGCTACTCCGAGCGGGCCGGCGATCAAGCCATGTCCGTCTACGCCTGCTGCGAGGCCCTGCCGTACTTCGGGCGGGCACTGGCCTTCGCCGAGACCCGGCCGGACGAGGCCCAGTGGGTCATCCACCTCGAGGGCCGTCTGGCCGAGGCCCATTACCTCATGGGGGAGATGGAGAGCTGCCGCACCTACCTGGAGCGGGCGCTGGAGCACCTCGGCTGTCCCGTGATGCGGCTGCTGAAGGGCTCGAAGCTGGGCGTCGCGCGGCAGGTGCTGGACATGCTGCTCCAGTCCGCGGCGCCCTGGGCCTTCCAGGTGAGGTCCACCGAGCGCCGGCGGCTGCACCTCGAGGAAGGGCAGCTGCTGAGGATGTTGAGCGAGGTCCTCTTCTACGCCCAGGACGCCCCCCGGCTGCTGTGGACGGCCTTCCGGCTGCTCAACGTGCTGACGCCCACCGGGCCGTCGCTGGACCTGGCCCATGGGCGCATCACCATGGCCACGGTGCTGGGCAGCCTTCCCCCCTTGCGACCGCTGGTCGAGGAGTGGCACGCGCGCGGCCTGGAGACCGTCGAGCGCCTGGGGGCCTCGACCGACATCGCCTACGCCCTGGTGCGCCGCACGGTCTGCTGCATCGGGTACGCCCAATGGAAGGAGGCGGAGCAGTGGGGGGAGCGGGCCCGGCAGCTCTCCGATGCCGCCCGGGACTACCGGCGCTCGGAGGAGAGCCGCATCGTGCTGCTGGTGCCCTGGGCCTACCGCGGGCAGTTCCGGCGGAGCATCGAGCTCTCCCGTGAGATGGAGGACTCCGCGCGGCGGCGGGGCTCCGCCCAGACCCAGCACTGGGGGCCGAGCGCCCGGGGCGCGCCCCTGGTGCGCATGGGCCGGGCCAGCGAGGCCCTGCACGAGCTGGAGGAGGAGCTGCCCTGGTTCGAGGCCCACGCCGGGGCGTCGGAGACGGTCGTCGTCCAGGGCGCGCTCGCCCTCGCGCTGCTGCGGCAGCACGAAGAGGCGCGGGCGCTGGAGATGGCGGACCGCGGGCTGGCGCTGCTGCGGGAGATGACGCCCGTGGCGTACTGGATCTTCGCGGGCGTCACCTGCGTGTGCGAGGTGTACCTGAGCCTGTGGGAGCAGCGCGGCGGGGAGGCGCTGTCGGAGGAGGAGCCGCTGGTGCGCTCGGCGCATGAGGCCTGCAAGGCCTTGAGGAGATTCGCCCGGGCCTTCGTCTTCGGCAAGCCGTTCGCCCTGCTCTGCAACGGGCTCGAGGCCGCGCTCTCCGGCCACCCGCGCCGCGCGCGCCGGACGTGGCGGCGCTGTGTGGGGCATGCCCAGGCCCTGGCGATGCCCTACGAGGAAGGGCGCGCCTGGTTCGAGCTGGGGCGCCATGGGCCCGCCAACGCTCCGGTCCGCCGGCAGTACATGGCGCGCGCGATGGAGCTCTTCACGCGGCTCGAAGCCACCGATGACCTGGCGCGGGGCGAGCTGGCGATGGCGCAGGGAGGCGTGAGTTGACTCCTGGCGATGTGGGACTGCTGGCCTGTCCCTCCTGCCGTGGAGCGCTCACGTGGGAGGGGCGGACGCGAGCGGGGCGGCTCGACGAGGGGCGGCTGGGCTGCGACGGCTGCGGTGCCGACTGGCCGGTGGTGGAGGGCCTGCCCCGGCTGTTCGAGGAAGGGCAGGTGCGCGGGACGGATCGCCTCATGCGGGTCCTCTACGACGGGCTGCCCGCGCTGCATGATCCTCTGGTCACGCTGCTGATGCCCCTGCTGCAGGGCGACACGGAGGCCCGGCTGCGCGGCCACTACATTCGCCGGCTGGAGCTGGGCACCTTGACGCCACGCCCGCGGGGGCCGCCGCTGCGGGTGCTGGAGGTGGGCATCGGCGCGGGCGCCAACCTCCCGCTCCTCGAGCAGGAGCTGCCTCCGGGACTCGACGTGGAGGTGTGGGGCCTGGACCTGAGCGCGGGCATGCTCGGCAGGTGTCGCCGACGCGTGGAGCGGGAGGGTCGCCGAGGCGTGCGCCTGCTCATGGCGGATGCCCACGCCCTGCCGTTCCCGGACCACTCCTTCGATCGGGTGTTCGAGGTGGGCGGCATCAACGGCTACCGGGCCCCGGAGCGCGCGCTCGCGGAGATGGCCCGGGTGGCCCGCCCGGGGACGCCCGTGGTGGTGGTGGACGAGCAGCTCGATGCGCGGGAGCGGGCCCTGCACCACCGGCTGGCGTTCCGGCTGCTCACCTTCTACACGAAGGACGCGCACTGTCCGCGGGAGCTGCTCCCGGCGACGGCGGTGGACGTCCTCGCGGAGCAGTTCTGCCGCTACTACTTCTGCCTCACCTTCCGGATGCCGGCGGCCCGTCCTGCTCGTTCAGGACGAGGTCGAGCAGGCGCAGCGTCATTCCACCGGTGAAGTCGATGGTCGCTCCGTTGAACCACTCCGCCTCGTCGCCCAGGAGCGCGGGGACGATGCGGGCCACCTCCTCCAGGGTGCACATCCGCCCGGCGGGGTTGATGCGGCGGTGGGCCTCCTCCAGCCGCGCCAGCACCTCCGGGGTGTAGACGTGGCGGATGGCGGGGGTCATCACCGTGCCGAACTTGAGCAGGTTCACCCGGTGCCCCAGGGGCCCGAGCTCCAGCGCCAGGTGGCGCACGTAGATTTCGAGCGCCGCCTTGGCGGCGGTGATGGCGCCGGTGTTGTGGAGGAGCGACTCGGTGAGCGGGTTGGTGAGGCCCAGCAGGCGGGCCGAGGGGGTGAGCAGGTCCCTCGCCACCAGGGCCTGGGCCCAGTAGACGAAGGAGTGGGCCATGGCCTCGAAGGTGCGCGCGAGCTGGCGGGGATGAAGGGGTGGCTGGTCGCCCGCGATGAAATGCCCCACCGAAGCGCTGGCGAGCGCGTGGACGAAGAGCTTGACGGAGCGGGGGCCCGCGGTGGCGAGGAGGGCGTCGGCGCCCCGTGCCACGCCCTCCGGGGTGCCGGCATCTCCCCGCATCATCACCATGCGGCGGCCCGTGGCGAGCACCTGGCGCTCCACCTCCGCGGCCTGTTCCAGGTAGCGCCCCCGGTGCATCCCGAAGACATGGAGGCCCGGCTGGCGCGCCACCTGGACCGCGATGGCGGCGCCCGTCCCCGACGACGCTCCCGCGATGACGGCCCAGGGCCCCGCGCTCATGGGGCTTCCCCGCGCAACGCTCGTCACGACCGCTCCTCCCTCTCCCCGACCTGACCCGGGAATAGTAGGGAGCGGGGGCCAGACCGAGCTGTCCCAGGACGTCGAGGCGGTGGAAGTAGAGGGGATAGTCGACGCTGGGTGCGTCCCGGAATCGCCAGATGTCGACCACCGGGACGTCAAGGCTCCTGCCAGTCGCGGGACCCACGCTGGTGGTCAACTCCAGCGCGGAGCCCACGAAGCTCTCATCCACCTCTCGGCGGTGGTGGGGCCGGCTCGTCCTCGTACCCCTGGCTGATCTCGATGATGTTGCCCTCCGGGTCGGCCACCCAGGCGGACCGCCAGCCTTCGATGAAGTCATCGAAGTCCAGTGGCCTCAGCGTCACGCGCGCATCGGCGCCCAGCTCGGCCAGCTTCGCGTCGACGTCGTCGACGTTGAACGCGATGTGCCGCCAGCCGGGATACCAGGGCCCATCCTCGCCCGACGGAACCACCGGTGCGGGCTGCCGCGCCTGGAAGAGCTCCAGGTAGAGGTTGCCGGACCTGAGGAACACGATCTGCTCGTTTCCCAGGGGCACGACGCGGGCCCGCTGGAAGCCGAAGTGCTTCGTGTAGAACTGCTCGATGATCAGGGGATCCTTGCAGGCCAGGGCGAGGTGCAGGAAGTCAGGTCTTGTCATGGGCGGATGCCCTCCCTGTGCGCGGCCTTGAGCAGGTCGGCGCACCTCTCTGCGATCATGACGATGCCGGTGTGACAGTTCCCCGAGGGGACGGCCGGCATCACGCTGGCGTCCGCTACGCGCAGGCCCTCGACGCCGAAGACCCGCAGCGTCGGATCCACGACGGCCAGGGTATCCAGCCCCATCCGGCAGGAGCCGGCCTGGTGGTGATACGAGTCAGCGCCCTGTTGGAGGAAGGCCTGGAGCTGGGCCCGGGTCTTCACCCCGGGGCCGGGCATCAGCTCGTCGCCTACCCAGCCGGAGAACGCGCGCGTCGCGAAGAGCTCCCGGGCCAGCTCCACGCCCTGCACCAGGCGCTTCAGATCCGCCTCGACACCCAGGTAGTTGGGATGGACGAGCGGCTTCGCCAGCGGGTCGCGGCTGGCCAGTCGCACCCAGCCGCGCGCCAGCGGCTGCACCACCCCGGGCAGGATGCTGATGGAGTTCGGGTGCCGCTGGCCGACGATGCCATTGGAGGGCACGTGGACGAAGGCAATCTGCAGGTCGGGCCCGACCTGGCCCGGATCGGACTGACAGAAGAGGGCGCACTCGGACAGGTTGAGGCGTGGCGCCGGAACGGGTTGGGAGCACTCACGGATGACGCTGGCGAGGACGTGGTTGTGGAAGTTCTCGCCGACGCCGGGGAGGGCGGCCCGCACGGAGATGCCGAACCGTCCGAGCTGCTCGGGCGGCCCGATCCCCGAGAGCATGAGCAGCTTGGGGGACTCGATGGCTCCACACGAGACGACCACCTCCCCCGTGGCGTAGGCGCTCTCCAGCCCGCCCTGGCGGTGATACTCGACGCCCACGCAACGCTGGCCATTGAAGAGCAGCCGAGAGGCCTGGGCCTCCGTCACGAGCGTGAGGTTCGGCCGTGCCAGGGCCGGTAGCAGGTAGGCCGCGTTGACGCTGTGGCGTTTGCCGTCCTGGATGTTGACGTGATGCCAGCCAGCACCCTCCATCGTCGGACCGTTGAAGTCCTCGGTCGGAGGGAAGCCAAGCTCCTGGCAGGCCTCGAGGAACGCCTGGGAGGTGGGGTTCGGTCCGTGGTGCTTCGCGTTCGTCACCGGCAGTTGCCGTTCCAGCTTCTGGAAGTAGGGCAATACATCCTGGTAGGCCCAGCCGTGACACCCCTGCTGGGCCCAGCGGTCATAGTCCGAGGGGTGCCCGCGGACATGCATCATGATGTACAGGTTGCTGCTCCCGCCGATCAGCCTCCCGCGAGGCTCATGGATTTCCCGGCCGCCGAGCGCCGCCTGGGGCACGCTGGTGTAGCCCCAGTCGATGGGCGAGCCAATCAGGCGAGGCCACGCCGAGGGTCGGGTGACATCCTCCGGAATCTGGTCGCCTCCCGCCTCCAGGAGCAGCACCTGGAGCCCGGGATCCTCACTCAGCCGGCTGGCAATGACCGCCCCCGCCGAGCCGCCTCCTACCACGATGAAATCATAGACAGTCATTTCTCGCTCACTCGCTTGCGCGGACTCGGCGCGGCTCCGGGCTGAGGATGGGGGCGAAGGGCACGCTGTCGTGGAAGTTCGCCATGTAGGTGATCTTCTCTTCCTCGATGAGGAAGTAATTGGCGACCTCCGCCTCGATGGGCTTGCCGCTGGCGCTCGTCGCCGAGATGTGTGACACCACGCAGGCTTGGGCACCATGGATGACGAAGTGCCGGGGTGTATTCTGGAAACGCGAATAGACCTGCTTCATGCCGGCTACGGCACCACGCAGGGCGTTGAGCCCTTCCAGATGACCGCCCAGCTGCTCATCCATGACGAGATGCTCATCGAAGAGCTCGAGCCAGCCATCCCAGTCTCCAGCATTGACGCGCTCATAATATCGGTCGATCACGCTACGGACGCTCATGGTTCTTCCTCCTCGCTATCGGGCTGAAATAGAGCGAGGTGGAGTCCGCTGTGACGAAGCGGTCACACCCGGGAGGGCCGCGATCTAGTCATCCATGAATACTCCGATCACCCTCGAGCAGATTCAGCGATTCACTTCCGCGTGGTACCAGGCCCTGGACCAGCATGTGCCAGTCGAGGAGTGCTACCGCCTCCTGGCGGAAGAGGGCCTGCGCATGCAATTCCCGGATGGAGACATCCGCGACTTCGACAGCTTCAAGAAATGGTATGAGCGGGTCACCCACCTCTTCTTCGATGAGAATCACAACGTCCAGAGCATCGAAGCCACCCTCCGCGAGGACGAGGCGGAGGTGAGGGTCGTCGTGGGGTGGCAGGCCAGCTGGTTCGAGCCGCCCGCCGCGAAGAGCAAGCGTGTGTCCCTGGACGCCACCCAGCGTTGGGTGCTGCGTCGCTCCACCCGGAACGTTCATGGGCTGGAGCTCGTCTATTATGACGCGACGGTCGAGCCCTTCAGGTATGCGCCTGGTTTCGCGCGCCTGTGATGGAAATCACCGGGCGTGAGCCATGCTCACGCCCGGTGAGGTCCCTCGACTACACCGGCGACCAGAATTGGTCGTACTGGGCCGTGCCATCGCCCATGATGGCACCGCGGCCTTCAATCACCTTCCCGTCACGCCAGCGCAGGACATGGACGGCGGTGATGTCGAGCTGCTTGGCCGGAATGCTGGCGCACTGCCCACGGTTGCGGGTCACGTCCGCCGAGTATTCATCGCTGGTGGTGGTGCAGATGTTGTCCATGCGGAAGCTGTTACCGGACAGCTCGCCCACCTGGCGCATGAAGCCGAGGAACGCGTTCAGGCCCGTCTTCCAGCCCGACAGCATGTTGTGGCCGGGCACATACCAGCGCATGTCTTCGGCCCAGTACTTCCCGATTTCATTCCGGTCTCCACTCATCAATGCCGCATAGGCGTTCGCCACCAGCTCTGGAGTGACTCTGGACATGGTGTTCTCCTTTCGTGAAGGCGCAGGGACAGGGACTAGCCGGCGAGCCGCTTGGGGATGGGCGCGAGCTGGTGGGACTGATTGAAGAACAGATCCGCCGCGTGCTGGTCGCTGAGGTAGACCTGGACGTCCTGGATCCGGCCGTTCACGATGTGGTAGTGGGTGCAGTTTTTCGCGTCGAGTCGGGCGGTGCCTGCCTGCCCGTAGCCGCGATGGACCTCGACGACGAAGTCCTCACCGAAGACGTCGATCTTGATGAGGTCGACCTTGATGTTGGACTTCACCAGCTGCGCGAAGAAGGCGATGACCTCGTCCGCGCCGTACTTGGTGCCGGCGAGCGGGTGGTGGCCTGGCAGGCGCCACTCCAGCTCCTCCGTGAAGACCTCCCGCTTGAGCGTCTCCATGTCACCGCGGTTGAAGCAGTCATACATCTTCTGGACCAGTGCTACGTTGGGATGCGTCATGGCTGTCCTTTTCGTCCTGCGTGAGCATGTCTAGAGTTCCAAGGGGCAGCCTTGTGACGACGTCAGCTGAAGCAGCCAGAAGAGAAGGGCCCGCCCCGCCCTTGACTCGGCGGAACGGGCCCTTGAATCACCGCGTGTCAGGGAGCGCCTGACGCCTGGCTCAGCCAGGCCGCGTCGGAATCACCCCGAGCTGCTGCATCAGGCCGACCAGGTCCTGCTCCAGGTACAGCTCGCGGATCTTCCCGTCGACGATGCGGAAGACGTCAGCCCCGCCCATCTCGATGCGCTTGCCCGTCGCCGGCAGTCCCATGAAGGACCCGGTGTTCGTTCCCCGGAACTTGTAGATGATGGCCACGAACTCCCCGTTCTCGTCGTCGGCGACGACCTCGTTCACGAAGCGCAGGTCGGGGAAGGCCTGTTGGAGCGAGGCGCCGTAGGCCCTGATGCCTTCCCGGCCCTGCCGCAGCGCCGGCGGGACGTGGCGGCTGTGGATGACCGCGTCCTCGCTGAAGAGCTCATCCACCATCGCGGAGTTGCCCTGCTCCAGCCACTCGCTGTGCGCGCGAAGCCCCAGGTTCTGTTCCTTCTTCGTCATCGTGTGTCCACTCCTGTGTATGGGTGTATTGGGATGAAAAATGGGGATGTCGCTGCTAGTGCTGGCCCGGCGAGGGTGCGCCGCCGATCTGCTGCAGCAGGCCCAGCAGGTCCGGCACGCCCCAGTGCTCCTTGATCTTCCCGTCGACGACGCGGAACACGCCGAGCGACGCCCAGACGGCCTGCTTGCCGCTGGGCGGAACGCCCATGAACACGCCCTGATGGGTGCCCCGGCCGGTGACGTGCGACGCGACGAGCTCCCCTTCGCCCACCAGGCGCTCGATGGTGAAGTGGACGTCGGGGAAGGCACCGCGGAACAGGGAGGGGATCATCCGCACGGCGCCCAGGCCGGGAGGGGCGCCGGGGGGAAGGCTGTGATCGACGTAGTCGGGCGCGAAGAGGGCCTCGATGGGTTCCAGGTTGCCCTGGTTGATGACCTCCTCCACGAAGCGACGGTAGACGGCCTTGTTGTCTTCGATAGACATGTCTGGTTGTCCTGGGATGTGAGGGTGAAGGTTCAGCGGGAACCCGGGCCGCCCTGCTGCGGGTCGGGCGCGAGCCCCATCTGCTGCGCCACGCCGAGCGTGTCGATGGCGCCCCAGCGCTCGACGATCTTGTCCTCGACGATGCGGAAGACATTGATGCCGATGAGCTGGATCTCCTTGCCCGACGCGGGAGCGCCGAACAGCGGAGCCCCCCGGTGGGTGCCGCGCGCGACCCAGTGGTGCGCCACCTTGTCCCCGGCGCCGAACAGCGCGTCGTGGGAGACGTGGAGGTCGGGCAGGGCGGCCCGGAACATGCCCACCACCGCGAGCGGCCCCGCGATCCCCGGAGGCAACCCGGGGATCGGCGGCGCGTGGACCACGGCATCCTTGCTGATGAACTCCGCTTCCTTGTCCAGGTTCCCCTTGTTCCAGACCTCGTTGAAGTAGCGGCGGATGAACTCCTTGTTCTGCTCGACGGTCATGCGGTCTCTCCAGGTTGGGGGGGTGTTGTCGGCGGGAGCCGCCGACGCGCTCTGTGCGTGAGCCATTGGAGGCCGCGGGTGCCGGAGCGTGACGTCCCGGGCCGCGCCTGCCTGCTCCCTGGACGAGGCGCCCCCGCGGCTCCCGCGGGGGGCACGTCACACCCGTGTCTTCCGGGGTCCCTGTCTCATCGCAGGCCACTGCCAGTCCAACGATGTCCAGGAGACCCATGACCGCCGCCTCTTCACGTCCCGCCCATGTCCGCATCCGTCCATCGCTCACGGCCGCCGAGCCGGAGGCAGCAGCGCCCGTGCCCGACGCGTTCCTGCGCGCCGATGCCAGCCGTCGGGTTCCCCTCCGGTTCCAGGGGGATGGGGCCTCGATGGCCGGGCACCTCTACCGTCCTCGTGGCGCAGCCAGCACGGAGCGCACGCCCGGCATCGTCCTCTGTGGCCCCATCGGCAGCGTCAAGGAGCTGGTCGTGCCTCACTACGCCGAGCGACTGGCGGACGCGGGCTACACGGTGCTGACCTTCGACCCCCGGGGCTTCGGAGGGAGCGAGGGGTCACCCCGCCTCCACCATGACTCGCACCGCGTGGTGGACGACTACGCCAGCGCCGTCAGCTACCTGCTCACGCGCGACGACGTCGACCCCGCGCGCGTCGCGGCGCTCGGCGTGTGCATGGGAGGTGGCCATGCCGTCTCGCTGGGCGCGCGCGACAAGCGACTGAAGGCGGTGGTTGCCATTGGTGGCGCCTACGACACCGGCGGCATGCTCCAGAAGTTCATGGGCGTCGACGGGGCCGCCGCGTTCTGCCGGAGCATCAACGACATCCTCCAGCAGCAATACGTGAACGGCGACGTGCGCTACGTCCCCGCCGTGGCGCCGGGTCTGTCGAAAGAGGTGCCACTGGCGGTGATGCCCAACGCGGAGGCCCACGGCTTCTACACGCGGAGCCAGGCGGACGCGCCCACCTGGACGAACCTGATGACCGTGGCCTCCATTGTGTCGCTCTTCACCTACAACGCGGTCGCGCATGCCCCGCTGGTGGCCCCCACGCCGCTCATGGTCATCCATGGCACCCGGGACGGGACGATGCTGCCCGAGTACGCCCAGCAGGTCTTCGAGGCCGCGGTGGGCCCCAAGGAGCTGGTCTGGATCGAAACCCAGAACCACGTCCAGCTCTATGACCAGGAGCCCTACGTGGACGAGGCCACCGCGCACGCCATCCGGTGGTTGAACCAACACCTCGGCCGTCCGTAGCCATCACAGTCCGCCAGTCGGAGGGTCCATTGACTGTCTCAACAATCCCTCACACAAGGATGTCGTGAAATGCCAATCATCTCCATCCGCTTCATCAAGGACGTGGTCGCGACCCCGGAGCAGAAGAAGGAGCTGGTCACCCGGATGACGGACACCTTCGTCAGCGTCCTCGGAGACGTGGTCCGTCCCTTCACGTACTGCCTCATCGAGGAGGTGCCGCAGGGGCAGTGGGGCATCGCTGGCGTGCCGATGCCGGACCTGCCCTTCCTGACGGGTGAGACGTACGCGCGAATCTACAAGGACTCGAGCGACCTCATGAAGGCCGCCATCGCCCAGATGAGCGTGGCCAATGACAACGACCCCTCGGACCCGTAGCTCACGACCGCGCTCTGGAAAGGACGGATCCCCATGGGAAACGAGCAGAACAAAGCCATCCTGCGCCGCTGGCTGGACGAAGGCTGGTGCAAGGGCAACGTCGACGTCGCGGACGAGCTGATCTCCACGGACTTCACGGTCCACGGCGCGGGAGGACAGGCGATCCAATCCGGCCGCCAGGGCGTCAAGGACCTGGTGCTGGAGTGGCGCAGGGGCTTCCCGGACGGCCAGATGCGGGTGCTGGACGAGCTTGGCGAAGGAGACCTCGTCGGTGTCCGGCTCCTCTGGACGGGAACCCACCTGGGCCCGTTCTACGGAGTTCCGCCGAGCGGCCGGCGGGTCACCTGCGTCTCGCTCGGCATCGACCGGATCCAGGATGGGAGGATCAGCGAGGGCTGGGGCGAGCTGGACATGCTCGGCCTCATGCAGCGCATCAACGGCGTGCCGGGTGCGGCGTCCCGCGCGCGACCCGACCGGGGGCTGGAGGAGCCGACCCAGACCTGGGCGACCCTCTCGTCGGCTTCGGCGAACAAGGCGCTCGTGCGCCGCGTCCTCCAATCCATCGAGGACGGGGACCTCGACGCGATCCGCGAGGCGTGTGACGTCGACAGCTACGTCGAGCATGTCCCGGGCCAGGGCACCCTCCTGCTCGACGAGGCGCTCAGGGCCGACTCGCTGCTCCGGGCGTCCCTGCCGGACCTCACCTTCACCCTCGACGAGGGGCGAATGGTGGCCGAAGGAGATCGCGTCCTTGTCCGAGGCACCTTCTCCGGGACGCACACGGGAGCCCCGCTGTTGGACGCCCCTCCTTCCGGCAAGGAGCTGCTGTGGGGGGGGATCGACATCTTCCGCGTCTCGGCAGGCCGACTGACGGAACGCTGGCGGTGCTCGGACACGCTGCGCCTGATGCAGCAGGCGGGCGCTGCGGTCCTGAAGACGTAGCCACGTCACACCCGGGGCTCCGGGCGATCCATTGGACCCACGCAGCCCGCACCCACCGCGGCCCGCCGGGTGTCACAGACACCCGGCGGGCCGGCGGTCGACCCCAGCAGTCCCCGACACGAGGACAGTCATGACCACCGAAAACAAGCAGCTCGTCATCCGGTATGTGGAAGAGGTCAACCAGGGCAACTTCGACGCGTTTGACGCGCTGGTGGACCCGGCGTTCGTCGACCACGATCCCATCCCCGGGCAGCAGCCGGGCATCCCCGGGCTCAAGGACGCCTACCGGCTGTTCCTGACGGCCTTCCCCGACATCCACTTCACCTTCGAGGACGTCTTCTGCGAGGGCGACCTCGTCGTGGGACGTGGCGTCATCCACGGCACCCATCAGGGGGCGTTCATGGGGATGGCCCCGACCGGAAGGCGCGTGCGCTGGACGGGGACGCGCCTGTTCCGCGTGCGCGGCGACAAGGTCACCGAGGGGTGGATCAACCTGGATCTGCTCGGGCTGATGACCCAGCTCGGCGCGCCCTCGGCGCAGCCGCTGCCCGCCGAGGTGGGGCCGGGCGACATCGACCTCCTCGCGCGGCCGGTCCCGCCCAACGGGGGAACGCCGGAGCAGAACAAGCCCGTGTTCCATCGGATGATCATGGAGTTGTGGAACCAGCAGTGGCTCGATGTGGCCGACGCGCTCTTCACGCCCGGCGCCACGAGCCCCTCCGCGCCGGGCCTGCCCCCCGGTCCCAGCGGCGTGAAGCAGCTCGCCGGCATGTTCCTGAAGGCCATCCCGGACCTCCACATCGAAATCGAGCAACTGGTGGCCGAAGGGGATCGCGTGTTCGGCAGGTTGCGCGAGACCGGGACGCACACCGGCGACCTGGTCACTCCGGCTGGCATCATCAAGGCCACGAACAGGCCCGTCAGCTTCACGGAGATGGCCATCGTGAGGCTCGAGGACGGGAGGATCGCGGAGAGCTGGTACGACGTGGACATGGCGGGGCTGCTCGTGCAGATCGGCGCCGTTCCCGGTCGGTCGTAGCCGCGGGCACCGGGTGGCCCGTCCGCCCCCTGTCTCTTATACCCATCTCCGAGCCC
>NZ_RAWB01000138.1 GCF_003612055.1 Corallococcus llansteffanensis
CGCCCGCCCTCGCTGCACGCGTCGCACGCGTTGAGCGAGAGGTTCAGCAGCACCTGCTGGAGCTGATCCGGATCCGCCGCCAGCGCGGGCACCGACTCCGGCACGTCCAGCGTCATCGCCACCTGCCGCCGCTCCGCCTCCACGCGCAGCAGCTCATGCACGCTCCGGGCGAGCGGCCCCAGCGCCACCGGCCGCACCATCGCGGGCTGGAGGCGCGAGAAGTCCAGCAACTGCCGCAGCGTGCGGCTCACCCGGTCGATCTGCTCGATGATGACGCCCACGCCCGGCCCCTGCGGGTGCGACGGGCCCAGCTTGCTCTGCACGTACTCCGCGCGGCCGCGCACCACGCCCAGCGGCGTGCCGATCTCATGCGCGATGCCCGCGGCGAGCACGCCCACCGTGGCCAGCTTCTCCGCGCGCAGGAGCTGCGTCTCCAGCGCGCGCACGTCGCTCAGGTCCTCCACCACGAGCAGCGCGCGCACCTCCTCCTCGGGGTCTCCCGCCGTCAGCGGCACCGCGTGCAGGTTGTACGTGCCCTCCTCGCCGAAGAGCGTCAGCGGCTCGCCCAGCAGGCTCAGCGGCCGGTCCTCCTGGCCCGCGGAGGTCACCAGCGCGCGGATCCGCTCCAGCACCGGCTCCGGAGCCCCGGGGAACGCGGACGCCAGCGGCGCGCCGGTGACGTTGCCGGGCACGCGCGCGCGCAGGGCCTGGTTGACGGCGCTGATCCGCCCGTCCGCCGTCAGCGCGAGGACGCCCGTGGGGATGTGGTCCAATATCTTTCGCGTCCGGTCATGGAGCGCCGCGAGCTGCGCCGCGTGCCGGCGGCTCTCGCGCA
The DNA here is from genome assembly GCF_003612055.1 of Corallococcus llansteffanensis. Lineage (GTDB taxonomy): Bacteria > Myxococcota > Myxococcia > Myxococcales > Myxococcaceae > Corallococcus > Corallococcus llansteffanensis. Next base: position 836 of record NZ_RAWB01000138.1, read on the forward strand.
GCGCCACCGCGCGCCGCCGGGCCAGCACCACGTACACCGCGAAGGCCACCAGGAAGAACGCCACCAGCGCGCCCGCGCCCAACAGCCGCACCACCAGCGCCTGCTCGTGCGAGCGCAGCGCCGCGGTGGACACCAGCGTCGCCACCGCCCAGTGGTTGCCGCCACGCATGCGGATGGGCGTGTAGACGGCCACCACCTCCGCGCGCCCCAGCCCCAGCCGCTCCGCCTCCTGCTCCGACAGGGGCAGCATGCCGCGCGCCCCGGCCTTCAGGCGCGAGACGAGGAACGCGAAGCCCGGCACGCCCGCGTCCTTCTGGGCCGCGCGGACGAACCACTCGGACAGCCCCGCGTCGCTCGCGGGCGTGGGCTGCCCATGCGTGCCCACCAGCAGCAGCCGCGCCTCCAGGTCCGACGTGACAATCTTCAGCGGCGCGAAGAAGGACTCCGTGTCCACCAGCACCGCCACCGCGCCCTCGGGCTTGCCGTCCTTGGCCGGCAGCGCGGTGGCGAGGATGCGCAGCCAGCCTCCATTCGCCGCGTCCAGGCTGGGCGACGTGGTGACGTCCCCGGGAGGTCGCAGCAGCGCACGCCGCGCCGTCTCCGCCATCTCCGGCACCAGCCCCTCGCGCGACACCTTCGAGTCCGAGCGCCGATCCACCAACAGCAACCGCTCCGCGCCCTCGCCGTCATAGGCCGCGATGGCCTTGTACTGGCCCACCGCCTCCAAGAGCGCACGCAGCTCGCGCCGGTGCTCCGCGAGGCTGCCCGGCTGGGACATCAGCTCCCCGGCGAAGCGCAGGTTCTTGCCCACCTCCTCCAGCGAGTCGGTGACGCCGCCCACGGCCTCGTCCAGTTGCTTCTGCCGGTCCCCCGCGAACTGCTCCACCAGGGTCGTGCGGCTGCGCTTCACCAGCGTCCAGACCCCCACCCCCACGCTCGCCAGCGCGGCGCACAACAGCAGGATGGGCAGGAGCGTGGACCGCATGGGTGTCCCGCAACCTAACCTGACAAGTCGTCCCAAGTCCTTGTTTACAGGGCCTTTTGTCCCACCTGCCCCCCAATACGAGCCCATTGACGGAGCGCGTCGGGCAATGCTACCTACCGGTCGGTAGGTGAAGTGACCTACCGGTCGGTAGGTCATTCATCCCGGTCCTGGCGCAGGCAGACCGGCAAGGAGAGCACGCGTGACACCCACGGGGCGCAAACCGGACGAGGGCGAGCGGTACCGGACCATCCTGGAGACGGCGGCCCGGCTCATCTGTGAGCGGGGCTACGAGGGCACGTCGATGCAGGAGATCGCCGCCGCGTGCCGGATGACGAAGGCGGGGCTCTACCACCACATCCAGAACAAGGAGCAGCTGCTCTTCGCCATCATGAACTACGGGATGGACGTGTTCGAGGAGCAGGTCCTCGCGCCCGTGCAGGACGTGGTGGACCCGGTCGAGCGGTTGCGCCTGACGATGCGCAACAACATCCACCTGGTGACGAGCGGGCGCAGCAAGGAGGTCATCATCATCCTCCACGAGCACGCCACGCTCACCGGTGAGCCGCGCGAGTTCATCGACCGGCGCAAGAAGCGCTACGTGCGCTTCCTGGAGGACGCGTTCGCGGACGCCATCGGTCAGGGACTCCTGCCCGGCGTGGACCCCACGGTGGCGGCCTTCTCGTTCCTGGGAATGGTCCTCTGGGTCTACAAGTGGTTCAAGCCGGACGGGCGCCTGACGGAAGAGCAGATCGCCGACGGCATGGTGGCGATGATCCTCCCCGGCCTGAAGGCGGGTGCGGATGCGAATGGCACGGCGCCGCTGCGCATGGTGCCGCGCGCCGCGTCGGGGGAGGAGCCCCAGTGAACCGCGCCCGCTGGAGTTCGCTGTCGGAGGCGGTGGCCTCCATCCCGGACGGGGCCTCACTCGCGGCCGGAGGCTTCATGCTGGGCCGCGCGCCCATGGCGCTGGTGCTGGAGCTGGTGGCGCAGGAGAAGCGCGACCTCCAGCTCATCTCCCTGCCCAACCCGCTGCCGGCGGAGTTCCTGGTGGCGGGCGGGTGCCTCAAGCGCGTGGAGCTGCCCTTCGGCGCGCTGGTGCTGGAGAACCGCGTGCGTCCCCTGCCCTGCCTGAAGCGGGCGATTGAAGCGGGCGACATCGCGTGGCGCGAGCACGACGGCTACCGCGTGGTGCAGCGGCTGCGCGCGGCGTCCATGGGGCTGCCGTTCATCCCCGCGCCGGACGCGGACGTGTCGGAGCTGGCGGAGGTGGATGCGCCGCGCACGGTGGAGGACCCCTTCACGGGCCGGCGCGTGCCGGTGGAGCCCGCGTTCTACCCGGACGTGGCGCTCATCCACGCGCGGGCGGCGGACGACAAGGGCAACCTCTTCATCGAGGACCCCACGACGGACCTGCTCGTGGCGGGCGCGGCGAAGCGCGTAGTGGCCACGGTGGAGGAGCGCGTGCCGAAGCTGTCGCGCGTCACCATCCCGGGCTTCCAGGTGGACCGCGTGGTGCTCGCCCCCGGAGGCGCCCTGCCCACGGGCTGCCTGGGCCAGTACCCGCACGACGACGCGATGCTCTCCGCCTACCTGGCCGCGGCCGAGGCCGGTGACGCACGGGGCTTCCTCATGTCGCTGCGCGCGACGCGGAGCGCGGCATGACGGCGATGGCAATGACGATGGACGCGACGCCCGCGGAGACGGTGGTGTCGCTGCTCGCGCGGGAGATCGAGGACGGCGCCGTGGTGGCCACGGGCGTGGCGTCGCCGCTGGTCATCCTGGCGATCGCGGTGGCGCGGGCGACGCATGCGCCGGGGCTGACGTACCTGGCGTGCGTGGGTTCGTTGGATCCGGAGCTGCCGGAGCTGTACCCCTCGTCGGAGGACCTGCGCTACCTGAACGGTCGGTCGGCGGAGGTGAGCATCGCGGACCTGTTCGACCACGCTCGGCGCGGTCGGGTGGACACGGTGTTCTTCGGCGCGGTGGAGGTGGACCCGGCGGGCCGCACCAACATGACGGCGTCCGGCAGCCTGGAGAAGCCGCGCGCCAAGTTCCCCGGCGTCGCGGGCGCGGCCACGCTGCGCCAGTGGGTGAAGAACCCCGTGCTGCTGGTGCCGCGTCAGTCGCGCCGCAACCTCGTGCCGCGAGTCCAGGTGGCGACCACGCGCGATCCCAGCCGTCCGGTGCGGCTCATCTCCGACCTGGGGACCTTCGAGGTCGGCGGCCCGCACGGCGCCCGGCTCCTGTCCCGGCACCCGTGGGCGTCGGTGGACGGCATCGCCGAGCGCACCGGCTTCGAGTTCGCGGTGCCGGACGCCCTGCCCGTCACCTCCCTGCCGGACGCGCGCACGGTGACGGCCATCCGCGCGCTGGACCCCCGCAACCTCCGCGACGCGCTCGTCGGGAGCTGAAGCCTTCCCCCCTTTCGCGACACCGAAAAAGAGGCACCGCATATGGAAGCTGTCGTTCTTCGCCAGTTCGGGAGTGCCGAGAACCTGCGTCTGGAGACCGTGCCGGTCCCCCGGCCGGGCAAGGGCGAGGTGCTGCTGCGCGTGCACGCGTGCGGCGTCTGCTACCACGACGTCATCAATCGCCGGGGCAACCTGCCGCGCACGCACGTGCCCGCCATCCTGGGCCACGAGGCCGCGGGCGAGGTGGTGGAGGTGGGCCCGAACACGGAGGGCTGGAAGGTGGGAGACCGCGCGGCCACGCTGCAGCGCATGTCCTGCGGCGAGTGCGCGCTGTGCCTCGCCGGGCGCAACAGCCTGTGCAAGACGGACAACCGCTTCTTCGGCGAGGAGCTGCAGGGCGGCTACGCGCAGTTCATGGTCGCGCCGGTGCGGGGCCTGGGCCGCGTGCCGTCGGGTCTGCCCTGGTCGGTGGCCGCCACGGTGTGCTGCACGCTGGGCACCGCGGTGCACACGCTGCGCACGCGCGCCCGGGTGAAGGCCGGCGAGACGGTGCTGATCACCGGCGCGAGCGGCGGCGTGGGGCTGGCGGCGGTGCAGCTCGCGAAGGTGGACGGGGCGCGCGTCATCGCCATCACCTCCGGCGAGGCGAAGGTGGCGGCGCTGAAGGAGGCGGGCGCGGACGAGGTCATCGTGTCGCGTGGGCTGGACTTCGGTTCGGAGGCGCGCAAGCGCACGTCCGGCAACGGCGTGGACGTGGCGGTGGAGATCGTCGGCAGCGCGACCTTCGACCAGACGCTCAAGGCGATGGCGCCGGGCGGGCGCGTGGTGGTGGTGGGCAACCTGGAGTCGGGGGTGGTGAACCTGAACCCGGGGCTGGTCATCGTGAAGGAGCTGGAGATCCTCGGGGCGTACGCGACGACGCGCGAGGAGCTGGACGAATCGCTGCGGCTGACGGCGGCGGGGAAGATCCGCTCCTTCGTGTCGGAAGAGGTGGCGCTGGCGGATGCGGGCCGCGCGCACTTCCGGCTGGAGAACCGCGAGGTGGCGGGCCGGCTGGTGCTGGTGCCGCCCGAGGCTTGAGGCATTCGAACACGCGCAGGACCTACGAGACTTGAGGAGCTCCCCATGAAGAAGCGGGTTGGAATCGAAGCGCTGGCCGTGGCGGTGCCCCGGCGGTACGTGGACATCGAGGACCTGGCGCGCGCGCGCGGCGTGGACCCGGCGAAGTTCACCGCGGGCCTGGGCGCGAAGGAGATGGCGGTCAACGACCCGGGCGAGGACTCGGTGTCGCTGGCGGCCACGGCGGCGGCGCGCCTCATCAAACAGCAGGGCGTGGACACCTCGAAGGTGGGCATGCTGGTGGTGGGCACCGAGACGGGCGTGGACCACTCGAAGCCCATCGCGTCGCACGTGCACGGCCTGCTGAAGCTGCCGCGCTCGATGCGCACGTTCGACTCGCAGCACGCGTGCTACGGCGGCACGGCGGGCCTGATGGCGGCGGTGGAGTGGATCGCCTCCGGCGCCGGAGCGGGCCGCTCCGCGCTGGTGGTGTGCACGGACATCGCGCGCTACGGGCTGAAGACGGCGGGCGAGCCCACCCAGGGCGGCGGCGCGGTGGCGCTGCTGGTGTCGGAGACGCCGGACCTGCTGGCGATGGACGTGGGCCTCAACGGCGTGTGCACGTCGGACGTGTATGACTTCTGGAGGCCGGTGGGCCGCCGGGAGGCGCTGGTGGACGGGCACTACTCCATCACCTGCTACCTGGACGCGATGGCGGGAGCCTACCGGGGCTGGCGCGAGCGCGCGCTGGAGCAGGGGCTGGTGCGCTGGGACTCGACGCTGCCCAGCGAGCAACTGGCGCGCATCATGTACCACGTGCCCTTCTGCAAGATGGCGCGCAAGGCGCACGCGCAGGTGCGGCTGTGCGACCTGGAGGACGCCCAGGGCCCGGGGCCGGCCACGCCCGAGGCGCGCGACGAGGCGGCGAAGTCGCAGGCCAGCTACGACGCGCAGGTGGCGAAGTCGCTGGGCCTGAACGCCCGCGTGGGCAACGTCTACACGGCGTCGCTATACTTGGCGCTCGCGGGGCAGTTGCACGCGGAGGGCGCGGCGCTGGCGAACCAGCGCGTCGGCCTGCTGTCCTACGGCAGCGGCTGCTGCGCGGAGTTCTACTCCGGCGTCGTCGGTGAGAAGGCGGCGGAGCGCATGGCGCGCGCGGACCTGGACACGGTGCTGGCGAAGCGCGAGCGCGTGTCGGTGGAGGAGTACGAGCGGCTGATGAACCTGCCGTACGACGCGCCGGAGGCGATTGCGCCGGAGCCGGGCACGTTCCGGTTGGCGGAGATCCACGAGCACCGCCGCAAGTACGCGGGCGCGTAGCTCGTAATCACAGGGGTGGTATCCGCGGGCGATGCGCGCTTCCTGGCGTGCATCGCCCGTTGGCGTTACAGCACTTCCGCGCGCAGGTCGGGGAACACCTTGCCCACCTTGCCCAGCAGGTAGTCCCCGTAGGTGCCCCGGAACGCGTGGACGCTCTGCCGGTCCCACCGCTCCGCCTGGTCATCCGCGCCCGCGTCCCGGAGCACCGGGGAGTCGATGGCGTGGATCTCCGCCGTCCAGCTCGGGTCGAAGAAGAACGGCAATGACAGACGGTCGCGGCCGGCGCGGTTGAGCACCCGGTGCGGCGTGGAGCGGTACACGCCCCGGGTCATCCGGTCGAGCATGTCTCCGATGTTGCACACGAATGCGTCCTCCACCGGCGGCGCCTCCATCCAACGCACCTGCCCGTCCCGGCGCGACTTCACCTGGAGGCCGCCCGCGTCGTCCTGCTTGAGGATGGTGAGCACGCCGTAGTCGGTGTGCTCGCCCACGCCCCACACCGGCAGCCCCTCCGCGTCCACCTCCGGGCCCGGCGGGTAGTTGAAGATGCGGAACAGCACCGTGGGGTCCGCCATGTACCGCGTGGCGAAGAAGTCCTCGTCCAGTTCCAGGCTGAGCGCGATGCCGGACATCAGCGAGTGCCCCAGCGACGTGAGCGCCGCCATGTAGTCCAGCACCGCGCCGCGCAGGCCTTCCGGCTCCCGGGGGAACAGGTTCGGACCATGCAACGGCGTGCCGGCGCGGACGCGCGGATCCTCCGGTGGCAGCTCCGTGCCGAAGTACAGCCCCTCCTTGCGGTCGGGCCGGCCGGACGTGAGCTCGCCGCCCACGGGGAAGAAGCCCCGCCACGCCCGGCCTCCCAGGGCCATGCGCACGGCCTGCTTCTCCTCCTCCGACCGCGCGAAGAACTCCCGCGCCAGCGCCTCCAGCCGGGCCTGGAGCCCCACGTCCACGCCGTGTCCGACGACGTAGAAGAACCCATTGTGCCGACACGCGGCGCCCATCCTCGCGGCGACCTCGCGACGGGCCGCGAGGCTCGACGTGGCGTCGACGAGGGCTCGGACGTCGATGACGGGCACGGTGTCCATGGGGACGGCCTCCTCCAGGGTGGATGACAGCGCCGACTCTAACGCGTCGGAGCGGGCCCGGGGATGTGAGGGCCGCCTACCGGAACGCCGCGGCGCCCGCGTCTGAAGCCCCTGCGTCTGAAGCCCCTGCGTCGGCAACGCCTGAGTCCGAAGCTCCCGCATCGGAGGTCCCCGCGTCCGAAACGCCCCCGTCGGCCGGCGTATACACCGTGGTCTTCGTGCAAGCCCCGACGCAGTGGTCAGCGCACTCGGCTGGCGTGCAGCCCAGGTGCATGGCGACACAGCCCTTGGGAGAACCACAGCTCTTGCCAGTGCATGTCACAGAGCAGGTAATCGTCCCGTTTCCCTCGTTCATGGGAACCACGGACGCACCTGCTACGGACTGTGACGCGGTCGTGGATTCCACCCGGAAATTCAGGGTTGAAACCTTCCGACCGTCAACGTGTTGTTCCGTGGGCGGGCCCAGGGGCATGATCTTCGCGCCCTGGAGACTTCGCGTGACCGCGGGGTCGGTCGCGTCAATCATGGCGCAATGTGACGCCTCCCCCTGTGTCGCTGTGTTTGTGCTGGGAGGGGAAAGTCCCTCATCACCACAGCCGACCAGCAGGGTGACGAACAGCCCGGCAACAAGTCCACGAACGCCTGCATGCTTGAAGTGCTTCATGTGTCGATACCCCCTCGAAGTGAGGGCTCGATCCTAGAAGCGGGTTTTTCAGGTCTACGACTGGCTTTCTGTAATTGACCCGAGACTGTTGGATGGTCGACAGAGTCGGCACCCGTCCCGGAGCCATTTCCCGCTACCCTGCCGGGCATGGCTTCCGCTCCCGCCCCTGGCTCCGTCATTCGCGTGGGTCTCCTTGGCTATGGCCTGTCCGGCTCGCGCTTCCATGGGCCGCTCGTCGCCGCGGAGCCCGCCTTCACGCTGGCCGCCGTGGCGTCGCGGCGCGCGGACGTCGTGACCCGTGACTGGCCGGGGGTCCGCACGGGCACGGTGGACTCGCTGCTGTCGGACCCGGACCTCCAGGTCCTCGTCGTCTGCACGCCCAATGACTCGCACGCGTCGCTCGCCGAACAGGCCCTGCGCGCGGGCAAGCATGTCGTGGTGGAGAAGCCCTTCACGCTGGACGCGGAGGAGGCGCTCCGACTGGACGCGCTCGCGAAGGAGCGCGGCCTGTGCCTCACCGTGTTCCACAACCGGCGCTGGGACGGTGACTTCCTCACCGTGCGCCAGCTGCTGAACCAGGGACGGCTGGGGACGCTCTACAGCCTGGAGAGCCACTTCGACCGCTTCCGCCCCCAGGTGAAGGTGCGCTGGAAGGAGCAGGACGTGCCCGGCGGCGGCAGCCTGTGGGACCTGGGCGCGCACCTCGTCGACCAGGCCGTGGAGCTGTTCGGCCTGCCGGAGTCGGTGGTAGCGGACCTCGGCCGGCAGCGGCCCGGCGCGCAGGGCACGGACTGGTTCCACCTGGTCCTCCGGTACGGAGCGCTGCGCGTGCTGCTGCACTCGGGCTCCGTGGTGCATGCGCCGTGGCCCCGCTTCGTGTTGCAGGGCGACCGGGACGCCTACGTGAAGCATGGGCTGGATCCGCAGGAGGGGCAGCTCGAAGCGGGCCTGCGCCCCGGCCATCCGGACTTCGGCGCAGAGCGCGCTGAGCAGCACGGCCGACTGCTCGTCTCCGCAGAGACCGTCCCCACCGCGCCCGGCGACTACGGCCAGTTCTACCGGCAGCTCGCCGCCGCCATCCTCCACGGCGCCCCGGTGCCCGTGACGGCCGTGAGCGCGAGTCAGACGGTGCGCGTCCTCCAAGCCGCGCTCCAGAGCGACGCGGAAGGCCGCCGCATCACCCTGCCCTCCCCCTAGGACAGCGAACGGTTTGAAGACACCCTCATGACGCCACCTTGCGACGTCTGCGGTCCAGCTCGCATTCAGGTAGCTCGGAAGTGGCCTGGCCAAGGCCGGGGGACTTCCGGTTTTAGCAACTGAGTGGAACATCATCCCAGCTCGCTGCTCATCAAGGGCTCGTCGCTGTAGGCATTGCAAACAAGCTGCGCTGCGTTCGCCGTCGAGAGCCCTGACTGTTTCGCTGAGAAAATCTGAGCAACCCGAGCTTACCGGCAGTCGTTTCGGCTACTTACCTCCGCCGGAACGCGAGTTGAGCGTGCGGACCTCGGCCGGTACTTTTTTTGGGTCTTGTACGAGGAGCTCGAACACATGCAGATGTCTACCGAACAGGTCCGCTGGCTTCTGAAAGTCCTTCAACCCGAAAAGATGCTCGGGTCGCTCCCCGGCGCGGGCACACTTACCGAAAACTTGCGCGCCGCGCTGCTCGGGCTTCCCCCCGACGTCTACGCCGCGGAGCTGGCGCGGGCGCGGGCGAGCGCGAAGGATGCCGCGCGCGAGCTGCTCGCTGATTCCGCCGTCTGCGCGCTGGTCGACCGATTGCCGCTGCGCAAGGGCGCCAGCGTCATCGCTTTCGGCGACAGCCTGACGGCGGATCCGGAATCCTGGGCGGTCATTCTCAGTGAGGTGTTTGCGGCGCACCGACCCGCAGACGGGATCTCAGTCTCCATCATCGCCGTCGGCGGAGACACGACCACGCACGCGCTCGTTCGCATGGGCGAGGTCGTCGCGCGCGATCCTGACTGGATCCTGTTCCTCACCGGCGTGAACGACGCGCGGACGCAGGGGCCGGAGCCGACCAAGACGCTTGTCGATCACCACGAGACGGCGCGCAATCTCGCCGAGCTTCGCCGGCGGGCCGCGCGCGAGACGAAAGCGCACTGTCTGTGGCTGACGCCGCCCGCGGTGATCGAGGAGCGCGTCGCGGCGCACCGAGGCCTTTCGCGCTTTGGCGTTCGCTTTCGCAACGAAGACATCGCGCACGTCGCGAACGCAGTGCGCGGCCTGGGCGTGCCGACGATTGATCTCTTCTCCAGCCTTGCCGCGCCGGAGCTCCTGATGGAAGACGGCCTCCACCTCACGCTGGCGGGTCAGAGGCAGGTCGCGCTCGAAGTGCTCCGCGGCTGGAGCCAGCTGTGAAATACCTGATCACCGGCGCTACCGGGAACATCGGCTCGCTCGTCACCGATCGGCTGATCGCGCGCGGAACCCGACCGTGCGTCTTCGTCCGCGACGCGAAGAAGGCGCGGGCGCTCTTCGGAAACGCGGTCGACGTGCGCGTCGGAGATCTCGCTGACATCTCCACCGCACTCGACGGGATCGATGCCGTCTTCCTGGTCAACAGCGGGGCGGATCTCGCCGTGCGCGATCGCGCTGCCGCCCTCGCCGCTAAAGCCGCTGGCGTGTGCCGCCTGGTCAAGCTCTCGACGCTCGATGCGCGCAACGGAGTCGGCACCGGGCCGTGGCACGCAAAAGGCGAGGCGGCCATTCGTAAAAGCGGCGTTGCCTTCACCTTCATCCAGTCGGCGGCGTTCATGTCGAACGCATTCGCGTGGTCGCAGTCGATTGCCTCTGAAGGCACCCTCCGAGCGTCGACCGGCGGCGGGAAGATAGCATTCATTCACCCTGACGACATCGCCGACGTCGCGGTGAAGGCGCTGACCACCAGCGACCATGACGGCGAGGCGCTGGTGATCACCGGGCCCAAGGCGCTGAGCTATAGCGAGATGGCTTCAAAGCTCGGCGCCGTCCGGTTTGAGGAGATCTCCGACGACGAAGCACGGCGTCGGGCGCTCGCATTCGGAGGTGGCCGCCAGTATGCCGACGCGCTGGTCGACATCTGGCGCGCGATTCGAGAAGGCCGCCTCGCCACGGTGACCGACGGAGTGGAGCGCGTCCTCGGCCGCCAACCCGCGTCGTTCGATCGGTGGGTCGAAGAGAACGCCTCCGACTTCAAGCCGCGCGGCAGGATTCCAGGTAGAGGAACACGGTCCGGACAGCCTCGTTCTTGAGCGTGGGCCGCTGAGCCACGCCGTGGACCAGCGATTCGATCAAGTTCGGGAGCACGAACAATATTCGCTCCGACGACGTCACGCGCTCGAAGGTCGCCTGTAACGCGTTCCGAAAGGCCAGCGGGCCAGCGGGAACGTCTGCCGAGATCAGTTCGTGGAGTTCTGGCTCCGCGGCGTGAACGTCGGCAAGTCCTTCGACCAGCGCGCGCGTGAACCCGGGCAGCGATGACCCATGCTCCGCGATCGCCTGCTCGATCAGGCCACGTACCTCGTCGACGTGGCGCTCGTGGAGCGCGGCGAAGATTGCGCGCTTGTCGGGGAAGTATTGGTAGAGAGACCCGATGCTGACACCTGCGGCGTCGGCAATCCGGTTGGTGGTGACGGCGTTGACGCCTTCGCGCCGAATCACCACCGGGACCGCTCCGAGCACTGCCTCGACCGTCTGCCGGGAGCGCTGCTGCCGCGGGGCACGTCGAACCGACGCTGTGTCGTCCATCTTCATGCGGGCGGCATCATAGCATTCCCGCTGCCGCGTGAATCATTGGGCGGGATGGTGCCGCGCGCGCTCGGCTCAGCGTCCGCCGGTCCTTGGGCTCCCCGGCACAGCCCCGGAGCTTCCCGCGCCTCCCGACGGCGCGGGCGAGCCAGCCGCGAGTTCGGCAGCCACCGTCGTGGGCGACCCGCCAACGGAGCCCCGGCAGTAGCAAGCCCGAATCATTCGCCCGCGGAGGTTTGGTTCCGTGGGTGGACAAGCACGCGGCTCAAGGGATCAGAGCGTCTTCTCCAGCACGAGGAACGTGGGCGACGCGTAGCCCGCGTGCGTGCCGTGCGAGTGGAAGCCGTAGCCCTGCCGCGCGTACCACGCATGATGCGACTCCAGCGCGAGCCGGACCGACAGGCGCACCCGCGAGTGCCCCAGCTCGCGCGCGCGGGCCTCCACCGCTTCCATCAGGCGCAGCGACAACCCCTGCCCCCGGAAAGCCGGCAGCACCGCGAGCCGATCCAGGTACACGTGGTCCGCCTTCGGGTGGAAGAACACGCAGCCATGCAGGACGCCGTCCTCCTCCGCCACGAAGGCCCCGCCGTCCTGCAGCTCCCGCGTCACCACGGCCTCCGTCTTGTCGTGCGCGCTGGAGGGTGGATCCAACCGGCCCCGGTACTCCTCGAACGCCTCACGCAACACCTGCGACAGGCGCGCGGCATCTCCCGGCACGGCCTCACGAATCTGGGAACGGTCCACCATCTCCGCGAGCTTAGCGCCTGCGCGCTGCTGACAGAATCTGACAGGGGGCGCGCCTAGAACGGGGACTGCACAGGCAGTCCTCCTCTTCTGTCACCACGGAGCTTCACCATGACCGATCCCCACTTCGTCCCCCGCGGCCATTGGCTGGCGGTGGCCTCCGCCGAGCATGTCCGCCGAGGCCGGGAGGAGGGCTTCATGCAGGTCTGTCACGGCAAGGCCGCGCCGCTTCAGCGCATCCAGCCCGGGGACCGTGTCGTCTACTACTCGCCAACGGTCTCCTTCCAGGGCAAGGACAAGCTCCAGGCCTTCACGGCCCTGGGCGTCGTGAAGCCTGGAGCGCCCTATCTCTTCGACATGGGCGGCGGGTTCCGCCCGTTCCGCCGGGACGTGGAATGGCTTCCGGCACGGGAGGCGCCCATCCAACCCCTGCTTGAAACGCTCGACTTCTCGGCAGGGATCCGGAACTGGGGCTACCGGCTTCGCGCCGGTCTGGTACTGCTGAGCGAGCGCGACCTGCTGTGCATCGCGGCGGCCATGGGGTGCTGAAGCGTCCCGCGCACTCACTTGAGGCGCCAGCGATGTGTCAGCGGTCGCGAGTTCCACCCGCACGGTGAAACACCGCTGAAACAGCGCGTCCATCACGGCGCGTGGCGCGGAATTCCCGTGGGATTCGCGAAGCCTCGGATCCGTGGCCCCGGAGCGGGCTGACAGCCAGGCCCAAGGCTCAAAACGCTGCCGCCGTGTCGGAGGCGCTGACTACTATCCGCGCCGTCTTGCAGCCCGGGAGCGTGTCGCATCGCGGTTCCCGAGTGCCCGGCGAGGCCCTCCCAAGGAGTCGCAGCCCCCATGGCCCCTACCCCTGAGCAGAAGCGCGCGCGGCTGGCGGAGCTCTTGCGCGAGCAGCGCCGCCCCACGCAGCGGGTCCCAGCATCGTTCGGCCAGGAGCGCATGTGGTTCCAGGAGCGGCTGTCGCCCGGGCAGGCCGGGCTCGACCTGCTCTATTCCGTGCGGCTGTCGGGGCGGCTCGACGTGGCGTCGCTGGCGGGCAGCCTGAACGAAGTGGTGCGCCGCCACGCCGCGCTGCGCACCTCGTTCGTTGAACAGGAGGGCCGGCCCTGGCAGCGCATCGTCCCGGAGCTCGTCGTGCCCCTGCCCGTGGTGGACGCGAAGGATGATGCGGACGCATGGCGCCTGCTGCACGACGCCTCCCGCGCGCCCTTCGACCTGGAGCAGGGCCCGCTGCTGCGCGCCGCGCTCTTCTCCGTCTCCGACACGGAGCACCTGCTGCTGCTCAAGCTGCACCACACCGTGTCCGACGGCTGGTCCATGGGCCTGCTGGTGCACGAGCTGGGCGTGCTCTACGCGGCCCTGGCTTCGGGCACGCAAGCGACGCTGCCCGACCTGCCGTTGCAGTACGCGGACTTCTCCGTGTGGCAGCGCGAATCGCTGCGGGACGAGGTGCTGGCCTCGCAGCTCGAATGGTGGCGCTCGCGGCTGGATCCCCGGGCGGTGCTGTCGCTGCCCACGGATCGGCCCCGCTCGGCCCAGGTGGACACGAGGGGCGCGACCGTGTCGGCGGTGCTGCCCCCGGCGCTCGTCCAGCGCCTCACCGCGCTCGCGGGACATGAGGGCACCACCCTGTTCACCGTCCTGCTCGCGGGCTTCAAGCTGCTGCTGCTGCGCTACTCCGGCCAGGAGGACCTCACGGTCGGCACTCCTGTCGCGGGACGTTCCCGCGCGGAGCTGGAGCTGCTCGTCGGCCTGTTCGTCAACACGCTCGCGCTGCGCACATCGCTGGAGGGCGATCCTTCGTTCAGCACGCTCGTCGGGCGCGTAGCGGCCACGTCGCTGGGCGCCTTCGCGCATCAGGACGTGCCATTCGAGAAGCTGGTGGAGGTCCTCCAGCCTCCGCGCCACCTGGACGTGCCTCCGTTCTTCCAGGTGATGTTCGTCCTGCAGAACACGCCCCTGACCGCGGTGCGCCTGCCCGGGCTGTCGCTGGATGCGCAGCTCGTCGACAGCGGCTTCGCGCAGTTCGACCTCACCCTCTTCGCGTTCGAACAGCCCGACGGGCTGCGCCTCACCGCCGAGTACCGCACCGCCCTCTTCGACGAAGCCACGATGGCGCGACTCCTGGGCCACCTGGGAACGCTGCTGGAGGACGCTGTCTCACGGCCTGACGCGCGCCTGTCCGAGCTGTCCTTGCTGGATTCGGCGGAGCGTCAGCGCGTGCTCCATGCGTGGAGCGGCCCTCGTGAGGCCTTCCCGCGTGGCGTGCTGCTGCACCAACTCGTGGAGGCACAGGTCGCGCGCACGCCGGATGCGGTGGCCGTTACCTTCGAGGGCATGTCGCTCACGTATTCGCAGCTCGATGCACGCGCGAACCAGCTTGCGTGGCACCTGCGCGAGCTGGGAGTGGGGCCGGAGGTTCGTGTCGGGCTGCTGCTGGAGCGCTCGCTGGAACTGATGGTGGCGCTGCTCGCCACGCTGAAGGCCGGTGGCGCCTACGTGCCGTTCGATCCGTCCTTCCCCGCGCAGCGGCTCGCGTGGATGTTCGAGGACGCACGGCCCGCGGTGATCCTCGCCCAGGAGCGGCTGGTGGCGCGGTTCCCTGTCCAGGACGTGCCGGTGTTCTGCCTGGACTCCCAATGGATCGCCGTGGAGCGGCAGCCGTCCACGACACCGCCTCCGGTGGCACCTGAGGAGGCCCTGGCCTACGTCATCTTCACCTCCGGCAGCACGGGACGACCGAAGGGCGCGATGAACGCGCATCCCGGCATCGTCAACCGCCTTCTGTGGATGCAGGGAGCGCAGCCGCTGTCGCCGGATGACGTCGTGTTGCAGAAGACGCCGTTCAGCTTCGATGTATCCGTCTGGGAGTTCTTCTGGCCTCTGATGACGGGGGCGCGGCTGGTGGTGGCACGTCCTGGCGGTCATCAGGATCCGGGCTACCTCGCGGACCTCATCACCCGGGAGCGCGTCACCACCACGCACTTCGTGCCGTCCATGCTCCAGGCCTTCCTGGAGGAGCCCGGCCTGGAGCGCTGCGCCTCGTTGCGCCGCGTGGTGTGCAGCGGTGAGGCGCTGCCGCTGGAGCTGGCCGAGCGCTGTCTGGCGCGCCTTCCCTCCATCCGGTTGCACAACCTCTACGGCCCCACCGAGGCCGCGGTGGAGGTCACGGCCTACGAGTGCGTGCGCGGCGCGCTGGGGCGTTCGGTGCCCATCGGTCATCCGGTGGCGAATACGGACATCCGGCTGCTGGATGCGTCGCTGCGGCCCGTGCCCCAGGGCGTGCCCGGAGAGCTGTTCATCGGTGGCGTGCAGGTGGGGCGTGGGTACCTGGGCCGTCCCGAGCTGACCGCGGAGCGCTTCATTCCGGATGCCTTCAGCGACACGCCCGGCGCCCGGCTGTACCGCACCGGGGACGTGGCCCGCTGGCTCCCGGACGGAGCCATCGAGTACCTGGGCCGCGCCGACTTCCAGGTGAAGGTGCGCGGGCTGCGCATCGAGCTGGGGGAGATCGAGTCCGCGCTGGAGCAGCACCCCGCGGTGCAGCAGGCGGTGGTGGTCGCACGCGCGGGCACGACGGCCAGTGACACGCGGCTGGTGGCCTATCTCGTCGGCCGTGCGGGCCTGCCCGCGGTGGAGTCCGAGGCCCTCCGCGTGTTCCTCGTAGAGAAGCTTCCCGAGTACATGGTGCCCTCGGTGTTCGTCCCGCTGGCCGCCCTGCCCCTCACCTCCAGCGGCAAGGTGGACCGCAAGGCCCTGCCCACGCCCGACGTCGCCACGGCCGTCCCCCCCGCGTATGTCGCCCCGCGCACGCCCACCGAGGAGCGGCTCGCTTCCATCTGGGCGGAGCTGCTTCGCGTCGAGCGCGTGGGTGTGCACGACGACTTCTTCGCCCTGGGCGGCCACTCGCTGCTCGCGACGCAGCTGCTGTCGCGCCTCCGCGCGGCCTTCCAGTTCGAGCTCCCACTGCGCGCCATCTTCAAGACGCCCACGCTCGCGGCCCTCGCCTCCGCCATCGACGAAGCGCAGGGCCGTTCCGCGGGTCCCCAGGCTCCGCCCCTGCGTCCCGTGTCTCGCGACGGAGGGCCCGTCCTGTCCTTCGCGCAGCAGCGCCTGTGGTTCCTGGAGCAGCTCCAGCCCGGCTCCATCGCCTACAACCTGCCTGGCATCGTGCAGCTCGAAGGGGCGCTCCAGGCCCGTGCGCTGCGACAGGCCCTGGATGCGCTGGTCCGGCGCCATGAGGTGCTGCGCACCACGTTCGTCTCGGGACCCCAGGGCCCCGTGCAGCGCATCGCCTCCGATGCGGCGTGTCCGTTCGAAGCGGTGGACCTGGGAGCCCTGCCTCCCGATGAGCGTGCGTCACGGCTCCAGGGCTTCGTCGTCGAACAGGCGCGGCAGCCCTTTGATCTGGCCCGAGGCCCCCTCTTCCGCGCGGTGCTGGTGCGCGTGGAGGAGACGCGGCACGTGCTGCTGGTGCTCACCCACCACATCGCCTCGGATGGTTGGTCCACGGGCATCCTCGTGCGGGAGCTGGTGGCCCTCTACCGCGCCTTCGCTTCCGGCCAGACGCCCGCGCTGCCACCCCTGCCCATCCAATACGCGGACTTCGCCGCGTGGCAGCGCGCGTGGTTGCAGGGCGACGTGCTCGCGACGCAGCTCTCCTGGTGGCGCGAGCAGCTGGCCGGGGCGCCTCCGCTGCTGAGGCTCCCCACCGACCGGCCACGTCCGGCCGCCCAGACGTTCGCGGGGAGTCAGGTCGCGGTGCGCCTGCCGCGGAAGGTGTCGGAGGCGGTGCACGCGGTGGCGAAGCGGGAAGGCGCCACGCCCTTCATGGTGTTGCTGGCCGCGTACCAGCTGCTGCTCTCGCGGTATGCCGGACAGGAGGACGTCAGCGTGGGCGCTCCGGTCGCGGGGCGCACGCGTTCGGAGACCGAAGGCCTCATCGGCTTCTTCGTGAACACGCTGGTGCTGCGCGCCCGCATCGACCCGCGGGCTTCGTTCCGGACGCTGCTCGCCCAGGTGCGCGCCACCACGCTGAGCGCCTTCGAGCACCAGGACGTCCCCTTCGAGAAGCTGGTCGAGGAGCTCCAGCCCGCGCGTGACACGCGCCACACGCCCTTCTTCCAGGTCACCCTCACGCTCCAGAACGCGCCCACGGCGGAGTGGCGTCTGCCGGGACTCGCGCTGCGCGAGCTGCCCGCGCCCTTCACTCCGTCGAAGTACGACTTCAGCCTCATCCTGGAGGAGTCCGCGGAGGGCTTCACCGGCAGCCTCCACTACAACACCGACCTCTTCGACGAGGCCTTCCTCCAGGGGCTGCTGCGCGACTACGCCACGCTGCTCGAAGGGCTTCCCGAGCAGCTCGACGTTCCCGTGCAGGGACTGTCACTGCTGGCGGGCGCGGAGCGGCGGCGGGTGCTGGAGGACTGGAGCGGCGCCTGGGTCCTCCGTGGTTTCCCGGAGCAGTCCATCCCCGAGCGCTTCGCCCTGCGGGTCGCGCTTGCGCCGGATGCGCTGGCGTTGGTCTCCGACGCGGGGAACCTCACCTATGCGCAGCTGGAGGCGCGCTCGAACCAGCTTGCGCACCACCTGCGGGCCTCGGGCCTCACGGGTGGCAGCCGCGTCGCGGTGCTCCTGCCCCGGTCGCCGGAGCTCATCGTCTCGCTGCTGGCCGTGCTCAAGGCTGGCGCCGCCTACGTGCCCATCGACCTGAACGCCCCTCCCGAGCGGTGGTCGCTCCTGCTCGAGCAGTCCAGCCCGGCGATGGTCCTCACCCTGGAGGCGCTGGCGGACGAGCTGCCCTCGCTGCTGACGCCACTGGTGCTCCTGGACGCGGAGTCGTCGCGGTGGGCCTCGCGGCCGGAGACGGCTCCGCCCGTACCGGGGTTGGGCGGAGACAGCCTCGCCTATGTCCTCTTCACCTCGGGCTCCACGGGGACTCCCAAGGGTGTTTGCGTTCCGCACCGTGCCGTGCTGCGGCTGGTGGTGGACACCGACTTCGTGCGCTTCGGTCCCGAGGAGGTGTTCCTCCAGCTCGCGCCCGCGGCCTTCGATGCCTCCACGCTCGAAATCTGGGGCGCGCTGCTGCATGGCGCCCGGCTCGTGCTCGCGCCTCCGGGAGAGCTGTCACTCGCGCGCATCGCCGGGACGCTGGCCCACCACCGCGTCACCAC
>NZ_RAWB01000139.1 GCF_003612055.1 Corallococcus llansteffanensis
GCGTCCCGCCCCGCCGCCGTGGCGGCCCCGGTGGCCACGGGCCCCTCCGCGGCGGACGTCGCGGAGCTGCGCAACCTGCGCGCGAAGGTGGCGGAGCTGCAGAGCGCGCTGGAGGACTCGCGCGGGCAGGCGACGCAGGCCGAGGAGCGCGTGCAGTCGCTGGAGTCCGAGCTCCAGGCGAAGACGACGGAGCTGGAGACGTCGCGCTCCAGCGTGGGCAAGAACGACAAGGACACCTTCGCGCTCCGGGACACCGTCAACAAGCGCGACAAGGAGATCCTGCGCCTCAAGTCGGAGCTGAACCAGAAGGACCAGGAGATCATCGAGCTGAAGGATCAGCACCTGGAGCTGGAGCAGAAGGCCAGCACCTCCGACGAGGAGCTGTCGCGCCGGGACGCGCAGATCAAGACGCTCACCAGCCGCACCGAGCAGCTCACCACGGAGCGCAAGCGCGTGGATCAGCAGCTGGCCACCGCCAAGGAAGAGGCCCGCGGCGCCACCGCGAAGCTGGGCACGCTCCAGGCGGAGCTGGATCAGCACCAGGCCCAGGCCCAGGCGCTCCAGGGTGAGGTGGAGTCCCTGCGGGCCCAGCTGGCCCAGCAGGACGCGGACCTCCAGGCGGCGCGCGAGGAGGCCGAGGGCCTGCGCTCCCAGGTGGAGGCCGCCCAGCAGGAGGCGGAAGGCCTGCGCTCCCAGCTGGAGCAGGCGCAGTCGGACCTGTCCGCGCAGGGCGCCCAGGCGGCCTCGGAGGCCGAGGGGCTGCGTGGACGCATCACCGAGCTGGAGCAGGCGGCGGTGCGCAACGACGAGCGCGTGACGAAGCTCTACGCGCGCATCAAGGGCGACGAGAAGCTGCGCGAGAAGACCAAGAAGGCGCTCGCCATCGCCCAGCAGCTGCTGGACGAGCCCGGAACCTCCGTGGGCGACGAGCTCGACGAGGAAGCCGCGGCCTGAGTTCCGGCCCGAGTCTTGGGGCCCCCTCCGGGGCCCTTTCAGCCGGGGAAGGCGCGGCGTGACCGCCCTCCCCTGCCATCACCCGGGCACGGGCCCCGCCGTCAGTGACCGCCGCCGTCCTTCTTGGGGGCGGTCTTCTTCTCATGCAGCTTCTTGGCGAAGGACTGCACGGCGGCGGGCACGTTCTTGTCGCGCGCCAGGTCCTTCAGCTCCGCGTCGCGCAGCGTGTTGAGGAACTTCATGGTGACGGTGAGCGGCACCTTGGGGTTCTTCACCAGCGCGAGCTTCACCTTCTGGAGCTTCGTCCACTCGCGGTTGTTGTAGATGACGCGCAGCACGTCCTCGTTGACGGCGCGGTTGGCGGCGCTCGCGAGCACCTCGCCGTCGGTGATGCGCGGGCTGCGGATGACGGCCACGCAGACGAGCTTGTTGGTGTCGCGGATGAGGGCCGTGCGCGCTTCCTTGTTGCCCAGCGTCGCCAGCTTGATCTTCTCCGCGATGGACATCTTCATGATGCGCTGGGCGAGCGTCAGCCGCTTGCCCTCTTCCAGGGGCGCTTCGTCGTCCTTGTCCGCCGCCGTCCCCAGCTCCGCGATGACCTCCTCGGCCGTGGGGCCCGGATCCGGGGGCGCCGCGGCGGCCTGCGGGCCGTAGATGCGCACGCGGGCGGCCTGCATCGCCGGCACGTCCGCGAGGATGAGGCCGCTGCGCACCGCGAAGTCGCAGATGCTGTCCACGAGCGACGCCGGGGCGCCCGGGTTGAGGCACAGGTTGCGGACGATGTCCTCGTGGCGCAGCAGGCGCAGCTGGTTCTGCGAGATGATCTCCGCCACCTTCGGGCTGCACGTGGAGGCCACCGCGGCGACGGCGTCGTCCGGCGTCTCCGAGTTGAGGACGAGCATCTCCGCGTAGGCTTCCTTGTCCTTCAACAGGCCCAGGAAGTAGCCCAGCACGGGCGGCGGCACGCCCTCGTCGCGCAGCGCGGAGCCGAGGATGCGGTCCGGCAGCCCCGCGCACGTCTTGGCCGCCGTCTCGCGGACGTTCGCCTCGGGGTCGAACGTGAGCATGAAGAGGGCGCCCAGCATGTCCGCCGGGTTCAGCGGCACGAGCGACTTGGCCGCCATCATCCGCAGGGGCACGGGGGCGTTGGGGTCCACGTGCTTGCGCAGGTTGGGCGGCAGGAATTCAGCGTTGAAGGGGCAGCCCGGGGGTGGGGCCGGGATGGTGGGATCCGGGGCGAGGCTCATGACGCGTGATTCCTTCCGTAGATGATGCGCAGGCCCTCCAGGGTGAGGAACTCATCCACTTCCTGGATGACCTTCGATTCGCTGGCCACCAAAGGGGCAAGCCCCCCGGTGGCAACAACCTTGGCGGAGAAGCCCATCTCCGCCTCCATGCGGGCGCACAGGCCGTCCACCATGCTCACGTAGCCGTAGACGAAGCCCGACTGCATGGAGTGCACGGTGTTGCGGCCCACCACGTGCGGCGGCCGCGCGAACTCCACGCGCGGCAGCTTGGAGGCGTTCTGGAACAGGGCCTCCATGGAGATGTTGATGCCGGGGCAGATGGCGCCCCCCAGGTATTCGCCCTTGGGCGTCACCGCGTCCAGCGTCGTCGCGGTGCCGAAGTCCACCACGATGAGGCCCCGGTGGTGCTTCTCGAAGGCGGCCACCGCGTTGACGATGCGGTCCGCGCCCACCTCGCGCGGGTTGTCGTAGAGGATGGGCATGCCCGTCTTCACGCCCGGGCCGACGAACATGGGGCGCGTCTTGAAGTAGCGCTCGCTCATCTTCTCCAGGATGAACTGGAGCGGCGGCACCACGCTGGAGACGACGACGGCCTTCACCTGCGTCGCGTCGATGCTGCTCCAGTTGAAGAGCTGGCGCACAAGGATGCCGTACTCGTCCGCGCTGCGCCGGGCGCTCGTCTCCAGGCGCCAGTGGTCCAACAGCCGCCGGCCTTCGTACACGCCGAGCACGGTGTTGGTGTTGCCGACGTCGATGGCGAGGAGCATCACGGCCGGCACTCTACCGCGAAGCGCGCACCTGCTCGACGTCGCCCGCGAGCACCCGCTCCACGCGGCCGTCCGCCGTGCGCACCATCAGGGCCCCCGTGGGGTCGATGTCCTCCGCGAAACCTTCCCAGTCGCCCCGGTCCGTCCGCACCCGCACCTGCTGTCCCAGGGTGCTCGACAGGGCCTTCCAGCGGGTACGCACCGCGTCGAAGCCGGTGGAGAGGTACGTGTCCAGCCAGGCCTCCAGCCGCGTCCACAGGGCCGCGGCGAAGGCCGCGCGGGCCACCGGCCGGCCCAGGACCTGGGAGAGCGACGTGGCGGTGTCGCGCAGCTCCTCCGGGAAGGTTTCCGAGCCCGCGTTGAGGTTGACGCCCACGCCCACGATGACGAAGTGCACGCGCTCCGGCTCCGCGGACAGCTCCGTGAGGATGCCCGCCACCTTGCGGCCCCCCAGCTGGACGTCATTGGGCCACTTGATGGCCGCGTCGGAGCCCGCCTCGCGCAGCGTCTCCGCCAGGGCCACGGCCGCCACCAGCGTGAGCTCCGGGGCCTGCTGGGGGGGCAGCACCGGGCGAAGGATGGCGGAGAAGTACAGGTTGAGGCCCGGGGGGGACACCCAGGCGCGACCCCGGCGCCCCTTCCCCGCCGTCTGCTGCTCGGCCACCACCACCGTGCCGTGCACCGCGCCGTCCTGCGCCAGCCGGAAGGCCGCCGCGTTGGTGGAGCCGATGGTCTCGTGGTGGTGCAGCACGCGGCCCAGCGCTCGCGTGGCGAGCAGCGGGTGGACCTCCAGCGCGGAGAGCCGGTCCGGCCGGGCCACCAGCCGGTAGCCGCGCGCGGGCACCGCTTCGATGCGGTAGCCCTTCAGGCGCAGCGACTCCACGTGCTTCCACACCGCGGTGCGCGACAGGCCCAGCCGGTTGGACAGGGCCTCGCCGGAGATGAAGCCCTCCCCGCCCTCGGCGAGGAAGCCCAGGATGCGCGCGTCCTGCGTCAGCTCGTGCGTCTCCACGGCCATCAGTTCGTGGCGGGCGGAGGGGTCGCGCCCGCGTTCGCGGGGGCCACCTTGAACTTCGTCAGCTCCAGCTCCGTCTGCGGCACGCGCTTGCCCGCGTGCTCCGTGGCCACGTCCACGCGCACGAGCCCCACGCCCGCGGCGAAGGTCATCGTGTTGACGAGCGTCGTCTGCGCGTCCACGCGGTTTCTGCCCTCCACGCTGACGCAGTTGGGGAACGAGCCCGCGGGCACCTGGCAGGCGAAGCCCACCTGCACCAACTGGTAGCGCTCCGTGGACGACACGGACACCACGTTGTTCCACCCGCGCCCGGCCTCCAGCGGGCCGCGCAGCAGGTAGCGCTTGGGGTCGCGCAGGCCGAAGGCGTCCACGGAGAGCTGACCGCCCTGGTTGTCCAGGAAGTACCCGTCCTGCTCCTTGACGATCTCCACGGTGACGGGCTTGTCGTCCCGTCCGTCGAGCCGGTACGTCCACTGGTTGCCCACCGCGAGCGGGTAGTACTCGGCGATGGACTCGGGCGCCGGGCCCGCATCCGTCGCGACGCGCTTCGCGCATCCAGGGCCCACGAGCGTGGTGGCCAGGAGGGCCAGGCCCCCCACCGTCGACAGCGATTGCCTCATACTCAAGGGTCCGCGTGGCCCTGGCCACGCGCCTCCACCGTTGCGTGGTTGCGTGATGCGTAGAGCGTGTCGAGCGCCTGCTGCGCGGCGGCCTGCACCGACGGCGTGTCGTGGCCCTGGGCCACCGTGTACAGGTACGCCTCCGCCTCCGGGCCGCCAATCTCGCCCACCGCGAAGACGATCTCCTGCAGGAAGCTGGAGTCGCGGCCGCGCGCCAGGTCGATGAGCGCCGGCACCGCGCTCTTGGCCTTCATCTCCGCCAGCGCGCCAATGGTGCGGCGCACCGCGTCCGCGTCGCTGGTGTCCTTGAGGCGCTCAATCAGGAGCGGCGCGGCGGCCGGGTGCTTGCGCTCGGCCAGCGTCCGGAGGGCGAACTCGCGCATGCGCGCGTCGGCGGCCCGCAGGTCCGCCACCAGCGCCTCGTCGGTGCGCTCCAGCGCGGCGAGCTGCATCGACGCGGACTCCGTCACCTGCCGGAGCACGCTCTCAAGCGCGGCGCGCATGGCGGCCCGGCGGCCCTCCTGCGAGTCCTCCTGCACGGGCGCTTCGCCCAGCCCCACGACCTCGTAGCGCTGGGGCATGGCCCCGCCAAAGCGCTCCAGGGACAGGTTGGCGCCCACCTCCGCGAAGCTGTGGGGGTTGCCGTCCTTCAGCACCTCGCGGGTGAAGGGCACCTCCAGCGACAGCCGCCAGGGACGGGCCTTCTTGGGGACCTCGTCCCCCACCAGCTCGAAGCGCCCGGAGGTCTCCAGCGCGTCGGAGAACAGCTCCCGCACGCCGTCCGGACCGAAGCCCAGCAGGGCGTTGTCCTGCACCGTGTCCCCGGACAGCTCCACCGGCGCCACCGGATAGCGCGGGGCCTGCGAGCGGCAGGCCCCGAGTAACAGCACGCAGGAGGTGAGCAGCAGGGCCGGCTTCATGGCCCCGCTAGGCTAACACTCCCGCGTCCACCGCACCTGATTCCGTGCAGGGGCTTCAGCCCTCTTTGCCCTCGGGCGGATCACCCTGCCCGGAAGACGGCTCCCGGTTCTCCCCGGACTGCCCGCCCAGGGACGCGGCGGCCTCGCCGGACGCCACCGCTTCGGACGCCTCGTCCGCCGACAACGCGGGGCTCGCACCCGGCGTCACGGCATCGGACGCGGCCTGCGCGGCCTCGGCCCGGGCCCGCGCGGCCTCAGGCGATTCGGGCTCCGCCGGGGCCTTCACGGCTTCGCCCGCATGCCAGGCGTTGCCCTCGCTCGGCGCGGCGACGGCCGCCTCCCCGCCCGGGGAGCGGGTGGCGGCGTCCGCGATGACGGGCAGGGACTCGCCCGCGAGCGCGACCTGGCCTTCGCCTTCGACGATGCCTCCCGCGGACGGCGTGGCGATCTCACCCGAGGCGGCGATGGCCTCCACCGTCGAGGGTGCGCCGGCCTCGCCCGCGGGCCCGCCCTCCGCTCCGCGGGTGCCACGGCCGCGACGACCCCGACGACGGCGGCGGCGGCGCTTGCGCTCGGAGGCGTTGCTCTCCGCGGTGCCACCCTCGGCGCCTTCCTTGGCGCCTCCCACGAAGGCGGTGGCGGCCTCCAGGTCGTCGTCACCCTCCTCGTCATCACCCTCGTCGGAGTCATCCTCCTCGGACGACGGCGTGAACCCGGCGGCGGCCGGCGGCGCGGCGGCCACCGGTGACGCCTTGGGCTCGGGCGCTTCGGCCGAGGGCGCGGCGGCGGCCGCGTCACGGGCCTCGTTGCGCGCGCGCTGCCGGTCGCGACGGCGCTCGGCGCGCTCCTGCCGGTCACCGCGCTCGGGGCGGTCGGAACGCTCGGGGCGCTCCTCGCGCTCCGGCCGGTCCTCGGCGGGGGACGCGGAGGCCTCCACGTCGCCGCCCTCCTCGCGGGCCTGCTTCTCGCTCTTGCGCTCCTCGCGGCGGCGCTGGGCCTCTTCGGCATCCAGCTTCGCGGCCGCGAAGAAGGCCTCGTCGATGTCGTACAGCTCCACCTGGGTGACGTTGACGGCCGTGCGGGCCTCCAGGAACTTCTCACCCAGCGCGTCGCCGCACCACAGCATCACCAGCGAGCCCGTGGCCTGCGCCTCGGAGCGCGCGTCGCCGCGCACCTCGCCCGCGCTCACCAGCAGACCCACCTGCGCCGAGTAGTGGCCCAGGTCGCGGCGCAGCTCCTGCACCGTCTTGCGGTCCACGCCCGGCATGCCCTTGAGCATGCGCACCGCGTAGCGCAGCTCCACGCTGCCCTCGCGCTTGCGCGCGGTGAGCAGGGGGCCTTCCTTGGAGCGCTTGGCGACCTTCAGCTCGCGGAAGCCCAGGCCGTGCATCATCTTCACGACGGACTTCTCGAAGGTGCCCACGTCCGCTTCGCCCAGGCGCTTGCGCAGCCCGCGCGCCACCGCCCGCCGCGCGTCCTTGAGGGCCGTGCGCGCGGTGGTGATGAGGGCCTCGTCCACCAGGGGCTCGACGACGCCGGGGACGGGCTTGCCCAGCACCGGGCGGCCTCCCTCCAGCGGGATGCCCAGGGCCTGCGCGAACGCCGCCTGCAGCTCCAGGGGCGGCGCCTCGCTCGGCGCACCCGCGCGCTCCAGCGACACCTCCCCCGACTCCTGGTTGAAGGCGTACTGGGGCCGGCGGCCCGCGTCGATGCGGCGCTGGTTGTCCTCCAGCAGGGCGGTGAGCACCGCCTCCACCGTCGTCTCCTCGGCGCACAGCTCCTTCGCCTTGGCGCGCTCGATGAGCTGATCCGTGCGCAGGCCGACGTCCGCCTCGCTGAGGATCTCGAACACGACCTCGGCCAGCGGCGGGAAGCGCTTCCTGCGACCCCGCTCCTCGTCGCCCTCGTCGCGGCGACGCTTGCGTTCGGTGCCACGTCCCGACGCGCGCACGTTGTCCGTGCGCGGCTCCGGGTGGCGCTCCACCGGCCGCAGGGGAGGCAGTTCTTCCTCCGGATGCGGCTCCATCACGCCCGTCTGAGCAAGTGCCTCGGCATCCTCGGAGAGTGACCAATCCGTCAGTGCGAAGGTATCCTTCGCCGTGACAATCACCTTGCGATCCCGCGTCCGCCGCGCCATGGCAGCCAGACGCGACAGCATCGTCACTTCCGGTGTCTTGCCGATGTGGGACAGCAGGCTCAGCTGGATGGACTTCTCCGTGATCTCAAGGAAATGCAGGGGGCGACCTTCGCTCTCCAGCACTCGGAGCGCGGCCTCGTAAAATGTCATCGAGTAATCCCCAAGAATTCCGAACGGTTACAAAAATGTAGGTCCGTATGGGCGGCGGATGCTAGCCACCGCTAAACTGGCTTGTCAACGAACGTAAATGACCCGCATACGCATCGGACAGCGTTGGAAGCGCGAACCGTCAGCCTCCCCGCTCGATTCCATCGCGCTGGAGTTGGACGGAGTGAACCTGCTGTCCGGGGCGGTGGAAGAGCCCCTGGCGGAGGTCATTCCCGCTCTGGTGGAGGCCGTGGCGGCGCTCCATGCCGGCACGCGCCGGCTCGCCCAGGTTTCGTTGACGGAGGCCCACCTGGAGCTGGTGCTCCGGCGCATCGGACCGGACATCGAACTTTCTGTCGCGAGCCTCGCCCGGCCCGCCCATTTGCTGCGCCCACCTATTAAGGTTGACACGGAGGAATTGACCAGGGCGACCCGCCAGAGCGGCCAGCGCTTCCTCCAGGACGTGGCGAAGGTGGCCCCCCGGGCGCTGTCCCCCGCGCTCGTCCGGAAGCTGGGCGAGGCCCTCAAGGGGCTCGCGAAGCCCGCTCCGACCCACGAGGAGGCCCCGGTCCATCCCCTCCCGCTGCGCATCGAGCCCGTCTCCGTGCCGGGCTTCGGCTTCGAGCTGAAGGACATCTCCCCGGCCTCCCGCGAGGGCCCCGCGAAGGGCACGTCCGGGGCGCTGGCGCCGCTGCTGGGCGCGGGCGAGGTGTGGCTCGCGCTCCCCGGGCGGCCGCAGGCGTGGCGCGCGCAGGGGCCCCCCTTCCTCACCGTGCTGGAGCTGTCCCGGCAGGCGGTGGAGCTGGCGCGGGCGGTGGAGCTGGGCGAGGCCCGCTTCGAGTTCGAGCCCGCGGGCGTGCGCCCCATGCTGACGCTGGACCTGAAGGGGAAGCGGGCGAAGTCGGGTCCCACGGGGGCGTACTTCCCGCTGGAGCCCGCCGAGCTGCTGGCCGCCCTCTTCCAGTTGGGCGAGGCGCTGGGCCTGGCCTTCGCGGAGGCCCACCGCGTCCAGGTCTCCAACCCGTACCTCGTGGAGCTGACGGAGCGCTGCCGCGAGGGCCTGTCGCACCTGCGGGGAGCCAGGACGCCGCCCGAGGCCCAGGGGGAGGCGCGGGAGCGCAAGAGCCCGCCCGCGCGCGGCGAGTCGCGCCCCCTGAAGGTCCCCGGACGGCTGCGGCGGCTGCGCTTCGAGAAGCTGTGGGAGCAGCGGGGGCTGGAGGAGCCGGAGGAGGCGCGGCTGCTCGTGGGCCGGCACGGGCCGGTGTACTGCGCGCCGGGGCTCGCGTGCGCGTTCTCCCGCAAGGACGGCGCGGGGCTGTGGCGGCGCTCGGCGTCGCTGGGCGTGGCGGCGTCCGCGGATGGCCACGCGGTGGCGGCGGACGGGGCGCGCGTGTTCGGCTTCACCGGCCGGGGCGCGGGCGCGCGGTGGCTGCATGATCATGACGGCATCCCGCTGGGCCCGCTGCTCCTGCGCAAGGACGGGCTGCTCTTGACGCTGTCGGAGGACCGCACCGCGGTGGCCTTCGCGGAGACCACGGGCCGCGAGGTGTGGCGCCTGGCCCCGCCGCGCACCCAGCGCGGGTGGCTGGCCACGCAGGGTCACCGGGCGCTGCTCTCCACGGACTCGGGCTACCTGTATGGCCTGGACCTGGAGGACGGGCAGGTGCGCTACCGGCTGCGCTCGCCCATGCCCTTCCACGGGCCCGCAGTGGCGTGGGGCCGGCGCTTCCTGGTGCTCCTGGGGCGCGGCTCGCACCACGCGCTGCTGCTCGCGGACGCGCACACCGGCGAGTCGCTGTGGACGTACGAGCCGGACCTCACCCTGCCCTCCACGCCGCTGCCCATGGGCACGCGGGTGTTCCTGGCCGGGATGCGCGATGAAGACGGGCTCCTGGTGTGCCTGGACGCGCGCGGGCGCAAGGTGTGGGAGCGCGCGCTGCACCTGGGTCCCGGGCCCTATGCGCTGGCGTCGCTGCCCCGCGCGGTGGTGGTGACGAGCGCGTCCGGGGCCGCCGCTCGCGTGTCCCTGTCCGGGCAGGTGGACTGGCGCGTGGGGGCCGCGGGCGAGCCGCTGATCACCGCGCTGCCGGCGCGCACCGCGCGGGACGTGACGCTGGTGGCGGGCGAGGTGGTGCGCGCGGTGGATCCTCGCGGCGGACAGGTGCTCGCGGAGGTGCGCGCGGGGGTGGGGCTCGTGGCGCTCCAGGCCGACGTGCGCCTCAACCTCTACTTCCTGGACGACGCCGGCACGCTGTCCGCGTACCGGCTGGGGTCCCACTTCGCCGTCGTCGAGTAACGACGGCGAAGGGCTCCCGGTCTTCGCTGCTCGCCCTTCGTTGGAAGCGAAGGGCTACTCGCCCTTCTTGGCGGAGGCCTTGGCCGGGTCGATCTCCTCCTCCGGCCGCTCCTCCTGGGTGGCGCCTTCCCACGTCTCGTTGGCGCCCAGCTTCCACTCCGACGGCACGTCCAGCTTCCACGTGTACGTGGCGTTGGCGTTGCCACCGGAGGCCGCGTGCGAGGAGATGTTGATGGTCGTCTCCAGCTTCGCGACGTCCGCGGGCAGCAGGTCCAGGTCGTAGTGGCCCAGGACCATCTGCGGCGGGAACTCGGGGATGAGGCGCTCGGGGTAGTCGATCTTCATCGACGGGTCGCCACCGCGCATCTCGCCCAGCAGCTTGCCCTTCGCGTCGGTGAGCTTCCACACCGTCTCGAACGAGGCGCTGGTGACCATCTTCTTCACCTTGCCCTCGTCCTTCTCCGTGCGCTGCGCGCCCCACAGCGCCAGCTGCAGGCGCACCTGGGGCTTGCCCATCACCATCACCACGTCGGAGCTCACCACGTCCAGGCGCATGCCCTTGTCGGTGGCGGTCCAGATGGGGCGGTAGCGGCCCTCGCGCAGGTTGTCGAACTGCTTGCGCGCGTACTCGTAGAACGCCTTGCGGTCACCCGCGCGCGCGTCCTTCTTCTCGCCGCCGGACTCCGCGCGCTTCTCCAGCTCCGCCAGGTAGCCGTCGAACTTCTTGTTGCCGTCGAAGCGCGTCAGGTGCTCATCGACGTCATCGAAGTACGTCTTGAAGAAGGGCTTCAGCTCGTCCCGGTACGAGGCCTCATCCGGGTTGGTGCGCATCCAGCCCACGCGCTCCAGGTAGACGGACTGGACGCGGCGGAAGTCGGCCTCCCGCTCCGCCTCCTTCGTCCGGGCCGCGGAAGTGCGGTAGCTCGTCACCGCGGCGACAATCACCAAGGCGATGAGAACAATGAATCCAAAGTAGCGCTTCACGCGTCAGGCTCCTGTGCGTACGAGCAGGCAATGATATGAGCCTGCATCATCGTGCTCCAGGCCGGGGGAATCCAATCGTTCACCGTGCCCCTTCCCTTGGAGGAAGGGGAGCTGCTGGGCAACCCGCAGATCGCCTGGCAGGCCTACGGGAAACCGTCGGATGGCAAAGCGGTGGTGGTGCTGCACGACCTGTCCCATTCGCACGAGGCGTTGGGCACCGGACCGGACGCGCCGTATCAGCCCTTCGGCTGGGGGCGCGAGCTGATCGGCCCGGGCAAGGCGTTGGATCCGGAGACGACGCCGGTGCTGGTGCCGAACCTGCTGGGCAGCCCGTTCGGATCCACGTCCCCACTGACGGTGGAGCCGACGTCCGGCAGGGCTTGGGGCGCGTCGCTGCCTCCGCTCACCGTGCTGGACATGGCGCGGGGCGTGTCCGCGCTGCTGCGGGCCCAGGAGCTGAACCAGGTGCGGGCGCTGGTGGGCGTGGGCCTGGGCGGCGTCGTCGCGCTGCGGCTGGCGGCGCTGTTCCCGGAGCTGACGAGCAGCGTGGTGGTGCTGGGCGCGGCGCGGGCGCTGCCCGAGGGACTGCGCGAGAAGCTGGGCCTGACGTCGCAGGTGCTGCGCATGGCGCCCGACAACGAGGACACCCCTCCTCTGCGCGAGCGCGTCCCCAACCGGTCGCTGACGCGGCTTCGGCTGGACTACCTCAAGCTCATCTACGGGCGGGAGCACCTGAACGCCGCGTATCCGGACAACGCGACGGCGCAGGCGGCGCTGGAGGCGGAGGCCGCGTCGTTCGCGGACACGTTCGACCCGCTGTCCTGGTCGCTGCTGTGCTCGGCGTACGCGGGCTGCGACCTGACGGACACGTTCGCGCAGATCCGCGCGCGGGTGCTGCTGCTGACGGGCTCGACGGACGCGCTCGCACCGGCGGGTCGCGTGCGCGACACGTATCACCTGCTGACGGCGTCCGGAGTGCAGGCGCGGTTCGTGGAGCTGCAGGGGCCGGGAGATCACGGCACCCTGCTGTCGGACGCGCACCGGCTGCGCGGGCCGGTGCAGGACTTCCTGCGCTGGCGCTAGGCCGTCAGCGCGCCAGGTGCTGCGGGGCGACGAGCCGGGCCCGGAGCGCGCCCACGAGCATCCCGATGGCGATGTCGTTGTTGCCGCCGTGCGGGATGATGATGTCCGCGTGGTGCTTGGACGGCTCCACGAAGCCCATGTGCATGGGACGCACGTGGCGCAGGTACTGGCCCACCACGTGGTCGAAGTCGCGGCCGCGGTCCTTGATGTCGCGTGTGAGGCGGCGAAGGATGCGCAGGTCGTCGTCCGCGTCGACGTAGATCTTCACGTCCATCTCGTCGCGGACTTCCTTCATGTGCAGCACGAGGATGCCCTCGATGAGGATGATGTCCCCGGGGTCCACGCGGTGCGTGTGCGGCTGGCGGCCGGACGTGACGAAGTCGTAGACGGGCTTCTGGATGGCCTTGCCCTGCTTCAGCGCGCGCAGGTGGTCCACCAGCAGCTCCGTGTCGAACGCGTCCGGGTGGTCGAAGTTCACCTCCCGCCGGTCCACGAGGGGCATGTCCTTCAGGTCCCGGTAGTACGAGTCCTGATCAATGAAGGCGACCCGGCAGTCAGCGAGGGCCTCACGCACCTTGCGGGCCACCGTGGTCTTGCCGGATGCGGTGCCGCCCGCGATACCAACGACGAGGGGTGACGACATGCGGCGGGCAGTACCCCACCAGACAGGTGGGCGCAAGGATCCGTTGAAAGGCGGACACCCCGCCTGCCTTATGCCCGCCGCAAGAGCCCGCGCGCCTGCCCTTCCTCCAGCAGCCACGCGGGCAGGTCCTCCACCGGACGCGGGCCGTCCGCCAATGCCCGCAAGCCCTCCGCCACGCCCGGCGGCAGCGTCACGACCTCGAAGCCCGGCCCCTTGCGGCGGATGGCGAAGCGCCACGGCCCCGGACCCGGCCGCGCCGCGACCTGCGCCAGGGCCTCCAGGCCGGACACCTCCATCGCGCCGCAGGCCCACGCACGGCCGGTGAGATGCCGTCGCAATGCGCGTGTGGCGAACACCAGCTCCGTCAGGTCGGCCGGGAAGGAGCCCAACCGGACGTCCTCGGCCAGGGCCACCTGGCCCGGGGCTGGAGCCGGCGGAGCCTGCAGGAAGGCGTGCGGCAGCATCATCTCCAGCGACAGCGCGGCGGCCACCCCGTCCTGCCCCTGCCCTGACGACGCGGTCATCACGCGCTTGCGCGCCCACGACGCGAACGCATGCGACAGCGACCGCCCCAGCCCGGCGAAGAGCGCGCGGTACTCGCGCGAGCGGGTGAAGGACTCCAGCCCCTCCGGCGTGGCCGCAAGCAACAAGCGCGTCAGGGGCCACTCACGGTCCAGTTGCTCCGCCACCACCGCGAGCCGGAAGTCCCGATCCGCGCGCGTGCCTTCCGGATCCGCGTCCTCGGTGGCGGGCGTCACGCCGTGGCCCGCGTCGAACAGTGCCCACGGCTGGCTCTCCTGGGTGAGCGCGGGCACGGGCTCGCGCGACGCGGGATGGGCAATGGGAGGTCGCGACTCCTTCGGCACCAGCGCGCGCAGGCGGCGCAGCGAGGTGAGCGCCACCTCCGGCGGATGGCCGTCGCCCTCGAAGGTGACCGCGCGCAGGCGGGAGCAGCGCGGGAGGACGTCCGCCAGGAGTTCGAAGAGCTCCTCACGCACGGGCTGCGTGTGGTCATCGACGTAGAAGGTCCGCGGGCCCCGGCGCGTCACCACGCCGCCCGCGAGGTGGATCTCCACCACCTGATCCAACGGGAAGCCGTCCAGCCCCGCGCGCAACGGAAGGCCCGCGGAGAGCTGGTGGCTGAGCAGGTGGCCCAGGTCCAGGAGCAGCGGCAGTCCCGTGCGCGCGTGCAGCTTCGCCATGAAGTCCAGCGCGTGCAGGTCCCCGCGCGTGGCGAGCACCGCGGGGTTCTCCACCACCAGCGGGACGCTCAACGCGGCCTGGATGTGGAGCGCGTGCGCCGCGCAGTCGCGCAGGCCCGCTTCGTTGAACGGCGGCGTCACGTAGAGGTAGCCCGGGAAGGGCTGGCCTCCCGCGTGCCACCAGCCCACGTCGTTGCCCACCCACGGACTGCCCACCGCGCGGGCGTGCGCGTCCAGCTCCGCGAGCGCGGACGCGGGCTCCAGTTCCGGCCCCCAGAGGTTCAGGTGCACCGGGTGGAAGAGCACCGGCACGTCCGCGCGACGCCGCCACATCTCCGGGAAGAGCGAGGCCTGGGCGCGCGCCTCCTCCAGCGCGATGGGGGCGCTGTACTCCACGAAGTCGAACAGGCCGGGGGCCGCGTCGAGCAACCGGTACGGATGCGGCACGTCCGAAGCGCTCAGGTTGCTGCTCAGCCCCAGCCCCAGCCAGGGCAGCGTCCACGAATCCGATGCAGGGCGCGTCATGGACACACCCTAACCAGCCCGGGCCCTGCGTGGCGCTAGCGTTCTGGTGGCTCCTGCTCCAACCGCGTGTCCTGGAGCTCCAGCAGCCGCCCGTCCGCCGCGCGCAACTCCAGCGGCTTCACGGGGAGCCCCTGCGCCGTATCGAGCATCACCGTGCGCGGCTCGCCCTCCTCGAAGCAGTGCTCCATGCCCCACTCGCGCAGGGCCACCAGGACAGGGAAGAGGCGCCGCCCCTTCTGCGTCAGCACGTACTCCTGCCAGGCGCTGCCGTCCGACGCGGGCTGGACCTCCAGGATGCCGTGCGCCACGAGGTGCTTCAGGCGCTGGGACAGGATGTTCTTCGCCATGCCCAGGCTCTTCTGGAACTCACCGAAGCGGCGCAGCCCCAGCATCGCGTCGCGCACGATGAGCAGCGACCACCAGTCCCCCATCACATCCAGCGACCGGGCCACGGGGCAGGCCACCCCCTCCATGCTCGTCCGCCTCATCACCGCCTCCTTCGAGGGCTTCCACCTTCTGGTTGCATAACGAAACCACCGCGTTTATCCATCCCTCAATTGGTTTCATCATGAAACCACTCAAACCGGAGGCACTCGGATGGAACGGCTCAAGGGAAAGACGGCGCTGATCACGGGCGGCAACAGTGGCATCGGGCTGGCGACGGCCCGGCTGTTCGTGGCGGAAGGGGCGCGCGTGGCCATCACCGGGCGCAACCGGGAGACGCTCGACGCGGTGGTGAAGGAGCTGGGAGCGAACGTGCTGGCGGTGCAGGCGGACGCCACGGATCCGGCGGCGCTCGAGCGCGCGGTGGCGGCGACGGTGGAGCGGTTCGGCAAGCTGGACATCGTGTTCGCCAACGCGGGCATCGCGGGGACGACGCCCGTGGGCAAGACGTCCCAGGAGGCGTTCGAGTCCATCCTGAAGACGAACGTCACCGGCGTCTTCTTCACCGTGCAGGCGGCGGCGGAGCACTTGAAGCCTGGGGCGTCCGTCATCCTCACCGGGTCGGTGCACAGCGAGCTGGGCGTGCCCGGGTACTCGGCGTATGCGGCGAGCAAGGGCGCGCTGAAGGCGATGGTGGCCGTGCTGGCCTCGGAGCTCGCGCCCCGGGGCATCCGCGTCAACGTCGTGTCGCCGGGCGCGACGCGCACGCCCATCTGGGACGCGCAGGCGCCCACCCCGGAGGCGTACGCGAAGCTGGAGAAGGGGCTGTCGCTCACCATTCCCCTGGGTCGCCTGGGCGAGCCCGAGGAGATCGCGAAGACGGTGCTGTTCCTCGCCTCGGACGACGCGGCCTACGTGCATGGCCAGGATCTCTACGTGGACGGCGGAGTCAACGGCGCTCCGGCGGGCACGCCCCTGCTGCGCGCCACCCGCTAGCGCGACGCGCGTCCTTCCCCGGACAGCACGGTGGGAGGGCGGCCATTCCGTAGGGCTTCGCCGAAGAGTCCCGGGCACGATGCGGAACCGCCGTGCCTTCCCTCTCTTGAAGAAAGGCTGCACCCCCATGACCTCCCCCCTCAAGCCCACCGCGGTCGTCGTGGGCGTCGGCTCTGAACAGGGCCTGGGCGCGGCCCTGTGCCGGAAGTTCGCCGCGCAGGGCCACCACGTCCTCGTCGCCGGACGGACCGGCGCGAGGGTGTCGCAGGTGGTCCAGACGCTCTACGCCCGCCAGGGCAGTGGCGAAGCCATCGTCGCCGACACGACGAAGGAGGCGGACGTCGTGCGGCTGTTCGAGCGGGCCCTGTCACCGGGGCCCGGGTTCGCGCCCGTGGACCTGGTCGTGTTCAACGCCGGCAACAACCGCAAGGTCCCCTTCCGGGAGCTGGACGCCGCGCTGTTCGAGGACTTCTGGCGGGTGGGCTGCTTCGGCGGGTTCCTCGTCGGACGCGAGGCGGCCCGGGCGATGGTGCCACTGGGTCGGGGCACGGTGCTGTTCACCGGCGCCTCCGCCAGCCTGCGCGGCAAGCCGGGCTTCGCGCAGTTCGCCGCGGCGAAGGCGGGACTGCGGATGATCTCCCAGAGCATGGCGCGCGAGTTCGGGCCCCAGGGCCTGCACGTCGCCCACGTCATCATCGACGGCGGCATCAACGGGGAGCGGTTGCGCTCGCTCGCGCCGCAGCCGGTGCTGGCGCGCGAGGACGACGGGCTGCTCGACATCGACGCCATCGCGGAGACGTACTGGCAGCTCCACCGTCAGCACCGCTCCGCGTGGACGCAGGAGGTCGACCTGCGACCGTTCAAGGAGTCGTTCTAGGAGGCCGGCTTCGGCGGGGCCGCTTTTCTCGCGGCCTCTCGCGCGGCTTCGAGCACGTCGTCCACCGCGGACTCCACCGCGTCGCTCACCAGCTCCGGCGCGGACGTGCGCCAGCGCTCCAGCGAGGCCTCGTGCATCGCCTCCGGATCCTGCAGGCGCGCGTCCGTCTCTGGCGCGACCTCCGCGATGCAGTCCGGGCACACGCCTTCGAGCGCGCGCGACCACACCTCCAGGTGCGTCGTGATCAGCACGCCCTCCATGGCCAGGGCCTCGCGCAGCCCCCGCTGGCCCGCGCCGCGCATCTGCGTGCCGTGCACCCGGTCCAGCATCGTCCGCATCCACGCGGCCACGGCCTCCGGACGCGGACACGTCTGACGGCCACACACCCGACACGCCGTCTGCCAGGGCTGCCCTTCCAGTGGATTCATCGCGTCATCCTCCTCGCGCCCCGGTTCGGCTCCGCTTTACCAAGGCCCCCGCCTCCACGCACGTAGACGCGAGGCTCGGGGAACGCGGAGAATCCGTCTTCTCTGATTCCCACCGAGGGGTGTGTCCATGTCCCGAGCCGAGATCGACGAGTCGCACGCGCAGTTCCGTGGAGCCTGGAGACTGTTCGCGCTGGGCACGCCGGTGGGCGAGGTGGTGGAGCGGCCGGAGGTGTTCCTCACGGCGGGCAACGTGTCGTGGGCCCTGATGAACATGGCGTTCCTCCAGAAGCCGGCGGAGACGGAGGCGGAGCTGGAGCGCGCCCTGGATTCGGCCGCGCGCTACTTCGCGCGGGGGCCGCATGGCTGGTCCTTCACGCTGACGCCGGACTGGCTCGCGCCCTCGCTGCGGGAGCGCGCGGACGCGGTGCTCGCCACGCGGGGCCTCCATCCCGGGATGACCACGACGGGCATGGTGGCGGACACGCTGCTCGCGCCAGTCCGCCCCCTGCCGAAGCTCGACCTCCAGCAGGTGCGGGACGAGTGGGGCCGCAACGCGATCGCGGACGTGAACGCCGCCTGCTACGACATGCCTCAGGTGCTCGGGCGCGAGGCGCTGGCCGCGCCGGGCATCTATGGGCCGGAGTGCCGGGCCTTCGTCGGGAGTCGCGACGGGGTGCCGGGGAGCACCACCGCGGTGATGCGCGTGGACGGCATCGCCTACATCGCGCTCGTGGCGACGCTGGCCGAGCACCGTCGCCAGGGCGCCGCGGAGGCCGTGATGCGCCATGCCCTGGAGGAAGCGAAGCGGACGTGGGGGCTGGAGCGCACGGTGCTGCACGCCACGCCCGCCGGGGCGCCCGTCTACCGGCGCATGGGCTACCGGGACGTGACGACCTTCACCTCGTACTTCGCCCCGGCGAAGGGCGCCTGAGTCAGCACCTGAGCCAGCACCTGAGCCCATGGGCCCGGCGCACGTCGCGGACCCCTTGAAGGCGCGCGGGCCCTGAGTCCGCTGGACGGGGGCCCCGCCACCGGGAACAATCCGCGCCTGGATGGAGCCCCCCGGACCGCTGGAGCGCACTGGAGCACGAGCCCCGGCTTCGCGCGCGACCTGGGCGGTGGTGGGCGGCGCGCTCGGCCTGACGTGCCTGTTCTTCTACCGGGCCGTGTTCAGCGCGCAGGTCTTCACCGGGCGAGACATGCTGCTCGTCTACGCGCCCCTGCGCCGTTACTGGGCGGCGCGCGTGGCCTACGGCGGGTTCCCCGGCTGGTACCCCTACGACGGGCTGGGCCAGTCGTTCCCGGGGATGATGCTGTCCGCCGCGTTCCACCCCTCGCAGTGGCTGGGGCTGGTGCTGTCCACGGGCGCGGCGATGAAGCTCACCGTCCTGCTGTGTCCGCCGCTGGCCCTCCTGGGCACGTATGCCCTGCTGCGCCTCTACGCGGTGCCCCGGGCCGGGGCGTTCTTCGCGGGGCTGGCGTTCGCGTTCAGCGGCTACCTCGTGTGTCTCACGAGCAGCCTCGCGTACCTCCTGGCCGGCGCCACCCTGCCCTCCGCGCTCTGGGCCGCCGTGCGCTTCCTGCGCGAGGCCACGCCGGCCCGCGCCGCCGTCGCCTCCGCGCTGCTCGCGGGCGTGCTCCTGGCGGGTGACACCTGGAGCTACGCCTTCGCGAACGCGTTCGTGCTGCTGCTCGCGCTGACGGAAGCGGGCCCTCGCGCCGTCCGGCTGCGGCGGGGGCTGGGGCTCGTGGCGCTGGGGG
>NZ_RAWB01000013.1 GCF_003612055.1 Corallococcus llansteffanensis
GGAGGGTACAGAGGGGCCGAGGAGGGCCGCTGACGGGGCCGCCCGAGCGATGCTCCCGGCCGGTGGACATGAAGTTGCCCCGGTTCCGCAGAGCGTTCCGCGCTTTCGCCCTCAAGCGGCAGGCGTTCAGACCATGCCTCCGTTGGCGCGAAGGACCTGGCCGTTGATCCACCCGCCCTCCGGGCCGGCGAGGAAGGCGACGGAAGCGGCGATGTCCTCCGGGGTGCCCAGCCGCTCCAGGGGGTTCAGCTTCGCCATGTGGTCCACCAGCTCCGGGGACTTGCCGTTCATGAAGAGCTCGGTGGCGGTGGGGCCGGGCGCGACGCAGTTGACGGTGATGTTCCGGCCGCGCAGCTCCTTGGAGAGGATGGCGGTCATCGTCTCCACGGCGGCCTTGGTGGCCGCGTAGACGCCGTACGTCTCCAGCTTCAGGCCCAGGACGCTGGTGGAGAAGTTGATGACGCGACCGCCGTCGCGCAGGCGTCGCGCGGCTTCACGCAGGCCGTTGAAGGTGCCCTTGAGGTTGACCGCCACGTGCTGGTCGAACAGCGCGTCGTCGAAGTCCACGAAGCGAACCATCTTCGCGATGCCGGCGTTGTTCACCAGCACGTCCACGCCGCCGAACGCCTGCTCCGCCGCGTCGAACATCCGGGGGAAGGCGGCGGGGTCGGCGACATCCGCCTGGACGCTCAGGGCCCGGCCGCCCGCCGCTTCAATCCGGCGCACCACGGCCTCCGCCGCGTCGTGGCGGCCCGCGTAGTTGACGAGGACGCTGAAGCCGTCGCGCGCGAGCCGCTCCGCCACCGCGGCGCCGATGCCGCGTGAGGCGCCCGTCACGAGGGCCGTCTTCTGCTGCTGGGTCTGGGGGTTCGTCATGGTGTCTTCCTCCGGAGGTTCGCCGTCGCCGTCGCTGGCGTCGGGTGAGGGGAAGATGGACCTTTCTTGCGTGCGGATAATCCGCTTTGTTCCGGCATCACTGTTCGACAGGGCGGATGATGGACCGGTTTGATGCCATGAAGGCCTTCACCCGCATCGTGGAGCGCCGGAGCTTCACCCAGGCCGCGAAGGACCTGGGGCTGCCGCGCTCGTCGGTGACGGACGCGGTGAAGCAGTTGGAGGAGCGGCTGGGCGTGCGCCTGCTCCAGCGCACCACGCGGCACGTGAGTCCCACGCTGGACGGCGAGGCGTACTACCAGCGCTGCCTGGCGCTGCTCGCGGACCTGGAGGAGGCGGACGCGGCGTTCACGGGGGCGCAGCCGAAGGGGCTCTTGCGCGTGGAGGTGCATGGAACCCTGGCGCGCCGGGTCGTGCTGCCCCGGCTGCCGGAGTTCCTGGAGCGCTACCCGGGCATCGAGCTCTACATGAGCGAAGGCGACCGCTTCGTGGACCTGGTGCGCGAGGGCGTCGACTGCGTGCTGCGCGCGGGCGAGCCGCGGGACAGCGACATGGTGGCCCGCCGGGTGGCGCTGCTGGAGGAGGCCACGTGCGCGTCGCCGGCCTACCTGGCGCGGCACGGCGTGCCGGAGAGCATCGAGGCGCTCCAGCGCGGGCACCGCATGGTGGGCTTCCGCTCCTCCCTGACGGGAAGCCTGCTGCCGCTGGAGTTCACGGTGAACGGCGAGGTCCGCCACGTCGTACTGCCCACCACCCTGTCCGTGAACGGCGCGGACACCTTCGTCGCCGCCGCGCATCTGGGCCTGGGCCTCATCCAGGCGCCGCGCTACCGCCTGGAGGAGGACTTCGGGCGCGGCACGCTGGTGCCCGTGCTGCCCCAGTACCCGCCGACGCCCACGCCCGTGTCCCTGATGTACCCGCGCAACCGTCAGCTGTCCCCGCGCGTGAGGGTCTTCATCGACTGGCTGTCGCGGGGCTTCGCCGCGCCTTGAGCCTCAGCGCAGCGGCGCCCATCCGCTTGAGACGGATGGGCCTTCTTCGCCTACTTGGATTCGACCCGTCCGAGCGGGTGGGCTGCGCCAGTCAGCGCGTCTTGCGCTTCCTGCCAGGCGGAGTCTCCGGAGTAGAGCGCGGTGCGGAGATAGGCCCAGGTGAGACGCTGGACGGCAGCCACTCGCTCGGGGTTCTCATCCGTGGTCTCGGCGACGTCGTATCCCGAGACCCCGCCCAGCCCGTGCCCTGCGTCGAACAGGGTGACCAGGGACTTGGGGCCTGGGGCGAGGAGGTATGGATCGGCGTGCCAGTCGGCGCCCGCGACCGTCAGGTGGGGAGAGTCATCCTTGTCGCCGGCGATCACGAGCGCGGGCGTCGTCATCGTGGAGAAGTCGATGGTCGAGAAGAAGGGGTAGTTCTCGGCTGCGAACCTGCTGAGGGCGTCGCCTCTGCCGGGCGCGGCGAGCAGCACGCCCGCCTTGATCCGGGGCTCGGCGAGGTTCACCGCCGTTCCGTCGTGGAGATCCTTGTGCCGCGTGCCAAGCAGCAAGCTCGCGGTGTGCCCGCCCAGCGAGTGCCCGATGACGGCCACCTTGCTTCGGTCCAGGCGCCCGGCGAGCCCAGCGACGGCGCGCTCGATCGCGTCGAGTTGGTCGAGGATGCGCTTCATGTCCCCGGCCCGCGCTCGCCAGTACAGCGGCGCATCGGGGTCACCGGAGTCGAGGACGAGCGTCTTCGAGTCAAGATGGGTGGGCTGGATCACGACGAAGCCGTGTGCCGCCAGGAAGTGGGCGAGTGGGGCGTAGCCATTCAAGGAAGAGAGGTGGTTGGAGCGACCGTGGCCATGCGAGAGCAGGATGATGGGCAGCTCGCTTCCGGTCACGGGCGCGGAGACTCGCACCTGGAGCTCGACGGCGCGGCCGGGAGCTGGCAGCACGACAGGGCTGACCGAGAGGACCGGCGTGGGTGCGCTGCGGGGGTGGGCTGCGGGAGTC
Organism: Corallococcus llansteffanensis; assembly: GCF_003612055.1. Taxonomy (GTDB): domain Bacteria; phylum Myxococcota; class Myxococcia; order Myxococcales; family Myxococcaceae; genus Corallococcus; species Corallococcus llansteffanensis. Next base: position 2,883 of record NZ_RAWB01000013.1, read on the forward strand.
GGTTTGTTCATGAGATTGATTTCCTTTCGTGGGCGCGGACCAGGATGCGCGGCGCGCTCTGTGATCACTTCGCGACGCGCGCAGCTGGCCGCGAAGTCCGTGGAGCCGTGGCTGAAGGCGAGGTGGATGGCGCCCTCCGATTCCGCTGCTCCACGCTTCAGGCTGTCTCGGTCCACCGCTGCCTCACCCCGGCTGCTTCTCCAGGTACTCCTGCACGCGCGCGAACACGTTCGGCTGTGTATAGACGTCCCCGCGGCCGCTCAGGGCTGCGTCGCACAGCACATGCGCGACCTCCTCCGCCGACTGCGTCGCGCCGCTGATGACGGCGAGGACCTCAGCGGGAAGCTTTCCGGCATCACCCCCGCGCTGACCCAGGGCGTTGTGGCCGAAGTCGGTCGCGATCCGGCCGGGGTAGACGACGACCACGCGGAGCTGGGGATGTGAGCCCGCCAGCTCGATGCGGAACGCCTCCGAGAGCGACATCATCGCTGCTTTTGCCGCGGCGTAGGCAGCGCGCGGAGGGAGCGGGGTGCGGCCGAGGAGCGACGACACGTTCACGATCGCGCCCGTGCCGCGGGCCTGGAGGTGCGGCGTCACGACCTGCATGCCGTAGAGCACCGACTTCAGGTTGTCGCGGATCATCGCGTCGACGTCGTCGTCGGTGATCTCGAGCAGGGGGCGGCCGATGCCTCGACCCACGTTGTTGATCCAGATGTCGACGCGACCGAACTTCGCGACGGCCTCGTCGAAGATGCGCTGCACGTCGTCGCGCTTCGTCACGTCGGCGACGACGGCGTGGGCCCGGTTCCCACAGCGCCTGGCCACTTCGCCGAGGGGGCTGGCGCGGCGCGCGGCCAGCACGACCGATGCTCCACGTCGCGCGAGCTCCTCGGCGGCGGCGGCTCCGACACCCCCGCTCGCCCCGGTGACAACAACGACGTGGTCTGAAAAGTCTTGGTTGCTCATGCGTTACCTCCACCCCTTTCGTACCTCCCGCCGCCGCCCTCCGATTGGAAGGACCGGACATTTCATCGGTCCTTCCGCGCCGGCTTGAACGGCCGAGGTGGACGCGTGAGAGTACGAGGGTGCCGCTCACGATGGACCCTGCCGCCTTGACGTTCTCGCTTTCCCGCTTCGTCGAGGACGTTCGCGCTGTCGTGCCAGTCGCTGGACACGCACGTCACGAACGGCTGCCCGACGGAAGAACGACGCTTGTCTTTCGAGTGATCGAGGAGGGTCGGAAAGGGGATGTGTGCGTCGCGGGCCCGCGAACGCAGGCGCTGTTCAAGAACGCCCCCGGCATCGCGCGGGCGGTCATCCTTCAGTTCAAGCCAGGCTGGTCGGTGCCGCTGCTGGGCGTGGCAGCGAACGCGCTGACGGACCGGATCGTCCCGTTGGAAGACCTCTGGGGCCGTTCGGGCGGCGACCTCTGCCTCAAACTCCTTGCGGCGCGAAGCCTGTCGGAGGTGCTTGACCGACTCTCCCACGCGATCGCCCTGCGGACCCATCAGACCTTCGAACCGGCCTCGGCACGGCTCGCTCGCCGCGCGGTTCGCTTGTTCGAAGGAGAAGAGGATCGGGTGGAGACCGTGGCGGAGCGGCTTGGAGTCACGGCGCGGCATCTTCGCCGCGCTTTCACGGAGAACGTCGGCATCGGGCCAAAGGATTTCGCGCGGACCGTTCGCCTGCAGCGTGCCGTGCGGATGGCGGCGACCTCGAAGGACTGGGGACGCATCGCAGCGGACGCGGGCTATTACGATCAGGCGCACCTCATTGCCGACTTCCGGGAGCTCGTCGGGCTCACACCGGGCGCCTTCCTGAAGCGCCCGGGGGATGGGGGCCCAGCCGAACGGTTTCACCGCGCCGGTGTCGAACAGGGGGATTCGAGACCGGAGGATGCGCAGCATGTCGCCGACCCCCACCCTTTCCCGCCGTGAAGTCCTTGCCGTCGCCTCCTCCGTCGGGCTCCTCGGGTGCGCGGCGCGATCCCACCTGAAACCCACGGCGCCGGCCAGGAGCGCGGTCGTGCTGGGGGCTGGACTCGCGGGTCTCGTCGCGGCGTTCGAGCTGATGAAGCGCGGCTTCGACGTCCACGTGCTCGAAGCGAACGCTCAGCCCGGAGGACGCATTCGAACGATCCGCGCTCCGTTTCCGGACGGGCTCTGCGTGGAGGCCGGAGCCACCCATGTGGTCGGTGCCCCCGACCTGCTGGCGCTGTTCTCCGAGCTGAACGTCGGCCTGTTCGAGCCGGCTCGGCGCGGGTGGCCGAAACGCGTGCTGTTCAAGCGCGGCCAGCGGTCAGTCGTCAACGCCGGTGAGGCCACTCCCGAGGAGGACCCGCCCCTTCGCGAAGACGAAGCCTCATGGGATTTCAACGGGATGCTCGCGAAGTACTTCGGCACGGTGAAAGACCACGACCCTCGCAACCTCGACGGGTCTGGCCCCGAGTTCTCACGCCTCGATGGACTCACGGCCGAGCAGCTCTTGCTCGAACGGGGTGCCTCCGAAGGCTTCCGCCAGATGGTGGAGCTCTCTTTCTGCCCGAGCGGCAGCTTGAAGACGATGTCTGGGTTGGCCTTGATGCGCGAGGCGCTCAACATCCAGCTGGAGATTGGCTGGGGCAGCGCCAAAAGGGTGGTGGGAGGCGCGGACGACAACCCCAACATCCACTCCCGCTTCTCCCTCCTGCGCCGTTTCGGCTGGGGCCAGGGGCTGCGGCTATGGAAACGCTTCTGCGTGCACTACACGCCCGTGCATGGCAGTTAGCCCAATCAGGCAGAGGTAGACGAGCTTCCCTTGGTGCCCGCTTGGGCTATCCTCAGTCAACGGAGGTCCCATGAAGTTTGCCTACACGCACGCCACTCCTGACCCGGGCTTTGTCGAAGCGGTCGCATTCGCCAACGAGCTCTCCTCCATGGAGGGCTTTTGGCAGGAGATCGCCGAGGCTGAACAGTTCACCTACACAACCGTCACGCCCGCCGCGATCGCGGAGCGGCTGCGCGCTTGCACCGACGTCGTCAACATCCTTCACATCAAGAAGAGGCCAATTACGACGGCGGTCACCGACCCAGGCATGCCCCTCACGATCTACGTCAACACCCGGCGTTTTCATAACCGCAGGGTTCGGGACAAGGTCAACACGCTGGTCCACGAGTTTGTCCATAATGTCGACTTCTTCCGGGATGGCGCGCAGTCAAAGCGCTGGAACTACACTCACTGGGTAAAGGACCATTCTGATCGGCCGAAGACGGCTCCCTACTGGATCGGTAACCTTGCTGAGCGTTGGTGGGAGTTGGCCAACCAGCACGTTCCTGAGGACCAGCGCCGTGCGATCGTGAAGGCTAAGGGGGTGCCGGACTTCGCTGGGGCTGAGGACTTCGGGTGCGAGATCGCACACGTGCCGGAATCGGAGATCGAGCGCTGAAAGGGGCGAACACCGCCCGCAGGAAGAGAGTGAGGACGTCGGAGAGCAGTCCCGCCTCCTCCAGCAGCATCCACCGCACCCGATGCGGAAAGGACAGCGTCCACTGCCGCTAGGGCACGCGCGGCAGCACCTGCTCCACCAGGTGCACCGACGTCACCCGCGCCCGCTTCGCGTTACGGGAGGGGCACACCCCTCGTCACTTGCACGAGAAGGCGACGAGCAGTTCGTCCTTGCAACTCTCGCAGCGCACTCGCGCGAAGCCGTGTGCCAGCACTCCGCATTCCAGGTACCTGGCGAAGTCGCGCTCCACGTACTGGGGCAACTTCATCCAGTCCCTCACGCCTCGCGCATAGAGGGGCTCAGTGCGTCCCTGGCTTCGTCCCCAAAATGTCTTCAAGATTGGCGGGGACTCCGGGTGACAGGTGGGACTGCCGAGAACTCACCCGTGGACTCGCAGTGCCTGGATTCACTCACGATTCTTCGAAGATCGTGTGCCGTCGTGAGTTTAGGGCACCCCTCGTCCATGGGTTCAAGTCCCGTGCTCCTTGCCACTGAAGGGCCCGGAACCGAAAGGTTCCGGCCTTTCGTTTTTCTGCGCCTGGGTTTCTCCTTCGGCGTGCTGCAGCCCTCAGGTGCGCAGCAGCCGTGCGGCGATGGGCAGGTGATCAGAGGGCTCGGTCTCCGACGGCATCGGCGTCTGGTCGTCCAGCTCTGGCAGCCGGAGCGGCTGCGCCTGCAGCGCGCGCGAGTGGAAGAGGAAGTCGATGGCCTTGGCCCTGCCGTTCGCGTTGCAGGTTGGCTGGTGCCGCCCCTCATGGGCATCGAGCAGACCGGCCGCCGAGAATGCTCGGACCAGCGGATCCCCGGGCTGCGCGTTGAAGTCGCCGCACACGACCCACAGGGCCTCCGGGTCCCGCCCGACCAACTCCTCGAGCAATTCGGCCGCCTGTTGCATCCCCTGGTGCTGCTCCACGGGCCTATCCGGCCGGTCCCAGCGCAGGTGCGTGCACGCCACGCGCAGCCGGTCCCCTCCGACGTCGAAGTCCACGACCAGCGCCAGGTGCCCCGAGATGCGCCCGTCCTCCAGCCGGTCCTTGAAGTAGTGGGCCTCGTGGCCAAGGCAACGCTCCAGACGGTGGAACACCGCGCAGCCATCGGGGCGGCCCTGCTGCTTCAGGGCCAGCACGCCTGCGTACCCGTGCGGCTCCAGCGCCTTCTCAAGCGCGGCGAAGCGGTCGGGCTCCACCTCCTGCAGGCAGACGATGTCCGCGTCCAGCCCCACGATCCGGCGGGCCAATGCCTCGTGGCGCCTCTGCGGCTGGAGGATGTCCGCGGGCGTGTGCGGGAACCACTCGGGCTTGACGTAGGCGTCCGCCAGGAGGTTGTACGAGGCAATTCGCAGCTCCACCGCCATCGGCAGGTTCTCCCGGTCCGCCAACTGGATTCATCCCAGGGCCGTCGCAAGCATAGGCGGAAGGGGGGCCTTGTTGAGTGGGCTCGGCGGAAGTCCCCGCGTCCACTCCAGTTCGGACCGCGCTACCACCGCCACAGCGCGAACGAGAACAGACCGAACTTCGCGAGCCAGGTGCTCAGGCACACGACGGACGCGGACCCGAGGAGGCAGCGCCACCGGGCCACGGTCGCGGGCTCCTGCCTCCAGGTGCGCACGCTGAGGACGACGCCGGCCACGCCGAGCGCTGGGAACAGCACGGAGGCCGCCCAGACACCGACCGTCTGCCAGTTCTTGTGCGCGAGCAGGGTCAGCTCGAGGTTCGCCGCGCAGATGACACCCAACACCAATGACAGCAGGGCGAGACACGGCAGGCGGCGCACCCAGCGATTGCGCAGCGAGGTGCGTCGTCCGAAGGGCGTGCTCAGGAGGAGGGCGAGCGACACGAGCACACTCACGAGCGGGAAGACCGCTGCCGCCATCGAGGTGCGCTGCAGGTAGTCGCCTCCCGTCTCCAGTCCCACGGTCGCGCCGTCCCCGTTCCGGACCAGGACCCCGTTGATCACTTCGCCGTAGTCGACATCGGCGAGCAGTCCATCTCCGTGGTGCTTCAGCGTCGCCTGGTAGCCGAACCCCGGCAGGATGGGCTCGAGGGTCAGCGTGTCGGCCTGCACGGTCACCTGGCCTGTACTGAGCAGGTAGGTGGGGAGGCCCAGCAGCGAGATGCGCGGGTTGACGAGGCGGTACCAGCCGTCGACGTCGCCTGTGAGCGGGTGGAGGGTCGGCGCCGATGGCTTCCACTGCGTCTGGTGGGAGATGAAGTCGGCGAGCGGCTCCTCCAGCTTGCGCAGCTCGTTCTCGCTGTTGACCAGCAGCACGTAGCCCATGCCCTGCTCGGCGTGGAAGTGCATGCTCGCCTTCGCGCCCAGGACGCCCCCGGCGTGGCCCTGCCAGAGCGTGGCCCTGACGATGCGGTGGTGCAGCCCCAGCCCCGCGCCGTAGGCCAGCCCCGCCCGGGCGCCCTCTGTCGATTGGACCTGCTTCATGGCGCGGACGGTCTCGGGCCGCAGCACTCCAGGAGCAGAGGCCCCGTCGGTGAGCATGAAGCGGCCCAGCGTGGCCAGGTCCGTCGCCGTGCACCACAGCGCGCCGTCCGCCTGGGTCTGCTCGAAGAACACAGGGGTGCGGTGCATGTCGATGCCGCTGTGGCCGCTGGCGTGGTCGCGCTGCGCGGCCTGCGTGGCGAGGGTGGCGACCTGCGTGATGCCCAGCGGTCCCAGGACCCGTGCCGTGACGATCTCGTCCCAGGGCTTCTGGTAGTGGGCCTCCAGGATCGCGCCGAGCAGCACGTACCCCGGGTTGCTGTAGCTCTCGTGCATGCCGGGCCGCCAGCGCACCGTCAGCGGCTCCGGATGCTGGAGGCTGCTCTCGAGGTGGCGCCCCCGCCGCTCGACGGGGCTGAAGAACGCCTTGGCGTGCATGTCGTCGAAGCCCGCGGTGTGGGTGAGCAGGTGGAGCACGCGGACCGGGTCACTGTCTCCGAACGGGTTCCGGATGGGAGCGTCCGGCAGCAGCTCCGAGACAGGAGTCTGCAGCCCGAAGTGGCCCTGCTCGACCAGCTGCATGATGGCGATCGCCGTCACCGTCTTCGTGACGGAGCCAAGGCGGAAGAGCGTGCCGTCCGTGACGGGGGCCCGGGTTCCGCTGTCGGCCAGCCCGATGACCTCGCTGAGCACGGTGCCCCGGCGGTCGAACACCGCGTAGCTCGCGCCCGGGATGTGGTGCCTGGCAAGCAGCGCGGTCAAGGACTGCCGCAGCTCGGCGGGCGTCGCCGGTCCCGGCCGCGCGGGAGCGGTCGTCGCGAGGGCGAGTGTCGGGACGAGCAGCGCGAAGGCCCACAGCGGGGCAAGGCCCTTCATCGGTTCTCCGGGGGTGCAGGGGAGGGTGCCGAGTGCCCGGATGCCGGAGATGCTCGGTCGGCGCTGACTACGGCGCAGCCCCAGGACCATTTCGCGGTGCCGCGCGAAAAGCTCGAACGATGGGCGCGGGCACGGCCCACACCGCAGGGGCCATTCGAAGGTCACTGGCGAGCGAGCCCGCTGCGCACGACGAGTTTTCAGGGAGGCGTCCCACTCGGCCAGGAGCTCCTGCCTGCTCTCTGGACCGGGTGGGCATCGCGCCTCATTTTCTAGCTGGAACTGCTCAACGCCCTGCTGGAGCCCAGCCGCTCCCATGCGATGTGCTCAGCGATGGCGCCGATGGCATATGCGACGTCATTCTCGTCGCCATTGGCATCCTCATGCTCGTAGCCAACGACATGCATCCACTCATGAAGCCAGTGCCCCACGCCGGAGGCCACGTCGTCGTGAGCGACCCAATTGTTGATGTGATAGAGATTCGTATGGATGACCGGGCCGCCAAGGTTGGTGGAGCCTACGGTCTTCTTGTTCAAGACCCGAATGGGTCGGAATCCGTAATAGAACGCGCGGAGGTTGATCCGAAGATCGATCTCATGGTCTGCGTCCGTCCCCAACTCCCGACCCTCGAACAGATACCGCATGAGGGCATCCTTCGAGTGGTCGGTGCCGTGATGGTGGATGTAGCTGAACTTCTGCTGTGCGACCGCATCGCGGAAGCCTTGCGTGTTCACGACCTCCTCCATCAACTGGATGGCGCGCTGAACGAACGCTTTCGTTTTCTCGCCGGCATTGGTCAGCTCGTGCAGCGTGACTTTGAGCGGAGTCATTCCATTCTCCTTGAGCGTTGTGGGCCTACTGGCTGGAGACCACCTTGAGCGTGGTCCTGGGGTCCTCGCCCGAGAGGACCTCGTCCTTGACCGTGAGGGACAGCTCCAGGCTCCGGGCCACCAGCGCCTTGAGCGCCCACACCTGGGGGATCGTCTCGATGTAGACCCGGCTCAGCCCGAAGGCAGCGGGGGCCGCCTCGACCTCGAATCCCGCCGCGAGCGTTTTCGCCTCCTCGACCGGGATCCAGGTGACGATGCTCTTGCGCTTGCCGTTGCCGAAGAACCGCACGAACCACTTCGTGGGTCTCTTGAAGGACACGTTGAAGTAGTTCGAGGTGTCCCGGTAGAGGATGTCGTCCGCCGGGTGGCCATTCTTGCCGCAGATGTCCCGGACGACCGCGAAGAACGCCAGCTCCTCCTCAGTGGTCTCGACCGTGGCTCGACCCTTGTCATCACCTGGAGCGCGAGGCTCCGTTTCAAAGGGCCTGGCGGAGTCCGCCTTCACCACGTTGGGCCCTTCCACGGCGGCGGGCGGCTCCGTGCCCTCGTTCAGGCGCTGGATGCGTTCCTTGAGCTTGTTCAGGAAGTCATCGCCCATCACCCGGAGCAGGGTGGGTTCGATGGCCTCCTTGGCGACCTCCGCGAGGCGCTCCATCACCGCCGTCGTCCGCTTCCCCTTGTAGATGTCCTCGGTGAGCCACTTGAGGAAGCCTTCATTCTCGCCGGGCGCCTTCAGAACCGCCGAGAGCTTGTCGATCATGCTCTGGCGGTACCGGCTGTTCTCCGCGTCTGTGATGAGCGTCGTCGCGTTGAAGGACTCACGGCTGAACTTGGACAGGAACTTCGCGACCTTCGCCCAGTCGGCCTTCGAGTCCTCCAGGGAGAACGTGAAGAAGGGCTCCGGATCCATGACGTTGGGGTTCTCCAGATCTCCGAAGAAGAGATAGTGGCACCCATCCGTGATGATGCCGAAGTGGAGCTCCGGGAGCTGGGACAGGTAGCGCGCCAGCTGCTGGGCGCGTGACTTGAGGTCCGTGCCCAAGGGCTTGGTCTCGATGACGATGAGCGGCTTCGCGCCGGTCTGGTCGAAGATGGCGAAGTCCATCCGGTCCGGGAGCTTCTTCCCGTCGCCCTGGACGAAATCCGCCGCGTACTCCAGACGCACCTCGCGCGGGAAACCGGGGTCGTAGCCGAGCAGCTTGATGAAGGGGACCACCAGCGCGAGCTTGGCCGTCTCCTCGTTGGTGATGAACGACTTGGAATCCTGATAGCGCTTCACCAGCTCCAGCAGTTGATTCGCGTCCATGGTGTTCCCCCCCTGCAATCCGCCGAACCTGGGATTTGAAATCCCTGGCGACGTCCATGACTACAGTGCGTTTGTCCGCCCTTGTCCATCCCACCACGGCGCACGCAAGGGGTTGAGCGTGGAGGTCATCGCGGACCTGGAACCCGGCGATACCTCCTCGGGAGTATGTCATTTCACTGGCAAGGAGGACCTGCGTGCGGTGGACCAGGCGGTGGGCGCCCGGGAGCCCTGGCGGATTGGCATTCCTGCGTGCCATGCCCATGTGTCTTCCATGGCGGCCTCTGACACCCTGCCTCCCGAGAACCCTCCGCCCGCGATCCTGGACCTCGTCGGCTTCCGCCGCCGGTCGAGCAGGTACGGCTCGGCCACCCAGCTGCTCTGGAACAGGCTGGAGAACGACGCCTCGCTCTGCGAGCTGTGTTGGATCCGCAAGGATTTGACGGCCGAGGACCGGGTCATCCTGGAACAGTGCAATCAGAGGCTGGGGGTGGCCCGGCGCTGCCTCGACAAGCAGCTCTGGCGTTGGTCCTTCTCCTTCTGGCAGATCATCCACGAGGTCGACGGCCTGCTGCTGCTGGTCATGCCCCGGCACATGCTGCTGCCCCATGCCCTGGAGATTCAGCAGCAGTTCGAACGGAGGGTGACGGACTCCGCCCAGAAGACACTCTGGCTGGGCGCGGATCGGACCTCGGGGCCCCTGCCCCAGTGCGTCCGTGTGCTCCGCGGGGAGGCGCTCCTCTCCAGCGATCCTGAAGCCTCCCTGCCTGAAGCGGAGCGCCTGGCGCGGTGCCGCCATGTGCTCTGGGGCGCGCAGGGGGTCATCAACGATCGCGTGGACAAGACCTTCTGGCAGCTCTCCATCAATGTCTCCATCCAGGTCCTCAGCACCCTGCTGCTCATCACGCTCTCCCTCATCGCGTTGCTGGGCTTCAATCGCTCCCTGGTCACGACCTGGCCTGGAGAGCTCGTTCCCCAGGGGCTGCTCCTGTTCAGCCTCGTGGGCGCCGCCGGCGCCGTGGTGTCCAACATGCTCTCCAAGGAGCGCTTCGTCGTCGCGACCGGGGCGACGAGCCGCTTCTTCGCCTATCACCTGCTGGTCAAGCCCGCCGTTGGCGCCTTCGCGGCCCTCACGCTCCTCTTCGTCGAGCAGTCCAACCTGCTGCTCTCGGTGATTCCTCGCGACCCCGTGAGCGCCGCCGGCTCCAACCCGGCCCTCCTGAACATCGTCGTGCGGGACTGGCGCGCCGTCTTCTTCACCCTGGCGGCCCTGTCAGTGGCCGCGGGGTACTCCGCCGACAGGTTCCTGAGCTCCATCATGAACAACGTGCTCAGCAGGCTGCTCGGGCAGTCGGAGAAGCTGCTGCCTTCCAGCGCTCCCCCGGAGGCCGGCGCCGCCTCCCGGCGCGCGGAGCCGAAGTAGGCGACAGCCGCCTCACGCCGGGGCTTTGCCGCGGGCCCGGCGGTGCGCCGCGGGCCGCCTCGCGTAGGCCCCCAGCGCGTCCATCAGCTCCTCCGACATGCGCTCCGCGCTGGGATGCCAGGGCGTGGTGAAGCGCGCGTCCATGCTCGTCTGCCGGATGGTGGACAGCCACTCGTGCACCACGCGTTCGGAGTAGCCCGCGCTCCGCGCCGCCTCGTGCAGCAGGGAGTACTCCCGGAGGAGGAAGGTGGAGAAGGTGATGGGGTCGTCCGCGCCCACCGCGATGGGCACCGGCGGCGGTGCTCCCTCCTCCGCGCGAGGCGGAAGCAGCCGCAGGATGGGGTGGTTGCGCAGGTCCAGCAGGTTGCCGATGAGCAGGTTGCTGGAGGGATTCACCTCCACGACTGTGCCCCGCGCTCCCACGTACCGGCGCAGCGCGTCCTGCGCCGACCGCAGCGCGGCCACCTCCGCGCCATCCAGGGGGATGTCCACCAGCTGCTGCCCGCGCCGGAACACGCGCTCGTCCTCCCGGTACGCCTCGATGAGCTCCTGGACGCGCCGGGGGTTGCGCACCCGGATCCAGTCCAGCCGGCGGGAAGCCCGGCTGAAGGCGTCCAGCCCCACGCCCACCGCATCCTGTGCCAGGGGCGGACACCAGAGGTTGTGCAGCACGTGGTGGGCCTCGGCCAGCACGTGTGGCGCGACACACCTGCCAAACACACCCTCGGACAGCTCGCGGATGAGGTTCTCCACCTGCTCAGGCCGTCCCGGTGGGGCCTCCGCGTTCAAGCCCGAGGGCAGCCGGTAGCTGCCGTACAGCCGCCACTCGAAGACCAGGTCCCACAGCCGCTCCTCGGCCGGCATCATCACCGCGCCCACGGACTCCGCCCACGTCCCGGGCTCCACGCCCAGCGAGGTGGCGTGTCCCAGCCGCCCGCCCCAGTGGTCCAGCAGGTAGTGCAGGCATTCGTAGATGCGGCGCAGCCCCTCCATGAGGTGCCGGTAGTCCTCGCCCACGTGGCCCGTCAGCCGCAGGGGTGGGGCGCCCCGGGCCGCCGGCCGGGCCGCGGCGCGGGCGGCCTCCCACCGCACGTAGCGGTACAGCGGCGCCAGCACCCACGTGGGCACGCTCAGCTCGTCCGACGCGACGTCCAGCCCCCGCACCAGCCAGAGCGACAGCGGCACCGCCCGCAGCAGCTCCACCAGCGCTTCCACCTGCGTCGACTGCGAGACGAAGTAGTCCGCGTAGCGGCCTCCCAGCCGGATCAGGCCCTCCGGAGCCGGCTCCGCGTACGTCCCCATGGCATGCGCGGGCGGCAGCCCCTCCCTCCAGTGGCGCTTGGGGTCGCGCGCCTTGAGCAGGTGCAGCACCAGGCCGAACTCCGGCTGGCGCCCGTCGCCCGTGCCCCTCCCCACGCGCTCCAGCACGCGCCGCCACGAGCGCGTCAGCCCCCACAGCTCCTCCGCCATGAGGATGGAGTCGTTCATGAGGCGGGTGCGCACCTCCAGGGCGGCGATGGGCTGCTCGCCCCCCGCCACCGAATAGGAGACCTCGGCGCGCACGGCGTGCAGGGGCCGCTTCATCGCGCCCAGGCGGTCGTAGAAGCGGATGAACCACTGGAGGCCCGCGGTCAGGGGCCGCTGCACGTAGGTGCGGTAGCTCAAGCAGCGCACCCGTTGGACCTGCCAGAAGAGGCGGTTGAAGTGCGGGTCCGGCGTTCCGGCCTCTTCCTGCTGCCGCATCCGCCGCAGCCCGAAGCGCACCAGCCAGCGCTCCCCCGCGTTGGGCGCGTGCAGCCCCATCCGCAGGGCGATGGGGTCGCACCGTCGCCACACCTCCTCGAGGGTCTCGGGGAGCTCGGCGCCGCCGCGGGCCGCCAGCGGGTGGAGGTCCCCGTAGAGCTCGCGCAACTCGTCCAGCTCCGGCAGGACCTCGAGGCGGGCGCGCGAGAGCGCCTCCAGCGTCCGCGCGAGCACCCGGCGGCGCTGGGGCATCCAGACGGAGGACTCCCGCAGGCCCTGCACGAAGTCCAACAGGGGGCGCCTCCCATCTCGCAGGATGACCTCCGCCAGGACGCATCGGGCCACCGCGGCCGCCAGCAGCCAGCGAAGCATCGTCTCGCCGTCCCCGAAGAGGAGCCCCGGCCCCGACAGCAGGCGCGCATCCAGGGCCGGATCCGCGATGGCGGTCAGCAGCGAGGCCCACAGCAGCGGGAAGTCCATGCCCGCGTTGACGTGGTGGTGCACCTCCGTGACGCCCCGGTCCAGCAGGTGGCGCATCAGCAGGGGCGGTTCGATGTCCACCCGCGTGGGCGGCGGCTCCACCGGCACCGCCGACATCAACAGGTCCTCCGGCATGGCGAAGGTGAGCCAGCGGTAGTGCGTGAGCGCGTCCACCGACCCGGCCTCCGTGTCCTGGGCGACGACGGTGACCCCTGGCCGGCGCTCCAGGTGGGTGTCCGCCAGGTGCAGGAGGTAGCCGGCCATGGACACCCGCCGCGGCGGATCCCTCTGGCCGCGGATGTGCCGGCGCGAGTCGAACCAGAACACGTCCCGCACCGCGATGAGGCGGTCCAGCGACCAGCCGCTGGCGTGCTCCGACAGGGTCTTCTCGCAGTCGCGCCACAGCGCCCGCGTGGCGCCCGCGTCCGGCCCTTCCAGCGAGGGCACCAGCTCCGTCAGCGCCTCCTGGAAGGCCCGGAGGCTGGTCAGCGGGAAGCTGGCCACCTCGGCGCGCACGTAGGCCTCCGGCACGCGGCGGGGGGCGATGTTGCCCTGGGCATTGCGCGGTCCGTCAGTGGTCATGGCTGGCGCCACCCTGGAGGTGCTCCAGGGGGTCGCCCTCCCGGTCCACGGCCTGGAACCACGTCCGCACCACGGCGTCGAGCCAGTCGTAGTACAGGCCCGTGTCCCGGCCCTCGTCCTTCCCAAGGTGGCGGCGGAGCGCCTCGGACGCGCCGGAGCGCCCCACCGCGGCGCGCACCATCTGTTCACGGAGCCGCGTCCGCCGGGGCCCATGGTGGCTCCAGTACGCCACCAGCTCGTCCCAGGCCTTGTTCGCTCCCGCGTCCCCCGACGGCCAGTGCAGCAGCTCGCTGGGGGCGGGGGCCGGCGCGAACTCCGGCCGCACCAGCAGGGGCAGCGCGTTCTGGAGCCACACCCGGGCCGTCCACAGCCGGTCGGACCCCACGCTGTAGGTCCGGATGTCCTCCAAGAGCTTCGCCACCGTGTCGCGCACCCGCTGCTCGTAGGGCGCCAGCACGGTGGCGCGCCCCCTTGCCTGGACCACCGACTCCATCCCCTGGTGCGCGTCGCCCCAGTCCCATCCGCCCAGCTCCCGGCCCGACACCGAGCAGATGTTCTCCACCCAGGCCGCCAGGATGAAGCGGTGGTGGGCGCTGACCTTCAGGCGCGAGTCCCGCATGTTGTCGACCTTGAAGAACCCGTCCGCCGTCCTCTTCAGGAACGCCTTCCACTGCGCGGTGAAGATGGCGAACTCGACGAAGGTCTTCCAGGTGGGAAGGCTCCACCAGCACTCGAGTTGGACGAGCGGCTCGGGGTGCGCGGTGGAGTCCACCCACAGCTCGTGCATCGTCACGACCAGCTCGGGGCTCATCTCGAAGGGCGTCACGTCCGGGTTCAGCACCCGGGGCGGCTCGAAGAGCATCAGCACGTCGTGCAGCAGCATGAGCCAGCCGGCCACGTTGCCGGGCAGGGGCACGCTGGGGCCCTCCCGGTCCACGTCACCCAGCATCAGCACCACGTCGTGGAAGTGCCGCAGGTGCAGCTCGCTGATGAGCACCCGTTCGTTCGCCTCCGCGCCGCCGTTGCCCTCCCGCTCCGGTCGCGGCCACTCCAGGACGTCCGACAGGGTGGTCCGCTTGGAGCGGCGCACCGGCTTGCCCGTCAGGTCCAGGAAGATGAGCCCCTGGTCGTCATACCGGAGGATCCGGTTGAGCAACTGCTGGCTCGCCCAGGCCGGCAGATCGCTTTCATCAATGGCGTTGCGCAGCATCTCCGTGGCCACCCGGACGGTCTGCTCCCCCTCCGAGACGGCGGCCTCCTCGGAGGAGGCGTGGGTGCCCTGGAGCTCGCGCCGGGCGGCGTGCCAGAGGTCCTGCAGGGTGCGCGCCGGCAGGCTGAGGGCGAGCTTGCCCGCGTGGGTGAGGATGACCTTGCGCTGGGGCGCGTCCCGCCCCTGCCGCAGGGCCTCGCGGTAGGTCGTCTTCACCGCGTCGGAGAGCCGGGGCTCCAGGTTGAGGAGGTCCGCGAAGGAGGCCAGCACCTGCGTCCTCTCCCGCTTCGGGGGCAAGGGCAGCCGGAGCTGCTCCAGGAGACTGCCCAGCGTCAGCCGTGCGTCCTCCGGTTCCACCCCCTGGGGGCAGAAGTCCCACGCCTTGTAGGGATCCACGGGCCCCAGGTCGATGCGGTAGCTGGGCGGCAGCGCGCGGCGCAGGGTGGTGGCCGACTGGCGCCGGGCGATGGAGAGCGTCTCGTCCTGGCCCGCGGTCCCGATGCCCGCCTGCCCGGAGAGGATGAGCTCCTTCTGGAAGGAGCGCTCCATGAAGAGCTGGAACTCCTGGTGGCCCGCGGCCAGCACGAACCAGAGCCGGGGGCTGGCCACCATGCGGGTGAGCTTCACGATGTTGTGGAGGTGTTCGATGCTGCGGTCCACGTTGTCGATGGGCAGGACGAGGATGACCTGCTCGCCCTGGGCGGTGCCGAAGCGGGGCAGGGACAGCGTCTTCGCCACATCCTCCATGGCCCGCGTGAAGCGCGGCTGGAAGGTGGCGTAGATCTCCGCGGCCTTGATCTGCTGCTCCGCGCGCGCTCGCGTGTCGAGCGTCGACGCGCTGTCCTCCCACATGAACGAGGCATCCCGGATGAGGTGATCCAGCTTTCCCCAGGCCTCTTCCGCGCTCTCCTCGAGGATGGAGGAGGACCACCTGCCGTGCCCGGTGCTCGGGGACGTGTCCTCCTGGGGCGCGTCCAGGGCGGCGCGCACGCGCACCAGCAGGGTGGCCAGGAGGTTGGCCCCCGGGGGAACCGGTTCCAGGTCGAGCGGCTCCAGCCACACGACGCGCCCCTCGATGCGTTCGAGTGTCGTGCCCAGGTCCCGCCGCATCGCCTCCCTCCCCGACGCCAGCGCCTCGCGGGTCCCTGCCTCCAGGTGCCCTCCCGGCTTCAGCCCGAGGAAGGCCCTCCAGTTGCGCAAGGCCTGGACGGCGCTGAGCAGGACGGTGGTCTTCCCCGAGCCCCGTGGGCCGGAGATGAGCAGGCTGGTGGAGAGGTGCTCGTCCCGGCTCCCCCTCATGTCCAGGCTGCTTCCGCAAGCGGCCTCCAGCCAGGACAGCAACTCGTACAGCCCCCGCTGCGTGGGCTCCAGCAGGTCGTCCCAGGGGAAGGCCCTGGCTTCGGGAAAGGGCGTGGGCACGTAGTGGCGCGTCTCGTCCGTGCGGCCCGGTTTCGTGTCCATGGAAGAGGATAGGGAGCCAGGGCCGGGACGCGCATCACCCTGGAGGCGGCTCGCAGGTCCGCCCTGGCGCGTACCCGGTCAGGCGGGGGGCCTGCCCACCGTGAAGTCGAGCACCCGCTCCCAGACCGCGTGGAAGTCCTTCTCCTGGAAGCGGGAGCCTGACTTCAGCCAGCTGATGTATTTCTCGGGCTCGTCGAAGTGGCCCAGGACGTCCAGGTGGTCGGCTTTCGCGACGTGGACCATCTGTCCCCAGACCTGCGAGCGGCTGGGGACGATGCCGTCGCTCCACGACTCGAACTTCCCGCCGAAGGCGTCCTGGAGGGCCTGGGTCTGCGCCGGCGTGCGCTCGGGAATCCTCAGCTCCGCGGAGAGGGGCGCGCTCCTGCCATACAGGAAGCAGAAGATGGCGTAGAGGAACGAGTCCGGCGGCAACAGCATGCGGGGGGACAGGCGGCGGAGCAGGCTGGGCGGCGGCGCGCCCGTGACGACGCTGCCGTAGCGCACGCCCTCCCGGTCCGCTGTGTTCGCGTTGAAGGCCTGCGCGCTGACCGGCATGAGGTCGCGGATCAACGTCTGGTCTTCTCCCACCTGGCTGAAGAACCGGATGAGCTCCTCGCGCTCGCTGTCGGAGAGGTCCGCCGTCAGCCGGGCGATCTGATTGAAGAGGTTGGGCGGGAGCTCCGCCCGCTCGCCCAGCAGGACGAGCCGGTAGCACGCCTGGAGCGCGGCGGCCCTGAAGGGCATCGCCTCGCGGTGCAGGGTGAGGAAGGTGAAGAGCCACAGGTAGCGCAGCAGCGTCTTGCCCAGGTCGCCCTGGTGGAAGAAGGTCGCCAGCGGTGTGCCGTGATGCGGGGTGGCGATCGTCACCACCGAGCGCACGCGCTTCACGAAGGCCGGAGCCTCCTGGGCCATGCGCGGTGAGACGACGCTCCGCGCATCCAGCCCGCCCGTGGAGTGCCCGACGAGGTGGAGCGCCGCGTCGTCCTCGTTCGCGGTCCGGGCCATCTCCCGGAACACGTCGCGCGCCCGCGCCTCGAGCCCGGAGGTGGGGGAGGAGGCCACGGCATGCACCTGTGCGTCGATGCCGCGCTCCTTGAGCCGCTGCTGGAGCAACCCGGGGACGTGCTGGAAGTAGGCGATGCGCTCCGTTTCCTTGTCACCCATCTGGGTGAAGCCGAAGAAACCGGGGACCAGATAGACGCGGTGCCTTGTGGCCATGGGGCAAGTCTAGCGTCTGGGGAAAACGTCGAAGGGGGTGAGGAGGAATGGGCCCGGGCTCCGTTGAGGACAGAACCCATACCCAGACCCCAGGCGGGGGGAGACCAGGACCATGAGACTCCGGAAGCAAACGAAGCAGTGGACGGGCGCGGCGCTCGCGGGGGCACTGCTGCTGCCAGCGGCGGCGCTGGCGAACGAGGCGCACGTCTATGGCATCGCCAGCTTTGGCGGCGCGGGGCAGTGCAATGCCGACTCGCACTCCGTGCACACGAAGACGGCGCAGGTGGTGGCGGACTACTTCACCGCGCTCAAGAGCGCCGGACAATGGACCGACGTGCGCACGCTCAACAACGCGAGCGCGCGCACGGACCTCTGGACCGACGCGGCGAAGGGGGCGGCGGTGGACGCGAAGGACACCCAGCTCAACGCGGGCGTGGACGACGCGGACGTCCTCTTCGTGCACACCCATGGTGGACACAACGAGACGTACAACCGGAGCTGGTTGGTGATGGGGAGCAACGTGGACTCGTGTGAAGCCATCACGGACGTCCACATGCGCCTGGGCAACGGGAAGCTGGACATCGCCGTCGTGAAGGCCTGCCAGTCCGGCAACATCGAGGTCTGGGAGCAGGGCGGCTACAAGCAGCTCGTGACGAGCAGCAGTGGCTTCAGCGTCTGGAATGCCTTCCACGGCGACTCGTCGTGCGGCAACTTCGTCAAGCGCTACCTGGACAGCTACACGGCGAACTCGAAGAACGACGGCGTGGGCGAGAACTGGATCGACGAGGCCTACGACTGGGGCGTCTTCAAGGACGACTGCCCGGTGTCCATCGTCTTCGGTGAGACCAAGGCGCTGCGCAAGTCCATGTTCGAGGCCGGTGGCTGGAAGGACCGGAAGAACACCGGCAGCAAGACCGGCTCCACCTACTTCTTCGTGGGGGGCTGCAACCCCGACAGCGGCCGCAGTCTGCCCTGAGCCCAGCCGCTCCCCACACCACCGAACCCCAGAGAAAGAAACGCCATGAAGACACCCTTCCTCCGACTCCTGACCGCCCTCCCGCTTACCGTCGCCATCGGCTGCGACAGTGGGCCGCCTCCCGCCCCCGTGGACAATGCCACGCAGCTCGAGCGCGCCGCGAAGGCGATGGCCACCGGCTTCACCTTCGACTCCACTGCGATTGCCACGCCTCCCACCGGGCCGCTGCCCACCGAGCTGCTCCCGCGCACCGCGTTCGACCCCGCGGTGCTGCAGGGTGCGCTGATCGGGACGACCGAACGCTTCACCCTGGTGGGAGGGGCGGGGATCCGCCGCGACCTGGAGTCCGCGTCCTGGAAGCTCGAGGCCGACCCCAGCGCCGGTCGTGTGCTGGTGCTGAGCAAGACCGAGAGCGGCCCGGCGACGACGCAGGAGCCCGCGCTGTTGCAGCGCAATGCCATCGCCCGGCTCCAGCGCTGGGGCATCCCCACGGCGGAGCTGGGGCCGGTGCGGCAGGTGCAGTCCTTCCACCAGAGCGAGGAGGGTGGCACCGTCGGGACCCCTGAGCTGCACCGCCACAAGACCTTCGTGCTGCGCGCGATCAATGGCATTCGCGTGGAGGGCCACCGCGCGGTGGTGACGCACGGGGTGGATGGCGGCTTCCAGCGGGCGCTGGTCAACTGGCCGCCGCTGGCCCGTCAGGGCCACCTGCTGCGCACGCGGCTGACCACGGCGGAGATCGAGCAGCGCGCCCGCGAGGCGCTGCTGGCCGAGGGCGAGACGGCGGGGCCCGTGCGCCTCTTCTGGAAGTACGTGCCCACGCAGCTCAGCACCGGAGAGCAGGCGTTGACGCTCCAGGTGAGCGCCGCGATGCCCTCGCTCACCGGCGAGAGCAGCACCGAGGAGCCGCGCGTGATCGACGTGGACGTGAGCGCCGTACCGTAAGGCCCTTGCCGGGGCCCTGCCTTGACGGTGGGGCCCTGGCGTCTGGAACGCGCTGGCTTGTGGGTTAGGCTGTGAAGCCTCATGGTCAAGATCACCCGCTCACCCGCCCCGAAGCTCTCACAGGTCTCGAAGGTGGACGTGCCTGTCACGAAGGCGCCTGCCGTGGCGACGCCTTCGCGCGCCCCCAGCTCCGCCTCGTCGATGGCCGCTCCGGTCGCGGCGGGCACGAAGGCGCCCGCGCAGCAGAAGGTGGAGCAGCAGGTGGCCGCGCTCGCGGAAGGACCGACCCGACAGGCCTTGTTGCAGATGCTCTCCGGCGCGCTACCAGCCCCTGTCGTCGGCCTCGCGACCCAGGCCATCGCCGGGTTCAGCCCCGCGCAGCAGAAGGAGCTGTCGACCCTGCTGTCGAAGGCGGGCGTCAGTGCCAAGGCTTCACCCCGCGCCGACGCGGGCGCCGAGCGCGCCTTCCTCTTCAAGGCCATCGCCAGCGGCGCGCAAGGGGCGACGCTCAAGCGCCTGGCCGAACAGATTCGCGGGCGTCCGCCCACCAACCAGGCCTTCTCCTTCAACCCGATGTCCGCGATGGCCTCGAAGCGCGCGGCCCCGGCCAGCCCCGCGGAGGCCGCCGCGGCGAAGCTGAAGGCCGCGATGGATGACATCTGGGGCACCGACGAGGCCGCCGTCCACGCGGCCCTGGAGGGCGTGGACCCCGCCCTGCTGACGCAGGTGGCGGAACGCTACGAGAAGCTGACCAGCACCCCGCTGCGCGAAGCGCTCAACCTGGAGCTTGAAGGGCCAGACCTGCAGCGCGCGCTCGCGGCGCTCGGGCGAGCGGTGTCGGCCGCCCCCACCGCGCCGGTGCAGGCCCCGGTGAAGGCCGCGAAGGCCGCGGCGGTCGCCAGTACGCCGGCCCCCGACATCCAGAAGAACCTCGACGCCCTCCAGGTGTCGTCCCGGGACGAGGGCGTCATCAAGCGCGGCAACGCCGTGGAGCTCAATGACATCATCCCCATCAACGTCGCGCAGTGGGATCCGCCCAAGGCGCACATCTACGCCCCGCTGAAGAAGGCGGTGGAGGCGCGCAACAAAGCGCAGGAGGCCCTCGCCAAGGCGACCACCGAGCCCGCGAAGAAGGCAGCGCAGGCGAAGATCGACGCCGCCGACCAGCAGATCACCTCCCAGGGCGAGAAGCTCAAGGCGTGGATGAAGGAACACCTCGCCACGAACCCGTCGCTCATGAAGGCCAACGAGGCCGTGAAGCTCGCAGGGGCGCAGGTCGCCGCGCTGGAGAAGAAGCACGCGAAGGCGAAGGTGCCGACGGATGCGAAGGCCGCGGAGACGCTCAAGCAGTCCCAGAAGGACGAACTGGACGCGGCCAGGGCGAAGCTCACCCAGGCCCAGACCCACCAGCAGACGGTGAAGGACGGCCTGCTCACCCGCATCGCCGGCTACACGCCCATGGTGGACGTGCAGCAGACCCGCACGGACGTCACGGTGGATGGAACGACCGTGCGCATGCGGGATGGCCGTGAGACGGCGTACACGAACTCGTGGAAGGCGGTGGATGGCGGCGCCACCTCAGGGGACGCGGCCGCCAACGTCGACACCCAACTGGAGAAGAGTGGCATCAGCGAGGACCGACAGAAGATCCTCGCGTCCATCTCCGGCCTGGAGGGAACCTTCAGCAAGGTCAACACCTGGGACACCGGCCGGGTGTCGTGGGGCTTCGCCCAGTGGACGCTCGGCAAGAGCGGCAACGGCACGCTGGCGGAGTTCATGCGGGACCTGAAGAAGACCGACCCGGCGCAATACGAGAAGAGCTTCGGCAAGTACGGGATCGACATCGACGCCAAGGGCGTGGTGCTCACCCGCGGGGATGGCACCGTCCTCAGGGGGGTGGATGCCGCCGAGGAGATCCGCACCGACGTGAAGCTGTCGGCGGTCTTCATGGCCGCGGGCGCTGACCCGGCGATGCAGCAGGCGCAGGTCCGTTTCGCCAGCGCGGGGAAGATCTCCGGCGCCCGCAACCGCTCGGTGTCGGTGGTGGGCAAGGACGCCGAGGGTCAACCCGTGAAGGCGAAGCTCCAGCTCAAGGACGTCATCACCAGCGAGTATGCCAACGCCATCCTGAGCGACCTGGAGGTCAACGCGGGCTCGGGTGGAAGGGTCGCCGAAGCCGCGCTCAAGAAGTACGTGAAGGACAAGGGCGTCGACCCCGCCAAGGTGGAGGAGTGGGGCCCGGACGCCCAGAAGGTCGTCCTCGCCGCGCTCGAGCATGCCTCGCGTTCGGAGCGGCTGACGCACCATGGGAAGGCGGGCTTCAGCAAGGAGCCGGACACGTTCGTTGACTGAAGGCGGGACGTCCGGCGGGCGGACATGACATCGCCCCCGGTCGACAGCCCCGGAGGCGACGGTGATGCCGGTGTGCTTTTTTCGTGCGGCGGGAGCTACACCGTCGGCATGAAGACCTTGAATCCGGTGCGGCCACCGGCGCCGAGCGTGTTGCGCTCGATGAAGTCGCTCACGGACGAGCGGCCGTCGCCGGTGGTGATGGCGGTGTGGCCGTAGATGCTGCCCGCGCGCGTGGAGGTCTTCTCCCAGGTGAGGACGAGGCCCGGGACCTTCAGCGCCTCCGCGAGCGACATGTTGACCTGCTTGAACTTGTCGCGCGGCAGGTTGTTGTCGATCTGGTTGCCATTGCCCCAGACCTTGACGCCGAAGGCGTTCTGGATGGCCCGGCTCACACCCGTGGCGCACAGGCCCTGGCTGTTGTACCCGCCGATGCTCATCGCCGCCGCACGGCCCGCCTCCGCGAGCTTGCGCATCGCGGGCGTCGCGCTGCCCGGCCCGGCGCCACCGCTGCCCTGGACCTGGCCGCCGCCCTTCGTGCCACCCGTGCCGCCGGAGCCCTTCGAACCGCCGCTGCCCTTGGACGGCTCGAAGCTGTCGCCCTTGCCGGGGACGCGCAGGGTCTTGCCCGCGAAGATGAGGTTCGGGTTGGAGATGTTGTTGGTGCGGGCCAGCGCGGAGACGCTGGTCTTGAAGCGAGCGGCGAGGGCCGAAAGCGTGTCGCCCTTCTGGATGCGGTAGTTGGACATGAAATCTCCTTGAGCGATTGTCGGGACCTCACTCGCGGAGTTGCGCTGATTTCCCAGGTTCTTGGAGTTTCCCTGGTTGGATCCACCATTGCTTGAAAATTTCCGTCACGGTGAGGTTACGCGCACGTCGTCGTAGGTGGCGGCGCCGGTCGCGTAGAAGCCGACCTTGCCCGCCGTGAGGGCCGTGTCCGTGCCCTGCACGCGAAGCACGCCGTCCACGAAGCCCTCGATGGACGTGCCGTGAACGGCGAGGGTCAGCGTGTAGAACGCGGACGTGCTCGCGGCGAACGGCACGGACTGGAGGGTCTGGGTGGTGCCGGAGACCTTCTTGTTCAGCACCAGGTTCCCGTTGTGGAGGATGAGGAAGTAGAAGTTGTTCCCATCCACGTACCGGGCGACGAGGCCGTTGCGGACGCTCGTGGAGCCGGTCTTCACCCGGGCCGAAAAGGTGTAGTCGCTCCACGCGGGCTGGCCAGCCGTGACGATGTACGTCGCCGACGCGGTGGACTGCTGCCGGGCCGCCTTCGTCCCATCCGTGACGATGGCCCAGCTCCCGTTGCCGCTGGCGTTCGTCCAGCCACCCGCCGGGAAGCTCGCGTAGGACTCGAAGCCGTCGGTCAGCAGCGTCGAGCCGGTGCCCGGCGGCGTCGTCACGCTCACCGTGTTGCTCACGGGAGAGACGTTGCCGGCCGCGTCGGAGGCCCGCACGGTGTAGCTGTACGTCGTGGACGGGCTCAGGCCGGTGTCGCTGCACGTCCGCACCGCCACCATGCACACGGGCGCGCCGCCGCGGGTCACCGCGTACGACGTCACCCCGACGTTGTCCGTGCTCGCGCTCCAGGCCAGGTCCACCCCGCTGCTGGACGTCGCGGTCGCGGTCAGCCCCGTGGGCGCCGTGGGCGGGGTCGTGTCCTGGCCCGTCCCCGCGCAGGCCGTGGTCGGAGTGCCCACCGAGCTTCCGGTCACCGCCGGTGCCGTGGTGTCGAAGGTGTTGCCGCAGAAGGTCGCCTGCGGCGCGCTGTTGTCATTGCGGATGAACGCGCCCGTCGCCTCGCGGAAGGTGTTGTTCGTGGCCGAGTTGCCGCCCTTGTCGTAGGCGCCGGAGTCGGACTTGAGCTTGAGCGCGTAGCTGCGGCTGCCGCTGATGACGTTGGCGTCCAGCACGTTGTGGTGGCCCCGCAGCTCGATGAGGCTGCCAAGGAACTCCAGCGGCTCGTCGTTGTAGCGGCAGTCGTTCCTCGCGAACGTGTTGTCGTGCGCGTTCTCCTTCACGTTGAGGCACTCGGAGCCGAACGTGTGGATCGTGTTGTCGTGGACGTGGTTGAACGCGCTGGTGTCATTGGCATACATAGGCTGATCAGTGGACTTGGGGCTGGTGCCAACGTAGACGCCCTCTCCGTTGTGGTACTTGTAGCCGTCCACGTCGTCGCCCTTGCCGTACATCCCGCACCACTGGATGACCGAATTGGCGATTTCATTGTGGTGCGCGTTGCTGCGCATGCGGATGCACTCGCCCCCCGCGCCGTTGAGGAACATGTCGCGGATCACCACGCCCGTGATGTCGCGCGACGTCTCCGCCGAGCCGATGTAGATGAGCCGCCCGTCGGCGATGAGCGACTGGTTGGCGTCCTTGAAGCTCCGCACGCCTGACAGGGCCGTGGGGTGCGTCGTGTTGACGAGCTTCTCCTGCCCATCAACCGTGAACCCCTCCAGCACGTAGTAGCTGTGGTCGATGTTGAAGATGCGCCCCGTGCCGAACAGCACCGCCTTGTAGCGCCCCGAGCGCGCCTTGCCGGTCTCCGGCCCGTGGAGGGTGATGGGCGCGGTCGTGGTGCCCGCCCGCTTCGTCACCGGCCGCTCGCGGTAGATGCCGGGTGCAATCTGGATCGTCGTGCCCGCGGTCGCCTTGTCCAGGGCCGCCTGGAGCGTCTTCAGCGGGGCCGTGGACGACGTGCCGGCATTGGCGTCGGAGCCGCTCGGGCTGACGTACAGCGACGCGGCACCCGCGGTCAGCGGCAGGAGCGTCAACAGGGCCAGGAGCCGCCAAAGGTCGCGGCTCGGACGGAAGGGGAGGAGCGAGGAGGGGTTCACGAATGTTCCTGAAGTGAGTGATTCCCGGGCTTTACCACTTTTCAAGCCATGTCCATGAGTCCTCGCTGACGCACTGCGTATTGTGGGCGTCACTCCATGAGCCTAGACAATGCGCTGTTGTCAAAGTGCCAATAAGCAATGGAGGCCGCGCGAATGAGACTGCGATGGAGCCGTGAGTGGGCATTACCGGGTTGCCTTGTCCTCACCCTGATGGCATCCCGGGCGGACGCGGACCCCCTGCCGCTGCTGGAGTCGACGACGCTGCGTTCGCCGTTCGCGGCGGCGTGCAACGGGAAGCCGGACTCGACGCCGTTGCCGGTGGATCCGCGCACCCTGGTCGTGCCGGGCGTCAACAAGCCGGGGGCCGCGGTGCAGTTCAACGCCTACTGGTTGGACCTGCACAACCCTCCAGCGCCGTTCGTCTCGACGCTGCCGCCCAATCCCCAGACGTGCGGCGAGTTCCGCGCGAGCGTCAACCGGGGGCGCACGAACATCGAGACCCGCGCCTACTTCCAGCCGTTCAGCACCGCGCTCGCCTACTACAACATCTACACACTCTGGGGTTACCTCATCCGCCCCTCGGACTTCGACGAGCAGGTCATCAAGCGCTACGGGCTCGCGAAGGCGCCGTTCCGCAATCCCTACCCACTGCCGTGGGAGAACCCCAACCTCACCCAGGGCGGCAGCGGCCAGCTTCCCCTCGGGCTCGTGCAGGAGCGGGACGCGAACGGGCGTTTTACGGGCAACATCGCCTCCAGCTGCTCGGGCTGCCACGACTCGCGGCTCGGGACCGAACAGGAGGCAGGCTTCGTGTGGGGCCGCTCTGGCGACGCGATTGACGCGGGGCTCATCCAATCCGACATGTTCCGCTCGACGGGCGTCGGGACCGTGCTGGAGATCATCCCCGTCCCCTGGAGCGTGGGCCGTGGCTCCAGTGACGCCATCGGCATCGTCGACCTGCTGCCCGCGCTCTTCGACATGGACTCGCTCGGCCTGGCTCCCAGCCTGCTCGAATACTTCCCGACCCATGCGGGAGGCATGTCCCGCGCGCCCAACTGGTGGCAGCGCGCCTTCAAGACGCGGCAGTTCTGGGACGGGGCCCTCTCCTCGGACAACGTCCGCTCGGAGATGGCCTTCGGGGTCGCGAACCTGACCCGCTCGCCCGCGGAGCGCCGGGCGCTGTCCAACGAGTTCGAGGACAACGACAACTTCTTCACCTCGCTCTCGCCCCCGGCCTACCCCAAGACCGTCAACACCACGCTCGCCGAGCAGGGCGCGATCCTCTTCCACGAGCGCGACCTCTGGGCGAACGGCGCCAACGCCAACATCCCCAAGGCCCCGGGCAATGGCTCCTGCGCGAGCTGCCACGGCGTCTACTCGCCGCGCCACGCGGCGAACCCGGCCTTCCTGCCCGACCCTCGCCTCAAGGGCGTCTCTGGCGTCATCACCCCCATCGAGACCATCCGGACCGACCCGGCGCGCAAGGGCCTGATGGCGGATGAGCGCAAGCGCAGGGCCTGGAACACGTCCTTCCTCGCCTACAACGACGAGCACCCCGACCACGGCCCCTTCTACGACGGCATCGTCATGAGCGCGCTGCGCCGCGTGCCGCGTGCCGCCTATGACAACGGCACCGGCCCCGTGTACTCGCCCGTGGGGCCGAACGTGTGGAACGAGCCGTTTGGCTACATCGCGCCGCCGCTCTACGGGGCGTGGGCCTCCGCCCCGTACTTCCACAACGGCAGCGTGCCCACCCTCTGGGACGTGCTGAAGCCGTCGGACCGGCCCGCGGTGTGGAAGCGCAAGCAGACCGCCCCCAACGCGCTGGGCACCAACGCGGGCTACGACATGAGCTACTCGGCGTACGACTTCGCGAAGCTTGGCTGGAGCGTGACGCCGCTGGCCTGCGCCAACAAGCCCGCCAATGATCCGTTCATCCCCTGCACCCAGGACATGGCGACGCCCGACGTCCTCTTCGCGAACATCGCGAACCTGGTGGCCAACTACAACTCACTCGCCTACCAGTCGCCGCCGCCCATCACCCAGAAGCAGATCCGTTCGCGGATGATCTTCAATTCGTACCTCTACGGAATGGGCAACGGCGGACATGACTTCACCCAGTCGCTCACGGACAACGAGCGCTGGGCGGTCATCGAGTACGTGAAGACGCTTTAAGCCCTGACGGAGGGAGGCGGGTGGCGCCAGGAGCCCGGCGCCACCTGCACCTGTCACAGGAAGCGTTTGAGGAGGCCGAGCTTTCCGACGTAGGGCGGGTAGCGCAGCTTCATGTCGAGCGCGAACGGCCGCTTCACCACGCTCTTCTTGTGGCTGAAGGCGTCGAAGCTCGACTGTCCGTGGTAGCCGCCCGTGCCCGAGTCGCCCACGCCGCCGAAGGGGAGCCCCTCCGCGGCGAAGTGGACGCACACGTCGTTGGTCACGGCGCCACCGCTGGAGGTCTCGGCGAGGACGCGGTCGTTCACCGCGGCGTCCCGCGCGAAGCTGTAGAGAGCGAGCGGCTTCGGCCGGGAGCGCACGAAGCGGATGGCGTCGTCAATGCTCGGGCAGTCCACGAGCGGCAGCAGGGGGCCGAAGATCTCCTCCTGCATCAGCGGGCTCGACAGCGGCGCATCCGTGATGACGGTGGGCGCGAAGTAGCGGCTGGCCGCGTCGCGCTCGCCGCCGAAGGCGACCTGCCCGTCGGCCGCGAGCGCGGAGACGCGCTCGAAGTGGCGGGCATTGACGATGCGGCCGTAGTCGCTGCTCTCGCGCGCGTTCGGGCCGTAGAAGCTCCGGACGGCCTTCTGCACCAGGTCCGTGAAGCGGCCCTTGAGCTCCGGGGGGATGAGCACGTAGTCCGGCGCGATGCAGGTCTGCCCGGCGTTGACGAACTTGCCCCAGGCGATTCTCCGCGCGGTGACTTCCAGGTCCGCGCTCCGGTCGACGATGCAGGGGCTCTTGCCCCCCAGCTCGAGGACGGTGGGGGTGAGGTGACGGGCCGCGGCCTCCGCCACGACCCGGCCCACGCTGGTGCCTCCGGTGAAGAAGATGAGGTCCCAGCGCTCCTCCAGGAGCCGGCGGCTCTCGTCCGCGGCCCCCTCGACGACGGCGACGACCTCCGGGGGGAAGGCCTCGCCCAGCATCCGCGCGAGCACGCGCGACGTCTCCGGCGCGTGCTCACTGGGCTTCAACACGGCCGTGCAGCCCGCGGCGAGCGCCCCGATGAGCGGTGCGATGGACAGCTGATAGGGATAGTTCCACGGCGCGATGATGAGCGTCACGCCCAGCGGGTCCGCGTACTGGTACGCCCGCGCCGGTTGGATGACGAGCGGCGCGGAGCCCCGTCGTGGCTGCATCCACGCCTTCACGTGCTTGAGCGCGTTCTTGATCTCGCCGTAGATGCTGCCGACCTCGGTGAGGTAGGCCTCCTCCGGGCTCTTGGAGAGGTCCGACTTGAGGGCGGCGAGGATGTCCGCCTCATGTTTGCGCGCCGCCCGCTCGAGCGCCTGCAACTGCTCCCGCCTCCATTCGAGCGGGAGCGTGACGCGGGTTTCGAAGAAGGCGCGCTGCCTTGCCACGAGCGATAGCGCATCGAGCGGTGTTCGGACCATGTGACTTCCCCTTCCGAGGGAGGTGGCTACTGCAGGAGTTCGCCTTTTTCGGCCTTCGCGACGAGCGACGCGGGCGGCAGGAAGTGCTTCCCGTAGCGCTCCGCGAGCTGGCGCGCGCGGAGGACGAAGCCGCGAGGCCCCGTGCCGGTGGGCCCTTCGTAGCCGTTGATGTACTGCACGACGCCGCCCGTCCACGCCGGGAAGCCGATGCCGAGGATGGAGCCCACGTTCGCGTCCGCGACGGTGCGCAGCACGCCTTCGTCGAAGCACCGCACCGTGTCGATGGCCTCGGCGAACAGCATCCGCTCCTTCATGTCCTCGAAGGGGATGGTGTACCCGGGCTTCGTGTAGTGCTGGGTGAGGCCCGCCCAGAGGCCCGTGCGCTTGCCGTCCGCGTAGTCGTAGAAGCCGCCGCCGGTGGAGCGGCCCTTGCGCTGGTGCTGGTCGATCATCGCGTCCATCACCGCGTAGCTGCCGTGCACCTGCCACGTCTGGCCCGAGGCCTCCACGGCGGCCTGGGTCTCCAGGCGGATCTTCCGGGGCAGCGTGAGCGTCAATTCGTCCACCAGCTGGAGCGGGGCGGCGGGGTAGCCCGCCTGGAGCCCCGCCTGCTCGATGGACGCGGGCGGGATGCCCTCACCCACCATGGCGATGGCCTCATTGAGGAACGTGCCAATCACGCGGCTGGTGAAGAAGCCCCGGCTGTCGTTGACGACGATGGGCGTCTTGCCAATCTGCACCGCGATGTCGATGGCCTTCGCGAGCGTGGCGTCGCTGGTCTGCTTGCCCGCGATGAGCTCCAGCAGCGGCATCTTGTCCACGGGGGAGAAGAAGTGCATCCCGACGAAGTCGGGCGGACGCGTCACCCCTTCGGCGAGCAGGGAGATGGGCAGCGTGGACGTGTTGGACGCGAGCACCGCGTCCGGGGCGACCACGCCCTGCACCTCCTGGAACACCTTGTGCTTGAGCTTCACGTCCTCGAAGACGGCCTCGATGACCAGATCACAGCCCGCGAGCGCGGTGGGGTCCGCGGCGGGGGTGATGCGCGAAAGCAGCGCTTCGCCCTTCTCCTTCGTGGTGGAGCCCTTCTGGACGGCCTTCTCCACGAGCTTCACCGAGTACTGCTTGCCCTTCTGCGCGGCGTCGAGGCTCACGTCCTTGAGCACCACGTCGATGCCGGCCTTGGCGCACACGTAGGCGATGCCCGCGCCCATCATCCCGGCGCCGAGCACGCCGACCTTCTTCGCCGTGTGCTGCGGGAAGCCCTTGGGACGACCGCCGCCGGAGTTGATGTGCTGCATGTCGAAGAAGAACGCCTGCATCATGTTCTTCGCGACCTGGCCGGTGGCCAGCTCCGTGAAGTAGCGCGACTCGATGGTGAACGCGGTGTCCACGTCCACCTGCGTGCTCTCCACGGCCACCGCCATGATGGCGCGCGGCGCGGGCATGTTCGCGCCCTTCAACTGCTTGCGCAGGTTGGCGGGGAACGCGGGCAGGTTCGCCGCGAAGGAGGGCGAGGACGGCGTGCCGCCCGGAATCTTGTAGCCCTTCGCGTCCCACGGCTGCTGCGAGCTCGGGTTCGCCTTCACCCACGCCCTGGCCGCGGGCAGGAGCGCGTCCACCGACTCCACGACCTCGTGCACGAGGCCCAGCTCCTTCGCCTCCTGCGGGCGGTAGCGCTGGCCCTGGAGCAGGACCTTCATCAGCGCGTCCGTGATGCCCAGCATGCGCACCGTGCGCACCACGCCGCCGCCGCCGGGGAGCAGCCCGAGCGTCACCTCCGGCAGGCCAAGCTGGGCGCCCTTCACGTCAGCGATGATGCGCCGGTGACACGCGAGCGCGATCTCCAGCCCGCCGCCCATCGCCGCGCCGTTGATGGCCGCGACCACGGGCTTGCCCAGCGTCTCCAGCGTGCGCAGCTGCGCCTTGATCTCCTCGCACAGCTCGAAGACCTGCTTCGCCTCGTCCTTCTTCACGCGGCGCAGGTCGTTCAGGTCGCCGCCCGCGAAGAACGTCTTCTTCGCGGAGGTGAGGATGATGCCGGTGATGCTCGCCTTCTCCTGGACCAGCCGGTCCACCGCCGCGCGCATGGACTTCACGTAGGCGGCGTTCATCGTGTTCGCGGACTGGGCCGGGTCATCCATCGTCAAGACCACGATGCCGTCGGCGTCTTTTTCCCAGCGCAGGGTGTTCTGTTCGCTCATGGGGATTTGCTCGGAAGGTGTCGAAAAGGGGAGGGGTTCAGACGCGCTCGACGAGGGTGGCAACGCCCATCCCACCGCCGACGCACAGGGTGACGACCGCGCGGCGCGCCTGACGGCGCTCCAGCTCGTCCACCACGGTTCCAAGAATCATGGCGCCGGTGGCGCCGAGCGGGTGGCCCATGGCGATGGAGCCGCCGTTGACGTTGAGCTTCTCGTCCGGGATGCCCAGGTCCTTCTGGTACTTGAGGACCACGGAGGCGAAGGCCTCGTTGAGCTCGAAGAGGTCGATGTCCTTCACGCTGAGGCCGGCGATGTCGAGCAGCTTCCGGGTGGCCGGGATGGGGCCCGTGAGCATGATGGTGGGGTCCGCACCGGACGTGGCGATGGCCGCGATGCGCGCCCGCGGCGTGAGGCCCAGCGCCTTGCCGACCTTCTCCGAGCCCAACAGGACGAGCGCCGCGCCGTCGACGATGCCGGAGGAGTTCCCCGGGGTGTGCACGTGGTGGATCTTCTCCACGAAGTGGTACTTCTGCAGCGCCACCGCGTCGAAGCCGCCGGCCTCGCCCATGGCGGTGAAGGACGCGTTGAGCTGACCGAGCGACGCCACGGTGGAGTCCGGGCGCATGTGCTCATCGCGGTCGAGCACGGTGAGGCCGTTCTGGTCCACCACCGGGACGACGGACTTCTTGAAGTAGCCTTCCGCCCACGCCTTCGCGGCGAGCGCCTGCGACCTCGCGGCGTAGCGGTCCACGTCCTCGCGGGTGAAGCCCTCGATCGTCGCGATGAGGTCCGCGGAGATGCCCTGCGGCACGAAGTAGGTGTCGTAGTTGGTGGCCGGATCCAACGCCCAGGCGCCGCCGTCCGAACCCATGGGGACGCGCGACATGCTCTCCACGCCGCCCGCGATGACCAGGTGCTCCCAGCCCGAGCGCACCTGCTGCGCGGCCAGGTTCACCGCCGTCAGCCCGGAGGCGCAGAAGCGGTTGAGCTGCACGCCGCCGGTGGTCTCCGCGAGGCCGGCCGCGAGCACCAGCGTGCGCGCGATGTCCGCGCCCTGGTCCCCGACGGGAGACACGACGCCGAGCACCACGTCGTCGATGCGCTGGGGGTCGAGGTTCGGGTTGCGCTTCTTGAGCGCATCCACCAGGCCGACGAGCAGCGACACCGGCTTGGTGCCGTGCAGCGCGCCCTTCTTGCCCTTGCCGCGAGGGGTACGAACGGCGTCGAAGATGAAAGCTTCCTGGCTCACTCGGAGCCTCCTTGGAGATGCAGGTGATGGGGCTACAGGGAACGGGCGACGAGCTCTTTCATGACCTCGTTCGCGCCGGCGAAGATTCGCAGGACGCGGGTGTCCGCGAACAGGTGGGCGATAGGGTACTCCTTCATGTAACCGTACCCTCCAAACAGCTGCAGGCAACGGTCCACGACGATGCACGCCTGGTCCGTCACCCAGTACTTCGCCATGGCCGCCGTCGTCACGTCGAGCCTGCCCTCGAGGTGGGACGTGATGCAGTCGTCGACGAAGGTGCGACAGACCCGTCCCAGGGTCGCGCACTCCGCCAGCTCGAAGCGCGTGTTCTGCAGGGCGAAGAGCGGCTTGCCGAAGGCGTGACGCTGCTTCGTGTACGCGACGGTCACCTCCACCGCGCGCTCCAGGCTCGCCATCCCGATGAGCGCCGTGATCAGCCGCTCCGGCGGAAGCTGCTGCATCAACTGCACGAAGCCCCGGCCCTCCTCGCCGCCGAGCAGGTTGACCACCGGGACCTTCAGGTCGTCGAAGAAGAGCTCGGTGGTGTCCTGGCCCTTGCCCCCCAGCTTGTCGAGGATGCGGCCGCGCTGGAAGCCGGGCGTCGTGTCGGAGACCTCGGCGCACAGCAGCGAGATGCCCGCATGGCCCTTCACGTCCCCCGTCCGCACCACGATGATGATGAAGTCGCAGACGTGGCCGTTGGAGATGAACGTCTTCGAGCCGCTCACGCGGTAGAAGTCACCCTCACGCACCGCGCGGGTGGTGATGGCCTGGAGGTCCGAGCCCGTCCCCGGTTCGGTCATGGCGATGGCCCCCACCCACTCGCCGCTCGCGAGCCGGGGCAGCCACTTCTGCTTCTGGGCCTCGGACGCATAGGCGAGGAGGTAGTGCGCGACGATGGTGCTGTGCACGGCGAAGCCCATGGAAGGGTCGCCCGCGCGGACCTGCTCCTCGACGAGGACCGCCTCGTGCGCGAACGTGCCGCCGCCGCCGCCGTAGGCCTCCGGGATGGACATGCACAAGAGGCCCAGCTCACCCGCCCTGCGGTAGAGGGCCTTGTCCGGATACCCCTGGGCCACGTGCTTGGGCACGTTGGGGAGGACCTCCTGGGTGAAGTAGCGGGCCGCGAGCTCGCGCACCTGCTCGAGTTCGTCCGAGCTCCATCGGGGACGTGTCGTCATGTCTGTCTCCTGGACTGGGGGTCGACCCTAGAGTCCGAACGTCTTGCCAATGATGTCGCGCTGGATCTCGCTCGTGCCGCCGTAGACGGTGGAGATGACCGTGGCGCGCAGGTGCGACTCCATGTCGTATTCGGTCGCGTAGCCGTAGCCCCCCATCATCTGCATGCCCTCCAGGGCCACGCGCTTGGCGGTCTCCGTCGTCTTCAGCTTCGCCATCGAGGCCTCGCGGGGGAGGGTCTGCTCGGGGGCCTCGTCCGCCATGGCGGCCACGCGGTAGACGAGCAGCTCACAGCAATCCAGCTCGGTGGCGAGGTCCGCGATGCGGTGCTTGAGCGCCTGGAAGGAGCCGACGGGCCGGCCAAACTGCTTGCGCTCCTTCACGTAGGCGACGGCGTCATCGAACGCGCGCCGCCCCCGGCCGAGCATGGCCGCGGCGAGGATGAGCCGCTCGCTGTTGAGGCCCGCCATCAACTGGGGCCAGGCGCGGTCCACGGTGCCCACCACGGTGCTCTCCGGGAGGAAGCAGTCGGTGAAGAAGACGTCGTTGACCTCCTTGCCGCCCAGCGTGGGGATGCCTCGGATCTCCATCCCCGGCGTGCCCGCGGGGACGCAGAACATGGTGAGGCCCTCGTGCCGCGAGCTGGTGGCGTGGGTGCGGGCCACGAGCAGGAGGTGGTCCGCGAGGTGCGCGTTCGAGCACCAGGTCTTCTGCCCGTTGACGAGGAAGCCCCCGGGGGTGCGCGTGGCCCGGCAGGTGAGGGCGGCGACATCCGAGCCCGCCCCGGGTTCGGAGATGGAGATGGCCTCCACGCGGCCCCGGGCGATGCCGCCGAGGATGGTGGCGCGCTGCGCCTCGGTGCCGAACTTCGCGTAGGGGCCGGCGGCGACCGCCGTGGTGATGTAGCCCCCCACGGGGGCGAGCCCGTAGGCGGTCCGCTCGGCGAACAGGCAGATGTCGGACATGCCTCCGCCCGAGCCGCCGTACTCCGGGGGAAGGCCCACGCCCAGCCAGCCGAGCTCCGCCATCTGGGCGTAGAGGGCGGGGCTGTGGGCCTCGGCGCCGTGGTTCGTCAGGGCGTCTCGCTGCGAGCGCGTCCCCGTCTTGGCGCGACAGAACGCGTCGATGGCGGAAGCGAACGAAGCCTGCTCCGGGGTTCTCGCATGCATGGGGGCTCTCGTGGATCCAGCAGGTGGGGGTGTCAGGCGTTCGCGTAGAGCGCGGCGATGCGCTCAGCGTATTGCGCGAGGACCACGCGGCGCTTGAGCTTGAGGGTGACGGTGAGCTCGCCCGTCGCGGGGGACCACGCCTCGGGCACCACCGCGAAGGACTTGATCTGCTCCGCGCGGGACAGCCGGGCGTTGGCCGCGGCGACGAGCGACTCGAGCTCGGCGCGGACCCGGGCATCCCGCGCGAGGTCGGCGAGCGACTCCGACGCGAGGCCCTGGGCCCGGGCCCAGAGCGGCGCGGCCTCCGGGTCGAGCGAGACGAGCGCCGTCACATAGGGGTGGCCGTCGCCAATCGCGATGGCCTGTCCCACGAGGGGGTGCGCGCGCAGCATGCCTTCGAGCTTGGAGGGCGCGATGTTCTTCCCGCTCGAGGTGATGAGCAGCTCCTTCTTGCGGTCGGTGATGGTGAGGAACCCGTCCGCGTCGAGCGTGCCGATGTCGCCGGTGGCGAGCCAGCCGTCCACGTCCACCCCGCTGATGACCTGACCGTCCGGGGCGAGGTACCCGGAGAACACCACGGGGCCTCGGACGAAGATCTCCCCGTCCCGGGCCAGGCGCAGCTCCAGCCCGGGGATGGGCCGGCCCACGGCGCCCAGCCGGAAGTCCGTGGGCGTGTTGATCGTCGCGCAGCCCGTGGTCTCACTCATGCCCCAGACCTCCAGCACCTTGATGCCGAAGCCCCCGAGGTACTCGAGGATCTCCACCGGGATGGGCGCCGAGCCGCTGCTGGCCCATTCGAGCGCGCCCAGGCCGAGCGACCTGCGCAGCGGTTCAAGGACCTGGGCCTCCACCTCCACGACCTTCTGCTGAAGCTCCGGGGGGACCGCCCTGCCGGAGCCCTGGAGTCGGAACGCCTCCAGGGCCAGCGCATGGGCCGCGAGCAGGGGCTCGCGCCGCGAGGGATCCAGCGCGCCCACCTTCGCCCGCAGGCCACCCGCGAGCTTCTCCCAGAAGCGCGGCACGCCGAAGAACGCGGGCGCACGCGCCCTGGCCAGCAGCGGCATCAGGTCCGCGGGATCCGCGCAGATGTGCACGTGCAGCGCCTTGTAGAGCGCGCGGTACAGTCCGAGCTCACGCTCCGCGACATGCGCGAGCGGCAGGTAGGCGATGGACGGCACCCGCATCTGGACGGGGATGGAGGCGTCCACGGCGATGGCCTCGTAGAAGGCGTTGCGGTGGCTCAGCACCACGCCCTTGGGGTCGCCGGTGGTGCCCGACGTGTACATCATGGCGATCGGGTCCTCGGGCCGGATGTCCTTCCAGCCTTCCTCGAAGACCAGGGGCGCCGCCTGGTGCAGCGCGCGCCCCTGGGCCTCGACCTCCGCGTAGGAGACGAAGCGCGCGTCCCCGGCGGGGATGGCGGACGGGTCGAGGACGATGATGCGTTTGAGCGCCCCGAGCGTTTCGAGCACCGGCCACCACCGCGCGACCTCGTCCTTGCCCTCCAGCACCACCACCGTGGCCGCGCTGTGCCGCGCGACGTAGCCCACCTGTTCGGTGCTCAGCGTCTGGTACGCGGTACAGGGAATCGCGGACAGGTGGACCGCGGCAAAGTCGACGACCCAATGCTCCGGCCGGGCGGACATCATGATCATCATCCGCTCGCCCTTCTTGAGCCCCAGCGCGTCCAGGCCCCGGGTGAGCGCGGCGGTCTGTTCCCGCAGCTGCGCCCAGGTGAGCGTTTTGTCTCCGGCGGTGAGGGCGGGAGCGTCCGCGTATTCCTCGGCGTTGCGTTTGAGGAGGAGCGGCAGCGTGAGCTTGTCCGCCAGGGATTGGCACTGCGCTTCCAGGTCTGCGCGCGACGGATCCATGGGCACCTCCTCGGATGCGTGGGTCAAACGTGCTGTGGCGCTCCCCCGTCAGGGGTCGACGTAGAGGTCGAGCACGACGTCGGGGCCGCCGCCGTAGCGGCTGAAGTCGGTGACGCCTTCGGCGCGCAGGACGTCTTCGTCGATGAAGGTCTGGCCGGTGCATGTCCGCGGCGGGCGCTGGAAGAGGGCCACGGCCGCGTCGGCCATGATCTCCGGCGAGCGGGCCCGCTGCATCGACGTGTCACCGCCGAGCAGGTTCTTCACGGCGGCGGTGGCGATGAGCGTCCGGGGCCAGAGCGCGTTCGCGCCAATGCCAGCCTCCGCGAACTCCGCGGCCCAGCCGAGCGTGAGCAGGGTCATGCCGTACTTGGCGACCGTGTAGGCCGGGTGCAATCCCAGCCAGTGCGGCGCGAGGTTGATGGGCGGTGAGAGCGAGAGGATGTGCGAATGGGGGGAGCGCCGCAGGTGGGGGAGCGCCGCGCGCGTCAGGAGGAACGTCCCCCGCAGCTGGATCTGCTGCATCAGGTCGAACCGCTTGACGGGCAGCTCCTCCGTCTTGAGCGGAGCGAGGGCGCTCGCGTTGTTGACGCAGAAGTCGATGCCGCCAAAGCGCGCCACGGTCGCCTCCACGGCCCGCTGCACGTCCGCCTCGTCGCGCACGTCCCCCACCACGGCGAGCGCCCGGCCCCCCGCGGCTTCGATCTCCGCGGCCGCCGTGTGCACGGTCCCGGGGAGCCGGGGATCCGGGGTGTCTGTCTTCGCCAGGAGCGCGACGTTGGCTCCCAGCCGCCCCGCCGCGACCCCGATGGCGAGCCCGATGCCGCGGCTTCCGCCGGACATCAGGAGCGTGCGGCCCGCGAGCGGTCCCTGGGGTGCCAGTCGTTGCGTCACCGCTTGGGCCCCGTCTTGGGCGCCCGGGCGTCGCCGCGCGCGGGGCCGTCCTGCTGGGCCAGTTGGGGGAACACGTCGCGCACGATGACGATCAGCGCTTCGCTCAGGAGCAGCTGGACGTCCTCGCGGGAGAGCGTTCCGCCGCGGATCCACTCGCGGATGGAGGCCTTCACCAGTCCGGCGTAGGAGCGCATCATCGCCCGGTGGCGCGCGTCGTTCCCGACCTCGACCTTGAGGCCCAGGAATTCGAGCGTCTTCGCGGCGGCCACGTCGTCCGCCTGCGCGATGATGTTCTCGACCTCCGGGTCCGCTCCAATGCCTCCCATGCCGGTCACGGCCACGTAGGTCTTTCCGTGGGTCGCGACGGTGTCGAGGTACCACTCGACGCTGCGCTCCACCCGCTCCCGAAGGGGCCCCGTCATGGTCACGTTCTCTTCCAGGCCGGGCATGAGCAGCATCCTCTTCACGACCTTCAGATAGAGGTCCCGCTTCTGCCCGAAGTAGTGGTTGAGCAATCCCCGGGCGACGCCTGCCTCCCGGGCAATGTCCGTGGTGGAGACTTCCGCGTAGGGGCGCTCACCGAACAGCCGCGTGGCGCATTCGAGGATCTGCTCCCTGCGCTTGTCCGGTTCGAGCCGCTTCCAGCGTGGCAGGGCGGCCGGGCTCATGGGTTCTCCCTCCACGGCAGGAACGCGGGCAGGTCCTGCGTCACCGTCCGGGAGAACTTCGCGGGCCGCTTCTGCATGAAGGCCATCACGCCCTCCAGCGCGTCCGCGCTCTCCCCCAGGCTCGCGATGAGCTGGCTGTCGAGTTCGAAGGCGGGCTCGGGTGAGGCCAGGGCGCTCATCCGGTAGAGGGCCTGGCGGATGACGGCCACGGAGACCGGCGCGGTGTTCTCCACCAGCTCGCGGGCGAGTGCATGGGCGGCGTCGAGCAGCGCTTCGGGTTCGTGGAGCGAGCGGACCAGCCCCGCGCCGAGCGCCTCCTCCGCGGAAATCAACCGGCCGCTCACCATCCAATCCAGCGCGCGTCCCATCCCGACGATGCGCGGCAGGAACCAGCTGGAGCCCGCCTCCGGATAGATGCCCCGCCGGCTGAAGACGAAGCCGAAGCGGCTGTTCTTCGCGGCGAGGCGGAAGTCCGCGGGGAGGATCATCGTGGAGCCGACGCCCACCGCGGCGCCCTGGATGGCGGCGATGATGGGTTTGCGCAGCGCGAACATCTGGCGCGTCACCCGCGTCGCGGGTTCGACCCAGTCGCCCTCCGGAACCCGCGTGTTCGTCACCTCGAGCGAGCTGCCGCTCAAGTCCGCTCCCACGCAGAAGTCCTTGCCGGCGCCGGTGAGGACGACCACGCGCACGCCTTCGTCCGCATCCGCGTCCGCGAGCGCGTCCGCGAGCTCATCCGCCATCATCACGGTGAAGCCGTTGCGCGCCTCCGGGCGGTGCAACTCCAGGGTAGCGACCCGGTCCGCGACTGAAAACCGGATGTGCTGATAGCTCATGGTGGGGGCCTCTTTGCTCCTGTCAGCGTCATGATGGTAGCTTGTTGGCACAGCGTCAACAGCAAGTCGCATTGGAAATGCCTTTTCCATGACTCCTTCTTCCTTTTGTCTCGAGGGTCGCCGCGCCCTGATCACAGGCGCCTCCAGTGGGTTGGGGCTGCACTTCGCCGGGGTGCTGGCGCGGGCGGGCGCCGAGGTCGTGTTGGCGGCGCGCAGTACCGACAAGCTTGTCACCGAGGTCGAACAGCTGCGTGCGTCGGGGGCACGGGCCCATGCGGTGTCGCTCGATGTGACCCGCTCCGAGTCCGTGCAGGCAGGCGTGGCCGAGGCCGAAAGGCTGGCGGGCGGAGTCCTGGACGTGCTGGTGAACAACGCGGGGGTGTCCGGCGAGCACTTCTTCCTCCAGGTGGAGGAGCCCGAGTGGGATGCGGTGGTCGATACCAACCTCAAGGGCGCCTACCTGGTGGCCCGGGCCGTGGCCCGTCGTCTGGTGGAGGCCGGCACGCCCGGCAGCATCATCAACATCGCCTCCATCCTGGGGCTGCGCGTGAGCGGCTCGGTGGCGCCATACTGCGCCTCCAAGGCGGGGTTGATCCACCTCACCAGGGCCATGGCGCTGGAGCTGGCGCGTCACCGGATTCGCGTGAACGCCCTCGCGCCCGGCTACATCGAAACCGACCTCAATCGCGGGTTCTTCGAAAGCGGCGCTGGCCAGAAGGTGCTTGCTCGCATTCCCTTCCGCCGGCTCGGCCTCATGCGGGAGCTGGAGGGGCCGCTGTTGCTCCTGGCCTCGGAGGCCGGCAGCTACATGAGCGGCAGTGTGCTGGAAGTGGATGGTGGCCACCTCTGCTCCACCCTGTAGTCCTCTTGGAGTCACCGATGGATTTCTCTCTCTCCCCTGAAATCGAAGACTACCGGCTGCGGGTGCGTGCCTTCGTGGAGCAGCACGTGCTGCCGCTGGAAACCCAACCCGACGCCTTCGACGCGCACGAGAACCTCCGTGAAGAGGTCGTGGCCCGGGTGCGTGCCCGGGCCCGCGCCGAAGGGCTCTGGGCCTTCC
>NZ_RAWB01000140.1 GCF_003612055.1 Corallococcus llansteffanensis
GGACGACCGGGGGTCCACCGCTACCACCACCAGCAGCCGGCGGCGCCCCCGGGCCCAGTCCAGCAGCGCCGTGTCCCGCCGCACCACCAGCACCGGGGCGCAGCCGTGACGGGCCAGCCGCTCGGCCAGGGATGTCTTGCGCCAGGGGGAGGTGCGCCAGCCCTGCGCGGCCACCACCACCAGCCGGGCGTCGCGACAGTCCTCCTCCCCCAGCAGCGTGTCCACCGAGCCCCCCCGGTGCATCCGGGGCTGCACCGTCCCCGCGAGCGCCCGCAGGCGCGCGGACTCCGCCGCGAGGCCGGCCTCCGCGACGGCCAGGGTGTCAGGGGCCTCCGCGTCCGGGACCTCGTCGGCCACCCCCAGCAGCACCAGGGGCTCCCCCAGCCGGCCGGCGAGGGTCGCCGCCACGGTGGCCGCGTGGGCGGCATCGGCGGACAGGTTGGTTGCGCAGATGATGGCCATGGCTGCCCCCTGGGAGGAAGCAACGCCCGCTGGCGCTTCCCCGCCAGAAGGATGCGCACGCCCATCCCCCGGTGGCGGCCCGCCGTCCATGCCGGCCTGCCTGCTCTCCGTGTCGGGGCATGGGGAGCTTCCGGGCGCCAGCGCGGCTCCAGCACGCGGCCCCCAGGGGGACTTCAGCGCAGCAGCTGCTGGTGCCCGTCGTGGTTGGTGTGGTCCTGGTCCTCGCCCACGCCGCCGCGCTGGTGCTCCCGGCCGAAGGTGGACAGGAACACGCCCTGCGAGTTGCTGGCGTACTGGTACGCCCGGCCCCACGGGTCCAGCGGCACGACGGGCAGGTAGCGGGGCACGAGCAGCGCGTCCAGGTTCCCCTCCTCCGGCAACCGGCCCTGGTGGTCGCCGCGGTAGCGCTCCAGCGCGCCCAGGATGACGGCGAAGTCGGCGTGGATGCGCTTGGCCTGCTCGCTGTCGCGGCGGTGGAAGGCGGTGAACACCAGCGCCACGACGAGCCCCAGCGCGAACACCACCGCCACCCACGGCAGCGGGGAGCGGCGGGACTTCTCGGACACGGCGGAGGAGTGGGACAGGGCGGCCATGGCGCGCCCACCCTACCGCTCCCGGCCGCTCCGGTCATGAAACGACTGCACCCGAAAAGCGCGGGCCCTGACGCGGGCGCTAGAGGGCCCGGTACAGCGGCACGGGCTGCTGCTTGCCCTTCAGGCGTACCGGGGGCAGGTCCTCGAAGGCGGTCTCGTTCGCGTCCACCAGCTCGCGCGTGCGTTCCCCCACCAGGATCTCCCCCGGGCCGGCCAGCGCGCACAGCCGCGCGGCCACGTTCACCGCGTCGCCGATGCAGGTGTACTCGGCCCGGAGCGCGCTGCCGATGTTCCCGGACACCACCACGCCCGAGTTGAGCCCCACGCCCAGCTCCAGCACCAGGGGCTGCCCCTCGCGGCCGTGGGCCACCCACTCGGCCTCCGCCACCGCGCGCAATTCCACGAAGGCCTCCATCATCATCTTCGCGCACTGCAGGCCCCGGAGCGCGTCGTCCGGGCGGGCCACCGGCGCGCCGAACACCGCCATCAGCCCGTCGCCCAGGAACTTGTCCAGCGTGCCGCCGCAGGTGAGCACCGCGTCCGACAGCCGGCCCAGCACCTGGTTGAGCACCGCCACCACCTGTTCGGGCGGGAGGCTCTCCGCGAGCCCGGTGAAGTTGCGGATGTCCGCGAACAGCACCGTCACCTCGCGCTTCTCTCCGGCGAGCACCGCCGCGTCCGCGCTCTTGAGGATCTCCTCCACCACCGCGTCGGACGTGTAGCGCGCGAACAGCTTGCGCATGCGCTCCGTCTCGCCCGTGCGGCGCACCACGCTCTCGATGCGCGCCGCCAGCTCGTCCATGGACGCGGACTTGTTCACGTAGTCGTCCGCGCCCGCGCGCAGGCCCCGAACGCGCTCCGCCTCCCGGTCGTTCGCGGTGAGCACGATGATGGGGATGGCGCTGCGCGGGCCCTCCTTCAGCCGCCGGCACAGCTCCACGCCGTCCAGCCCCGGCATCTCCAGGTCACTCAGCACGATGGACGGCTGCAGCCGGCCCATGCCCTCCAGCGCCTCGTACGGGTCCTGGAAGCACAGGACCTCGTAGCCCAGCGCCACCAGCCCCTCCTGCACGAACGCGCACGCCAGGGGGCTGTCGTCCACCACCACCACGCGGCGGCGCCCCTCCATCGCGGGGCGGGGCAGGTCCTGCCGCCCGGCGATGCGGTTCTGCACGCCCAGCGCTTCGTAGATCTGCTTGTACGTGCAGTGCCCCTGCTCGACGAGGATCTCCCCCAGCCGGCGCCCGTCGCGCCGCTGCCGCGCCAGGGACTCCGCCAGCTGCGCGAGCGTCACGTACTTGAGCCCCACCAGCAGCTCGCCCAGCGGCGGCTGCGCGGGCCCCTTGTCCTGGTTCAGGCCCAGCGCCTCGCCGAGCGCGTCTTGAATCTGCTCGCGCGACACGTAGCCCAGGGAGATGAGCGCCTCGCCCACGCGCTGCCCGGTGAGCGCCTGCAACGCGAGCGCCTCCTGCACCTGCCCCGGCGAGACGACGCCCAGCTTGAGCAACAGGTCACCGAAGAGGGGGCTCGAAGCACTCATGCGGCAACCTCCGCCCCCTGGCGACAGAACCGGGAGCGAGACACGGGCGGCCCGGCGCGCGCCCTGCCGCACAGCGTAGCCCAACCCCGCCCCTGAAGCCTCCAGCCCTCCAGGGTGTCCTGGAACCCAGGGTCAGTGGGGGAAGACGCGGGTGAAGGCGAGGACGAGCTCCAGGACGATCAACGCGACAATCATGATCTCCAGGATGTGGGAACGGTCGATGTCCACCTCTCCCTTGAGCAGGCCATACGTCTGCGCGAGCAGCTGCTGCTTGCGCGTGACGGAGGCCTGCCACGCGGGGATGCGCATGCGGCGCACGGCGCCCTCGTAGACCTTGGCCAGGTAGAAGTCGCCGATGATCTTCAGGCTGTTCTCCACCCGCTCCACGAACTCGTTGAGGTCCACGAGCGTGCCCAGCGTCTCTCGCGCGAGGCTGCGGTAGGGGCTGCGGAACAGCGTGCCCCAGCCGGGCTTGCGCGCCTGCACCTCGTCGTGGATGCGGGCGATGTGTTTGTCCAACCGCTCGTCGTAGTAGCGGAACTCCAGCAGCTGCGCGTTGGCGATCTCCAGCAGGTCCGGGATGTCGCGCGAGCCGGACGGCTCGTAGACGAAGGCGGAGTTCCAATCCACGACGACCAGGTCGTGGGCGGTGTAGCTGAAGCGCACCTGGGTGACGGCCTCGCGCTCGCGCGGCGCGAGGTCCGGCGTGCCCACCTCGCCCAGCAGCAGCCGCGCGAGGTCCGCGCGCTGGAACAGCTCCTCCGCGGAAGGGTTGCCCTGGAGGCGCTCGGCGAAGATGACGGTGTAGCTCTCGCTCTGGTCCCAGAGGTGCGGCCCCTGCGTCGCGGAGGCGATGGTGCGGCGCACGCCCTCCACCAGCTCCAGCGCCAGGTCCTCCAGGGCCTGGCTGTCATAGAGCTCGTCAGCGACCTCGGTGAGCGTCTCCCAGGTGGTGCCGGACGTCACGGGGACGCGCAGGATGATGGACGCGGCGCCATGGTCGAACAGGCGCGCGGTGGCGTCCACGGTGACAGGGCCGCCGCGCAGCGCGAGCGGCTTGCGGCCCAGCTCATAGGCGACCGGAGGGTTGGGCAGCTGGATGTACTGGCTGTTCTCACGCGACAGCTTCAGCCGGCGCGAGTCCTCCGACAACGCCTTGCGCGCGCGCTCCAGGTCGATCTCCTCCGCGATGTCGAACGTGCGGTAGCAGAGGATGTGGGCCTGTTCGAAGAGCAGCGGAACTTCCGCGGGCACGGACATGGTGCGCTCAACCCTACTCGACGTCCTCCCACAGGACGCGAAGTTCCAGGGCGAGCGCTTCAAAGGGTTCCGCCTGGACCGTCTCCGCTTCCGAATGCGTCGCGAGCAACACGTAGTGCGGCCCCTCCAGACGGAAGACCTCCAGGGTTCGCAGGAGCGGGTCCACCAGCCACACGTGTTTCACGCCCTCCCGGGCATAGGCCACCAGCTTCCGGGTCCGGTCCAGGCGGGCCGTGGAGGGGGACAACACCTCGCACAGCCAATCTGGCGCCATCGTGATGCCCACCACATGCGGCAGTTTGGGAACGCGCTCCCGGCGCCAGCCCGCCATGTCCGGCACCAGGACGTCGCGGCCCAGGTGCAGCTCCGGCTCGAAGAGGAGGATCCATCCTCCGGGCCCCCCATGTCCCCGGCCGAAGGGCCCCCAAAGCACGCCGTAGAGGTAGGAAGCCGCGGAGGCATGCGGCGTCGCGGGGCGTGGGGTCGCATACAGCTCGCCATCGACAATCTCCCCTACCTGGTTCGAGGGGAGCGCTTCGAGGTCAGCGTAGGTCGCGGGCTTTCGGGTCATCTCTGGGACAACCAATCTAGCAGGTAGGGCCATGCCCGGACACTCTCATGCCCGTCTGACACGCTTCCCCTGGGTGTACCCCGGCGCCGGGAGCCCCGGAAGGCCCCCTGGCTCCGGTATCCGGATGTTTCACGCGAGACGTCTTTTCAATCTCCGCCGCCCTCGGGCAGGACCACGCCCATGCCGGGTCCCCGCGCGTCGTCGGGCAGGTGGCCGATGTGGCCGGGCGTGGGGAGGGGACGGTCCCCCGCCTGACGCTTGATCTCCTGTTCGTCCTCCGGAAGCTGCGGTTCCTTCCGGGGGCTTTCGTGCTCGCCCATGGTGGCTCCTTCCCAGGTGAGAGGGTTTGACCTCTCTCAAGCTAGGAAGCCCGCGCCCGGGCCGGCACCCCGTACCCTTCCGCCCGCGGAGCATGCAGGGGAGCGCGAACCCTACGCCGGGCCCCGGGGCCTCACGGGTGGCGCGAGCGTCGTGCGCACGTCCCACAGCTCCGGGAAGAAGCGCAGGTCCAAGGCCTTGCGCAGGAACCCCACGCCGGACGAACCGCCCGTGCCCTGCTTGAAGCCGATGATGCGCATCACCGTCATCATGTGCCGGTAGCGCCAGAGCTGGAAGCGCTCCTCGGTGTCCACCAGCTTCTCGCACATCTCATACGCGTCCCAGTGCTTCTCCGTGTCCTCGTAGATGCGACGGAACACCTCCATCACCTGGGCGCTCTTCTCATACGGCTGACGCCAGTCGCGCTCCACGTGGCTCGCCGGCACGTCGTGCCCCTTGCGCGCCAGGTGGCGCAGGAACTCGTCGTAGATGCCCGGGGACTCCAACAGCCGCTCCAATTCCGCGTGCACGTGGGGCACGTGCTTGAAGGGCTTGAGCGCGCTCTCGTCCTTGTTGCCCAGCAGGAACTCCACCTCGCGGTACTGCGCGCTCTGGAAGCCCGACGCGTGGCCCAGCGTGTCGCGGAACTCCAGGTACTCGTTGGGCGTGAGCGTCTCCAGCACGCTCCACTGTTCGAAGAGCATCCGCTGGATGTGCGCGACGCGCGCGAAGATCTTGAAGGACGGCTCCAGCCGGTCCGCCTGGATGTAGCGGATGCACGCGGACAGCTCGTGGATGAGCAGCTTCATCCACAGCTCGCTCGTCTGGTGCTGGACAATGAACAACAACTCGTCGTGGTGCGGAGGCTGGGAACGGGGCACCTGCGCGGACAACAACCGGTCCAACTGCAGATAGTCACCGTAGGTCGTCCGGCCGGCGAGGTCCGTGACGATTCCAGGCTCCAGGTCGCGTTTGCTCATGGCCCGGGCATTCATGCGCACCAACCACCTCGCGGCGCAAGCACATCCTCCGCGCGGATATACCTCCCACGTCCTCCCGTACGGGAGCGTGGTTCACCTCTGCCCGGGCCGGGGCAACGTACTGCTTAAGCGTTCTTCTGAGCGGCTTCCGCGAGCGCCTTGGAGGCGGCGCGGCCACGGGGCAGCTTGATGTCCTCCACGCTGTTCGGATTCGCGTAGTCGGACCAGGCCTCGGGGCGGCGGTTGGTCTTCTCCAGCATCCGCAGCTTCTGGTAGTGCGCCGCGCAGTAGCCCTTGGTGCGGCTGGGCTTGCCGCAGCCCTTGATGGCGCACTCGCGCGCGCCGCCGTCCGCCGCCGGCTTGCGGCCCCGAC
Source organism: Corallococcus llansteffanensis (assembly GCF_003612055.1). Classification (GTDB taxonomy): domain Bacteria; phylum Myxococcota; class Myxococcia; order Myxococcales; family Myxococcaceae; genus Corallococcus; species Corallococcus llansteffanensis. The sequence goes on from NZ_RAWB01000140.1 coordinate 6,098, forward strand.
GCTTGCCACCGACCGGCGCCGCCACCGGCGCGCTCACGGCCGCGCGGCCCGCCGGACGGCCCACGGGGCGACGCCCCGCCTTGCCAGCCGCGGGCGCCTGCGCGCCGAAGAGCGGACCCACCACCTGCGCCAGGGGCGCCAGCCGCTCGGCCACGCTGCGCAGCGCATCCAGGTCCGCCGTCCCAGACTCCAGACGCGAAACCACATCACGCAGGGGCTTCAACTGCACTTCAATCTCGTTGCGAATCATCTCGCGGAACGCCTTGTCAACTGACATTTCGAACTATCCTCGGTTTAGGGGGGAGCTTTGCCTTGGCGTGAACCGGCACGCGGGACTACCAATACCTTCCAGAAAGCCAATTGTCGAAGGAAGCGATAAAAAGTTGTGACGCCACTGCGTATCAGCGGGCGTGAAAAGCCGGGAACAAGCGCCTGGAAGGCGCTACCGCACGGCTTTTAGGCATCCCAATGCAGGGCTTCCAACAACGCACCACGACCGGCGGCGGGGGTGCGTTGCGAGCGCTCCAACAGCTCCTCGCACGTCAGTGCCAGGTCGTGTTCCAGATCCTCCAGCTCGCCCGGATCCAGGGAGGTGGCCAGTCGGGGCAGCAACAGATGTTCCGTGGCCTGCACGTGCGCCACGACCAGGTCCTGGAGGGTGAAGAGGCGCGCCTGCCACTCCGCGCCACGAGGCGTCAGCTCCTGCAACTCCTCCAGCAATTCTCGCAAGGTGAGATGATCCTCGGCCTCCTCGCGGGCGCGGGCGCGGCCCTCCACGCGCGTCACCAGCGGGTACACGTGGCGTTCCTCCAGGCGGGAATGCAGACGCAGCAGGCGGGAGAAGGCCTCCTGTTGCACCAGCAACTCTTCCGGGTCCGTCTCCGTGTCCAGGCGCTCCAGCAGCGCCTCCAGCTCACGGTGTTGCTCCACGAGAATGTCGAAGGACCCCGCCATGGACGCCGCCATGGTCCAAGCATCGGCATGGGGATGGAGGCAGACAACCGCGCCGGGTCTCTTCTGGCGCGCCGCCGTGAAAGCCAGCCTGCTGGCAGGCAATCCCCGACATCCATTGGCATGATGACAACAGCGGCGGAGCCCCTGACCGGCCGCCTGCCAGCCCGGTGCCGGCTCGCGCGGGCGGTTCCATCTTGGCTCCACCGTGCAAACCCCACTCGCAAGCGTTCGCCGTGCCGTGCTCCGGGTCGCGGAGACCGGCGCGGCCCTCTCCGCGCGCTACCACCGTGCCCGACTGGTGGGTGCTGAACATTTGCCCCGTGAGGGCGCCCTGCTGCTCGTCGGCAACCACGGCGTCTGGGGATACGAGACGCCGGCCTTCTTCCACCTGCTGCACTCGGCCACGGGGCGCTATCCCCTGGGGCTCGCGGAGCGGGGGTTCTTCAAGATTCCCCTGGTTCGCACCGTGTTGCCCTGGCTGGGCGGGGTGGAGGGCACGCCGGAGAACGCGCTGCGCTCGCTGTCCGACGGGCAGCTCGTCGTGTGCTACCCGGGCGGGGCCCGGGAGACGTTCAAACGCAGCCAGGGCCGCTACCGGCTGCGCTGGGAGCGCGCGCTGGGGTTCGTCCGGCTGGCCATGAAGGCGGGGGTGCCGGTGGTGCCCTTCGCGGGGTTTGGCGTGGACGACACCTTCTTCTGGCCCCCGGGCGAGGACCGGCTGTGCTGGCAGCTGGCGCAAGAGGACAAGTACCGCATGCCGCTGGTGATGGGTTTGGGGCCGCTGCCCCTGCCCGTGCAGCTCACCTTCGCGGTGGGCGAGCCCGAAGAGCCGCCCCCGCCGGGCGCGTCCGAGTCGCGCCTGCGGGCCTTCCGCGACCACGTGGCCGCCAGCGTCCGCCGCCTGCTGCTGAGGGCCTGCCATGCTTGATGCCACCGCCCCTGTCACCACCCACGCCTCGCCGAGGGACCGCGTGCCGCCGCTGGTCCCGGACGTGGAAGACATCCAGCGGGGCTATGCCCACCTGGGGTGTGAAGAGCGCTCCGTCCGGGGCACGCCGGTGCGCCTGTTCACCTTCCCGCATGGCAGCAGGGACGTGTCGCGCACGGTGGTGTGTCTTCCGGGCCTGGGCGCCAGTGGCCGCTCCTTCGCGCCCATGGAGCCCCTGGCGGACGCCTACCGGCTGCTGCTCTGGACGCCGCCGCTCAAGACGCCCGCGACCCACACGCCGCTGCAGTGGAACCTGGCGGTGCTCAACCACCCGGAGGCCCGGCTCCCGGCGCGCTTCGCGCTGATGGGCTCTTCCTATGGAAGCCTGGTGTCCATCGCGTATGCGTTGGAGCACCCGGCGAGGGTGAAGGCGCTGGTGCTGGTGTCCCCGGTGGCCGGCGTGCGACGGGTGCGGCGGCTGGCGCTGACCCTGTCCACGCTGGTGCGCGCGCCCCGGCCGCTCGCGTATGTCTTCGCGCCCACGGTGGCCCGGGTGCTGGGCGGCTCGGCGCTGCCCCCGGAGGCGCGGGCGGAGATCGTCCGCGAGGCCCGGCGGCTGTCGCCCCTGGAGTTGATGCGCCGGCTGCGCGACATCCTGGCCGCGGACTTCCTGCACCGGCTGGGGGAGCTGCGCGTGCCCACGCTCATCATCGAAGGCGGCCGCGACCTGCTGGTGCCTCCGTCCGCCGCGCGGGACGTGGCGGCGCGCGTGCCGGGGGCGGAGTTGGAGTTCCTGAAGACGGCCAGTCACCTGCCGTACATGAGCCATCCGCAAGCGTTCAATGCGCGCGTGTCGGACTTCCTCGCGCGGCACCTCGACTGAGCAATCGTTATCTCTTCCTCCAGGGGAAGACCTCCGAATGACGACCGCCGCCGACCACCTGTCCCGCTCCGCCCTGCTGTTCCTGTCGCGCCAGTCCAACTTGAAGGACGTGGCCACGCGGCTCAAACCCTTCCGGGAGCTGGCCTCGCGCTTCATCGCGGGCGAGACGCTGGAGGAGGCGGTGGACGCGGTGCGGGCCCTGTCGGACCGGGGGCTGATGGCCAGCTTCGACCACCTCAACGAGGCGGTGCGCACGCCCCAGGAGACGCGGGACGAGGTGCGCCAGTACCAACGGCTGCTCGCGCGCATCGACCAGGTGGGCGTGAAGGCCAACGTGTCCCTGAAGCTCACGCAGTGCGGCCTGTTGTTCGACAAGGGGCTGGCGCTCCAGAACGCACGCGCGGTGGTGGCGGACGCGGCGGCGCGCGGCTCGTTCGTGCGCGTGGACATGGAGGAGAGCGCCGTCACGCAGGCGACCCTGGACATCGTGCGGGAATTGCACGCGGAGTTCGGCGAGCCCCACGTGGGCGCCGTCCTCCAGAGCTACCTGCGCCGCACGGAGGCGGACGCGAAGGCCCTGTGCGCCGAACGCATCCGCATCCGGCTGTGCAAGGGGGCCTACCTCGAGGGTCCACAGGTGGCCTTCCCGGACAAGAAGGACGTGGACGACCACTTCGTGCGCTGCATGCGCATCCTGTTGGACAGCGGCGTGTATCACGGCATCGCCACGCATGATGAGCGGATGATTGACGCCACGCTGGAGCACGCCGCGCGCCACCACCTGCCGCGCGGCGCCTTCGAATTCCAGATGCTGTATGGCATCCGCCGCGACCTGCAGGAGCGGTTGATCAAGGAAGGCCATCCGGTGCGTGTCTATGTCCCGTATGGGAAGCACTGGTATCCGTATTTCATGCGACGGCTGGCGGAGCGCCCGGCCAACCTCTGGTTCGTCATGCGCAACCTGATGAAGGGGTGAACCCATGTCGAACCGCTTCATCAACGCCTGCGTCGCGGGAACCCTGGGCGGGCTGGCCCTGCGGGTGCTCATCTCCGTGCGCAACGCCTCGCTGGGCAGGCCGCCGCCCTATGCGGCCCGCTTCATCGCCCAGCGGCTGATGGGCCGCGTGCTGCAGCGGGAGCTCACCCCGGAGGAGGGACGGCGCTGGGCGTGGGGCTTCCGCGCCGCCTACTCCCCCATGCTCGCGGTGGCCTGGAGTCTGGTGGGGCCCGCGGAGGAGCGCTGGTCCCTGATTCCCCGGGGGCTCTTGCTGGGCCTGGGCGTGCTGGCCTTCGAGCACCTGGCCTTCCCGGTGTTCAAGGCGACCGAGGCGACCCGCGGCTGGACGCTCCAGGAGCACGCGTGGCTCGTGGCGCAGACGGCCCTGTACGGCGTGGTGACGGAGGCGGCGATCCGCGCGCTCACGCCCCGGAGCTCGCGGTGGGTCAGGGCTCGGGAGGCCTTGCGCCTTCGTTCGTGGGCGTGACGGGCGGACGCGGACGGGCCCCCTCGTGGGCGGAGTCGGGACGGCTCTCCGCCAGCCAGGCGATGGCGTGGGCGGAGCTGGGGATGGTGAGCATCAGGAACGCGGCCACCAGCAGCCCCCGGAGCAGCAGCTTCGGGTCCCCGGTCGCGAGCGTCGCGCCGAGGATGACCAACACCGCGCCGAAGGGCACCGCGCCCGCGGCGTGCACCCGCGTGAGCACCGACGGCAGCCGGTACATGCCGATGAGGGCGCCGGTGATGAAGAGCAGGCCCAGCGCCACCAGCCCGTCCGACACCCACTGAAGGAGCGCGGCCATCATCGGGATTCCTTCTCGTCGTCGCGGAAGGCGCGGCCGTGATGCAGGTAGCGCGCCCCGGCCACCGTCTGCACGAAGGAGAGCAGCGCCAGCACCAGCGCCGCGTCCAGGTAGCCGGCCTCGCCGCGCGTGGCGCCGTACAGCGCGAGCACCGCGCAGATGACCAGGCCCAGGGTGTCCACCGCCATCAGCACGTCCGCGGCGGAGCGCTGCCGCGACGCCAGCAGCACCAGCGCGCCCAGCAGGCCCACCATCCAGAGGATGGCCAGGGTGAAGAAGGTCTCGTGCACCGGGTCGTCCTCCCTTAAGGAAACACCGCGCGCTGGTAGCGCTGGTAGAAGTCGTCCTGCTGCCTGCGCAGCCCTTCGGGATCCGACGCGTCCAGCGCGTGCATGCGCATCACGCGGCGCTCCCAGTCCAACTCCAGCAGCACCGTGCCCGGGGCCAGGGACATCACCCACGAGGACAGCTGCACGCCCCGCGCGGTGCGCTCGCCCATGGGCACGTCCACCACGCCCGAGCGGTCCTCGCGACCGCTCCGTCCGAAGCTGACCCGCAGCACCTGCACGCAGCTCTTCACCACCAGCACCACCAGCGCCCCGCCGAAGCGCGGCAGGTGCATCAGGCGTCGCCACCGCTCGCGCGCGTCCAGCGCGGGGGACAGGCCCGCCATCGGGAACAGGCGCATCACGCCCACGGCCAGCACCGCGCCCACCGCGAGGTCCACCGGGTGGAGGCTGCCCACCATCGCCGCGTAGAGCAGCGCCAGGGCCAGCACGCGCGCGGCCGTGCGCAGCGTCATCGCCGCACCCCCAGGCCCGCGACGGCGGCCCGGCCCGCGCGCAGCAGCGGCTCCGGCCAGAGGCCCGTCGCGACGAGCGCCAGGGACAGGGCGAACACCACCGCGCCCGTGCCACGGTGCAGGGCCGCGCCCTCCCGCAGCCACTGTTCACGCTGGTAGGCGCGGAAGAGGGCCAGCAGGGACAGGACGCTCGCCAGCACCACCAGCCCCGCGAGCAGCGGGTGGCCCCGCTCCAGCGCGGCCCTCAAGAGCCACGCCTTGGACCAGAAGCCCGCCGTGGGGGGCACGCCCGCCGTGCTGAAGGCCGCCACGGAGTAGGCCCTGCGGGCGCGCTCGCCGCCCCGGTCCTGCGCGAGGAACAGCGCCGTCTTGTCCACGGAGCCCGCCAGCGCCAGCGCCACCGCCGCGGACAGGCCCTCCCGGCCGCCCAGCCCCAGCGCCGCGATGATGAGCCCCGCCTGGGTGATGGACGCGTACGCCAGCACCTCGCGCGTGTCCCGCCGAGACAGCGCCAGCACGGAGCCGTAGAGGATGCTCGCGGCGCCCAGGACCTCCAGCAGCGGCCGGCCGCGCTCCACCACCTGCGGCATCACGTCCGCGCCGAAGCGGATGAGGCCATAGCTGCCGATGTTCGCCAGCGCCCCCGCGAGCAGCGCCGCCACCGTGGGGCCCGCGTCGCGGTACACGGCCGGCGCCCAGAAGTGGAACGGGAAGAAGCCCAGCTTCACGCCGAACGCGCAGAGCAGCAGCGTGCCCGGGACGACCAGCGCGTGCGGGTCGTGCGCCTGTCCCCACGCGACGATGGACTGCATGTCCAGGGTGCCGGTGGTCAGGTACAGCATCACCACCGCGGTGAGGAACAGCGTGGAGCCCATCAGGTTCACCACCACGAAGGTGAACGCGGCGCGCAGGTGGCGGGGCTGCTCCCCGTAGGACGCCAGCGCGAAGGCGGACGTCATCGCCAGCTCGAAGAAGACGTAGAAGTTGAACGCGTCGGACGTGAAGAACACGCCCGTGAGGCCCGCGCCCAGGAACACCACCAGCGAGGGGAAGCTGCGCGACGTGATGCCCCCGGCGACGTGCTCGTAGACGAGCGTGCCCAGCAGCACCGCGGTGGACACCAGCGCGTACACGATGGACAGCGCGTCCGCGCGCAGGCGGATGCCCACGCCCACCGGCCAGCCGCCGGTGACGAACTCGGGCGGGTGCTCGCTCCAGGCCTGCGGCAGGAGCAGCGCCGTGCACACGAGCGTCGCGGCCAGGGTCGCGATGCCCAGCCACGCCACCCACGCGCGCCGGCCGTCCAGGAACGCCAGCACCGCGGCCAGCACCCACGGCAGGAGGAGCGGTCCCCAGAGGGGCATGGGCGTCATACAGGCCGCTCCCCTTCGGTGTCGTGCACGCGCTTCAGCTCCGCTTCCACCAGCCGGTCCGTGCGCAGCGAGCCGTGCGCGCGCTGCGTGCGGTGCACCAGCGTGAGCAGCAGCGCGGACACCGCGAAGCCGATGACGATGGCCGTGAGCGCCAGCGACTGGAGCACGGGGTCCGTCACCGGCCAGCCCGGCTGCACGTGCACGGCCTCGCCGCGCTCCGGGAAGGAGCCCGCGAGGATGAGCAGCACGCTGGAGTTGGTGATGAGCACGGTGCCGCACGCCACGCGCACCAGCTCGCGCTCCAGCACCATGCGCACGCCGCACGCGAACAGCAGGCCCACCACCAGGGACGCGATGAGGATCATGGCCCGGACTCCTCTTCCGTGGAGGTGCTGAGCGCGAACCGGTCGATGACGGTGACCACGAGCCCGAAGACGATGAGCATCAGCCCCCCTTCGAAGACGAGCGCGGTGTGCAGGTGGAACGCGCCCGCGCCCAGGCCGGGCTGCCCCGGCCGGGGGAAGAGGCTCACCGGGGTGTACCCCGCGAGCACGGGCAGGAACGCGGTGCCCACCACCAGCAGCAGGCCCACGCCCGCGAGCGGCGCCGCGTACCGCACCGCCACGTAGCGCCGGGCCTGTTCGCGGCCCGTCACCACGTACTGCAGCAGCACCACGAGCCCCGCGAGCGCCCCGGCGGGAAAGCCGCCGCCCACCTCCGTGCCGCCCTTGAGCCAGAGGGCCAGGGCGATGATCAACGACGGCCACACCAGCATGCGCGACAGGGGCGGGACGAACGAACGCATGTCAGCGCTTCCCCTTCAGCCCCAGGAGGCTGGTAACGCCCAGGAGCGCGGCCACCACGACGCTCATCTCCCCCACGGTGTCCAGGCCGCGGAAGTCGGTGAGCACGGCGGCGACGACGTTGGGCGAGTGCGCGACCTCCGCCAGCTTCACCGTCTGGGTGCCCACGCGGTCGGCCTCGAGGTGGGACAGGGCGCTCCAGCTCAGGAGGAAGCCGCTGACGCCCGCGATGCCCGCGGAGAAGCGGTCGCGGTCGCGCGGCTGCTGGGCCTCCTGCTGCGCGCGCGCCAGCCGGCGGTCGGGGAGCAGGGCGAGCAGCCCCGCGAAGAGCAGCGTGAAGGTGGTCTCCACCAGCACGGAGGTGAGGGCCACGTCGGGCGCGGCGGCGAAAGCGAACACCATGGCCAGGCTGAAGCCCACGCAGGAGATGAGCATCACCAGCACCAGGTGGCCCCGGGCGCGCAGCGTGGCCAGCGCCGCCGCGGACGCGAACGCCAGCGCCATCACCAGCGTCAGGTCCGCCCACCCCACCGTGCCGGGGATGAAGCGGTGGCGCAGCGGCGTCACCCACAGCACCGTCAGGCCCAGCAGGCCCGTGGGCACCAGCACCGACGCCACCCGGTCGCGCAGGTCGCGCACCTCCAGCTCGTGCAGCCACGTCGACAGCCGGTCCAACTGGTGCAGCAACAGCCGGTAACCGTGCTCGGGGCCGAACCGGGAGGTGCCATCCAGCACGCGCGCGAGCCCGGGTGTCCAGGCGAGGCGCGTGGCGAACAACACCGCGCCCAGCGCCCAGGCGCCCATGGCCAGCAGGTTCTCCGCCCGGGCATCCAGGTGGTACGCGAGCTCCAGCGTGGCAGGCTCGCCGCGCGTCATGGAAGCCGAGGCGGCGGCGCGGGCGGGCGCGACGAGGAGGCCCGGCAGGAGGCCGCCCGCGAGCACGGACGCGGCGAGCACGACGACGGGGGCGACGAGGAGCCGGGGCGCGGCGGGCACGTCCTGGCGCGCGCCCCCGAAGAGGCCCCACCAGAGGCGCAGCGTGTACGCGAGCGTCAGGCCCGCGCCCACGAGTCCGGCGGCCATGAACGCGGGGCCCTTCTGCACGAGCGCGTGGAAGAAGACCTCGTCCTTGAAGAAGCCCACGGTGAGGGGCAGCGCGGCGAGCCCCGCGGCGGCCACGGCGCTCGCGCCCGCGAGCACGGGGAGGGAGTGGCGCAGGCCGCTGACCTGGGAGAGCTTCTTGCTGCCCGTGACCTGGGTCACCGCGCCGACGGTGAGGAACAGGGCCGCCTTGCAGGGGGCGTGGGCGGCGACGTAGAGCGGCGCGCCCTCCGAGCCCAGCGCCACGAGCACCAGCGCATAGCCGTACTGCGCGATGGTGGAGTACGCGAGCACGCGCTTGAACGGATCCGCCACCAGGGCCAGGAGGCTGCCCACGGCCATGGACAGGAACCCGAGGGCGAGCAGCCCGTCGCGCACGGCCACCGCCGGGGCGAACAGCGGGTAGAGGCGCTGGAGGAGGAAGACGCCCGCGGCCACCATCGCCGCCGAGTGCAGGTACGAGGACACGGGCGTGGGCGCGGCCATGGCGCGCGGCAGCCAGAAGTGGAACGGCACCTGCGCGCTCTTGCCCAGCGCGCCCACGGCCAGGCACACCAGCGCGCCGGTGGACGCGGGCGAGGTCGCGGCGCGCTCGAAGACGAGCGGCAGGGAGAAGGTGCCGTACTGGAGGCCCAGCGTCATCGCGCCCGCGAAGAAGACGACGGAGGTGGCGCCGGTGAGCACCAGCGACAGCAGCGCGGCGGCGCGGGACTCCGGGTCGTCGCGGTCGTAGCCGATGAGCAGGTACGAGACGATGGTGGTGAGGTCCAACGCCACGAAGAGCAGCAGCAGGTCATCCACGGTGACGAGCAGCACCATGGCGGCCATGAAGGACAGCATGAGGACGTGGAAGCGCACCTCGTCGCGAGCGGGCCGGTGCTTCAGCTCCAGGTGGTGCGGCAGGTACGCGCGCGAGTACAGGACGACGAGCGCCCCGACGGACAGGGCCATCACCGCATAGAGGCCGGACAGTCCATCCCGCGTGAACTCCAGCGACAGGCCCCACGTGGGCGCCCAGGGAAGGACGAGGCGCGCGGGCCCCAGCGTCAGCTCCCAGCCGAGCGCGACCAGCGAGGCCACGGCCAAAGAAGCGCCCACCCAGGCCGCGGCCCCCGGGCGCCACCGGCCCGCGACATACGCGAGCGGCGCGCACGCCAGGGCCAGCAGGATGGGCAGGAGCAGGGGCATGGGTGGGCGAAGAGGCCCACGTTAGGAGTGGCCCACCGGGGCCGGCGCACAACCGGGGCCCCACCGCACGGAGCGTCACACGGCGGTCACTCGAGGAGCAGGGGCCGTGCGCTGGTGGACAGCGCGGGCCCTACAGCGAGTCCAACAGCTCCCGGCACTCGCGCCGCCAGTGGAGCGATGCCGTGGTCGCCGGGTGCACGCGCACGGCGCCGTCGGACAGATCTCGCGACAACAGGCGCACCTCCTCCGGACGCACGTGCTCCAGCAGGTCCGGCGAGTGCGTGGACAACACCACCTGCACCGGCTGGCCTCCCGTGGACTCGCCGCGCGTCATCGCTCGCAACAGCTCCAGCACCTCGCGCACCAGCCCCGGGTGCAGGAAGCGCTCCGGCTCGTCCAGCGTGAGCAGCTCCGGCAGGGGCCGCTGATAGGGCAGCACCAGGAACGCGAGCAACCACAGCACCCCGTCCGACACGTGCTCGGGGCCGAACCACACGTCCGGACTCCAGCGGTCGCGGAAGCGCAGCCGGAAGGAGCGGTTCTCCAGCTCGCGCGCCACGTCCACCTCGGACAGGGACGGCACGCGCCGGGCCAGCTCCTTCGAGATGATCTCCCGCGTGGACGAAGGCAGCGCCGCGAAGACGCTCGCGAGGTTGCCGCCCTTGCGCTCCAGCCAGGTCGCCTTCGCGGAAGAGCCCCCCGCGCGCAGCGCCTCCATGCTCAGCGCCAGCTGCTGCGTGGAGTGCCCCTGGCCGGGCAGCGTGTCCATCACGTTGAACGGATACACCACGCACGTGCGGTCCCCGTGCGCGTACGTCCACTCGATGGAGAGCGGCCGCTTCTCATCCAGACGCCAGAAGTCCGTGGGCTCGTACGCGAGCTGATGCTGGAGCCCCTCCAGCATCGCCGTCTTCCCCGACGCCGTGGGCCCCATCAGGACGGTCAACGGCTCCAGCGCGAGCTTCACGCCAAGCAGACACCGGAAGTGCTCGAAGTGGACGGACGTGATCACTCCCGGAGCCTAGCGGGATCCCCCCAGGGGCCGTCCATGCCCCCTCGCGGATCCCCGCCCGCACGCTCCCGGGCACGGCAGGCGGCCCTCAGGACTTCAGCACGCGCTCCCGCACCGGCACCGACGCCGTCATCACCGACGCCGCACCCACGTACACATCCACCGGCGTCAACGGACCCGAGCCCGGCAAGGCCGCCAATTCGCGCACCCATTCCGCGCCCGGACGACCCTTCGTGCCACCGTCCAGGCACGCCCGCAGGTCCGCCTGCAACCGCGCCCCCGTGTCCTCCTCACCGGGCGCGTCCAGCAACAGCCGTCGCAGGACCTCCCTCGGCGCGGGGGACAGCTCGCGCAGCGACTCCTCGAGCCGCGCTCCCGCGGCCGGACTTCCAGGGCGGCCCGTGAGCAGCTCCAGCAGCACCCGCCCCAGGGCGCGCAGGTCCTCGCGCGCCTCCACCGGGGCCTCTGTTGCTTCCTCCGGGACGGGCAGCGGCGCGACCACGTCCGGCCTCGCGGGCGACGTGAAGCGGCGCAGCAGCCGACACGCGGGCCGCAGCCCGAAGTCCGTCAGCGTCACCTCGCCCCGGGGCCCCAGCCGGATGCGGTTGGGCCGCACGTCCCCGTGCACCACCTTCGTCGCATGCGCGGCGTGCAGCGCGCCCGCCACCTCCGCGCCCACGTGGCACACGAACGCCTCCGACAGCCGCGTGCCCCGCCCCACCGCGCGCCTTCGCGCCGTGGCCAGCGAACAGCCGGGGACGTAGTCCGACACCACCGTCAGCGTGTCGCGCGCGTCCACCTGGAAGCCGTGGAGCCGCGCGATGCCGGGATGCCGCAGCGGCACCGCCCGCGTCAGCGCCTCCTCCAGCGGAAGCCGCGTCTCCGGCGCGAGCCCCGGCGCCAGCAGGAACGTCTTCACCACCAGGGGACGCTCGCCCTGCTCGCCCTGCTCCAGGGGCCACACCAGCGACACCCACTCGCCCAGCGGTCCCCGCCCCAACGGATGGATGGGCGCGAACGCGGGCAGGCGGGGGGAGAACGGGAGCACGGACATGGTGACCTCCAACCCAACACAACCAACCTGGGACGTCAACCCGCCCGTCCCTACGTCACGGGTCCTGCTGCTTCCCGACACCCTTCGCGTGCGGCCAGGGTGCCGGGAAGCGGGCAGGGCCTAGAAGTAGCCGCCCACGGTGGTGGTGATGCCGAGGGTCACGTCGCTGCCGGAGAAGTTGCCCTGCTCGGCGCCCAGGAAGAAGCCGCGGTCGCTGATGAGGGCGCGCACCTGCGGGCCCGCGCCCACGAAGAAGTGCGGCGTGACGTGGAACAGGATGGGCGCGTTCACGTCCAGGACGAAGGCCACGTCGCTGGCGTTCGGCACGTGGCCGAAGCGGATGCCGAAGCCCAGCTTGGGCCAGAACGACACGCGCTCCGACAGGGGCAGGTTGTAGCCCACGCGGCCCAGCACGCCCAAGCCCACCGTGGTGGCGTCACCGAAGCCCAGCTGCAGCAGCGCCGAGGCGCCCACCGACAGGTTCTGCTGGAGGAAGTAGTCCGCCGACGGCTCCAGGCGCACTTCGAAGACTTCCGCGCCGGTGTTGTAGCCGAGGAAGCCGGAGGCCTCCTGGCTCAAGACCACCTGGCCCGGCTGACCGAAGTCCGCGGCCTTGCCGGGGTCGCTGTTCAGGCTGGGCTCTTCCGCCGCCATCGCCGACGCCGACACCGCGAGCCCCGCCACCAGCGCCATTCCCGTCCACTTGCTGTTTCCACGCATCGAGGTTGCTCCTCACGTTCGCGCCCGGCCGACCCTTCCCGGTGCGCATGCGGGGCCCCTTCTAATCAAAGGCCGCCGCAACGCGAGGATGTTTTCCCGCTCCCCGACACTTCCGTTGACACCCCACCATCCGCTGATCGCGCCCCCTTTCAGCGCACCGCCCGGGCCACGCCCCGGACGCCCAGGGCCGCCC